>JBBQVV010000212.1:0-12192 GCA_038211235.1 Chthonomonadales bacterium | reverse complement strand
GATCGCCCTCGTCCGTGACTAGCTTCGGACGAAGCGGCCTGACCTCGCGCAGATGGATCCCTGCCCGCTCCGCGGCGGACTGCAGGCTACCGATCACGAGCGGTACGAGCTGGTTTGCCGGATCGGAGTAGGCCCTCGACTTCACCGTGGGCTCAAGGGCAGTCTGCTCCGTGCGCAGCCTGCGAACGTTCGAGAGCGATTCGGTCGTTTTCGCGCGCGCCTGATCCAGAGTGATCAAATTGGTCTTCGAGCTGGTTCCGGACGGCGAAAGCGCAAACCAGAGAGATCCTCCTATGACCACGACACAAGCCCCTACCATTACCTGTTCGCGCCGCTTCATTCGATATCCCCCGTATCGTCCGTGTTGTCGGTGTCACCATGGCTCACCGCCGCGGTACTCGTCGACCGGATGCGAACCGGTTCGTTCCCATTTCGAACCGTATCCGTAGCTCCTGGCGGTATCAGCTTGCCAGTTGGCCGGAGGCGGCAGGTAATCACGAAACCTGTAAGCGTTGGTTTTGCAACTATCTTCGCAGGCGCCGGCTTACGAATGACGGCGGCCGCGGGCGCCGACACCGGTGGAGCGGTAGGGTTGACAGCCGATGTCGCCGCTCCAGGAACGGTTCCCGCCATATTAACGGACGAGGGAACAGCCCCTGGGGTTACTCCATTTCTGAACTGCCTCCAGGCGTTTGGTCCCCCAGACCCGAAACCGCCGCGATCTCGCCGGGGCCCTGCGCCCATATCAGGCGTAATTACGACGCGACCGGGAGTGACCCCTGGCAGTGATCCCTGAGGCCCGCCCACGGGAGATTGCGGCGACGCCGTGCCGGGTGCGGGGGCGGTGGAGAAGGTGGGCGAAGCCTGGCCAGGAACAGCAGTGGGCGCAGCGAGCGCGGGAGCGCCGTTGGGGAACGCCTGGCCCGGGGTGATCGCGACCTGCGGTGTGCCGGGTTGCGCGCTACCGGGGAAGCTGCCGGGCTGCGGGCCGCCAAACGCCGCGGGTCCTCCCGGACCACCGAAGCCGCCTCCTCCAAAACGCCGGCGTGCAAAACCGCCAGGGAGGTTCCCTGGATTGAAACCGCCGCCATAGCCGGGCTGGCCCCCCATCATGGGTGTGGACGCACCGTTCACGGGCGAAGACCCCGGCGCGGCTGCAACACCAGGAGTGGTCGGTGCGGGGGCGACCGGTTGTGGCAGGCCCGGCAGCGGCGTAATGGGAGGTTTTGCAACCGGAACCTGTACGACGTCAGGACCGGTCGCGGTATCCTGCGCATCGGCAAGGTAGCTTAGCGTGACTTCACTGAACGCACCGGACGTCTGTAGGTTCAGAAGCAGGTCCGTGACTGCCCTCGCATTTTTCGAGTCACCACGAAGCGTCATCAACCCGCTGCGATCGAAGTTGAGCTGCGTTAGCCAGATATCCGAAGACCTTGGAAGGCTGCGGTTGAGGGCGACAAGCACATCCACCGAAGGATGGTCTCGATCCAGGGATTTCGTCAGGATTCGGTTCAGCGCCACAACCCGATCGTGGCTCCGCTGCACCGGCTTCTCCGCCTTCTGGGCGTCTTCCAACTCCGCGTTTGCTGTTACCGTCAGCTTCCGACGAACCTCTTGCGCGTCCATAGCCGACCGCAGGAAGAAGCCGCCGGCCACCACGCACGCGGCTACCACGAGACCGATGAGCTGTTTTCTTCGCGCCTGCTGAACCTGCTGCCTGCGGATCGCGCGGTCGTTAGGTACGAGGTTGATGTCCGAGAGCGCGCCGCCAAGCGCCTGCAATGCCATTCCCGTGGCAGTGGCAAAGCTTGTCGCATCAGGATCGGACGCCGGGAGAAGGCGGGTATGAAGCCGGGCGACGGGTTTTTCAAGCGCCTCGACAAGCGCCTGGTCCATCCAATCCCCATCGGAACTCGCCGTTTCGCTGCCGCAAAGGTAGATATGTGCGAGAGGCTTCTGTCGAAACTCATTTTGATAGGCCGTGAACGATCGCGCAACTTCTTCGGCGAATCTGCGTGCGGCGACTTCCCTGGCGATTCCGGCCACTTCAAGCGCCGACGAACGTGTGAACAGTAGCTGCCCGTCCGCGACGACAGATACATCCATCGCGCCGGACTCCAGTGCGATTATGGCCGTCGGCTCCAGCGAGTCCCGGATGTGCTCGGCCAGTGCCAGCGCGGAAACCGACAACCGGGCGAGCTCGACTCCGACGCGATCGAACACCTGCACGATGTCGGCGACTAGAGATCGGCGGGCTGCTGCCAGAAGTACGGTTTGTAGATCGTCCTGTCCGACGCTGAGCCCGGTCCCGATGCCTGTCGGAACGTGGTAGTCCAGCATGACCTCGTTCAGCGGAAAAAGGATATGCTCTTGCGCCTCGAGTTCGATCATTCCGCGACGCTGTTCCGGTGGGGCGTTCGGTAGTCGGGCGAAGCGAACTGTGACGAGACGCCGTGGCAGGCAGGCGACCACCGACCTGGCGGTGATGCCGGCCGAACCCAGAGCCTCGCGGATCGCCGCGGCCATCCCTTCTCGGTTCTCGGCGATGTCGTTCCAACAGTTGGGCGGCAGCGGCGCCGCGCCGCGGCGAACCATGCGCGTCTCGCCACCCACCTGCTCGACCTCGACGACGCGCGCAAATCGCGGTCCAAGGTCGACCGCGACGCATCGGGCGCTTCCTGCCGGATTTGCAGGTGATCTAGTAGCCAATATCCCCTCCGATCGAGATCATCATATTTGCGAATCAGGCTAGTTGGTATTTCCGGTAGTGACCGGAGAGCCGGGGTCTCCGCCGGCAGCGACCGGTGACGGAGTCGGCAGCTGCGGCGCGGGGATCCACGATGCCCATCCTGGATCGCGCTTTATCTCGTGCCACTGTCGGATTCGAGGGCCAAAGTCTGTCATCTCGACGATTCCCGAGACGGCATAGATGGACTGTTGTCCCGGAATTGCGACTCGAACTCGCACGCGGTATACGGATGACTTTGTACACAGGTGGCCCACCACATTAACATACTCCTGGCGGGTCAAGGTCGCAATCGAGAACAGGTCGCCGAGCGATTGAAAGTAGTTGCCGCCTTGCCGGTAGTCCAGTATCGCCTGCACCGTTGCGTGATCCATGCCCGGTACGGTCGCCAGAATCTCGGCAGGGGCGGTATTAATGTTGACCAGGCCCTCGTGGTAGGGCTGATTATCGACGGAGATGTGGTCGGCGATCTTTTGCATCGCCGTACGATCGAAGGTTTCGCGGCCGGGAACGTTCATCAGGTCGCCGATGGTCTTGAAGATCTGGCTCGCTCCGCCTGCACCTCCGGCCCCACCCTGCCCACCGCCGCCTCCTGGCCCGCCGCCTGGCGCTCCGCCCTGGCCACCGCCGGCTCCGCCCGATACCGGCGCTCCAGGTCCCATGGCCGTTTGACGCGACAATACCGGGCCAGGGGCGCCGGGCACGGGGCGAGGGCCGCCCCCGGTTCCGCCCGGCGCGCCGGCACCGGCGGCCCCGCCGGTGCCGCTGCTCCGAAACCGCACCAGTCCGTCGGCGAGCGTCGCGGTCAGCCCTAGCTTAGTCTGGAGATCCTGAGAGCTCGCCGAATTGATATTAACCCTTAGCGTGCCGTCCGCGGCCACGTTCCGCTCGCGTCCGATCGTCGTAAACATCTCCGAAAGTGGGACACTACTGTTTGAATAGATGTCAGTCCAGTCCGTATCTCCTCCCGCGCCCCCCGCGGCTGCGCTTCCTCCCGCTCCCGCGCCGCCTGCCCCGCCGGCGCCCGCGGGAGCCTGGCGCGTCACCGATCGCGTCGAGCCGTTCGAGAAACCGGGCGGCGTGCCGCCCATGGTTACGTCGGTGTTTACCGGGCTTCCCGATGGGCTCCCGAACAGAATGGTTGGCGTGACTCCTTTAACCAGTAACAGCTCGTCGATTGACTCATATAGAGCGCATTTGCAGTCGTATGGCGGGTTCAGCGTGTTGTAATAGTCTGACTTCGCGCCGTTCGGCAGTGCTTGCGTCGCCGGCGTCCTCCAATCGATAATCGCCGCCACGAGGTCCGGATTGTCCGTAAACACGGGCAGCCTCATCAGTGTGGCCTGGTCCACGGTGTTGATGTTGATCATGCTCTCCGTATCGACCGCATCGATTTTGACCCACGCGTCGCCTATCTGCATCCAGCCGTTCGAATCGGTATCGGGGCCAGCCGACACGATCCCGTAGGTCGCCCCGTTAGCGCTGGTCTGAGCGAGAGCGCTCGCGGCATAAGAGAGGGCGCCAAGCGCGGCGTAGGTTCGCTTGGTCTGTGCGGAAAAGTTCGCGCCGGAGCGAAGCTCGCGACTGGCACTAACCTCGAAAGCGACGACGAGCGTGGTCAGAATCAGCATGATGAAGATCACCGGCACGAGGGCCTGTCCACGGTGTGTACCGACCGACAGCCCGCGGGAGGTGGGCCGCGCTTCTCGAGCGATACTTCTGCTGCCAGTTACTTTTGAGGCGCCGTAATCCGGCGATCCATTGGTCATTGCACGCTAGCTTCCCGGTGCGCCGGACGTTGTGGTCGTGTCCTGGTTGGTCGGGGGCGCAGTTCCATCGGCGACCTGCGATGTGACCACCGGAATCGTTGCGACGTAGGTCGCCGTCGTCGAGTCTTGATGTCGGACAGTTACGGTAATCTCGACGGAGCCGGGAAGGGTCGTATCGCCGGTTGCGGTCGCAGTCGTCGAGTTGGAAGCCGAAGCGTTTGCGGAGGTTCCACTAGTCGCGGTACCGCCGGTTGCGGTCGCGGCCGCCTGTTGGTTCGGCTGCTCATAGTCCCAATCCGAACGCCATGACAGTGCGGTCGGGTCCCAGAATCGGAGTGAGATGTCGTCGATCATACTTGATATCACAACGTTCGGACTGCTATTCGTCTGTTGAAGCGCCTGCAGGCTGGGTACGGTCACGACACTACGCGATAGAGTTCGGCCTTGCGGATCGAAGTCGTAACGAACCAATGCCGTCTCCGACTGCGGCTGCGCGGTCGTTGATGACGCAGGTCCTGCCATCGACGGTCCGCCCGAAGTGCCACCAGGAGTGTCGCCCATGAGCCGGTTGCCTCGTGTCATGAATGTTAGCAGCCCACCCGTGGACGCCGCTTGCGGGCCGCCCTGTGTCCCGCCGGCGATAAATACAGAGGAGGTAAATGTGGACGAGGCGTAAGCCTGCTGAATGTCGCGCGTCATATAGTCGAATACGGAGCGTACCGCTCCGAGCTCTTCGAGACGCCGGCTGTTCGCCTGCTGCGTCGTCATCGCCGTATCGAACGTAAATGAGAGCGCGACCGTAATCACGCCGAAGATTACAAGCGCTACAAGAACCTCCAGCAGCGTGAAGCCGGCAACCGGCCGTCGCCGTCGAACGATCGCACTATCCACCGGGCGCGCCTCCCGTGGGGCTCTGTGAAGCGGCCTGCTGCTGTTGTTGATCTCTGATCTGCTGATCGGTCGTATTCTGGTCGGTGCGCATGAACGTGGTGTACTCATACTGCTGTGGCCTGCCGCTGCCGCCCCACGAAATCGTCAACGTGATCTTAAACAGATTTGGATAGTCGGTTGCCTCCACCGTCCGCTGCCACCTGTAGCCCAGGAATCCGCTTCCAAAATCGCCCTGTTGGTCGCCGCCGGAGAGCGAGTCGGACTGCTGCGCCAGCTCCGCGAAGTGCTGGTTGGCAAGCAGTCCGGAGGTCTGCATCACCTCTGCCTTGCCGTTTACGCGAGTCACCGTTGAAAACGCGGTTGTCGCGGCAACTACGGCCACCGATAGTATGAATGCGGCGACGATCATCTCGACAAGTGTAAATCCCCGGCCCATCATCGTCCCCCGCCCAACGGCACCATCAATGTCAATCGGCCGGTCATTGGCGATAGCGTTAGATGCGCGAAATAGCCGTCGCCGCTCTTAATGTCGTATTCCGCTGAGTCGCTGGTGCCGTCCCCCCGGAACTGCACGTCCGACTGGCTGTTCGCGAGCGGACCGCCGGAGCCGGAACCGGCGGAGGACGTGACGAAATTCTCAACTCGGAAGTCGTTGCCGATATGATATGGCGACACGTCCGGACTCAGCGATAGATCGGTTCCTGCTGCCGTCAGCATGGCCGTTGGCAGATCGCTTTGCTGCGGAAGCGGGTCGATCGCGATTGAGAACGCAGCTGCCCCATGCTCGAAGTGTACGGTTACCGTCGTGTCGTCCTTGATAGCACGCTCTCGCGCCTCGGCGAAGTAGTCCTGCTGCCGGCGTATCTCGGCATCGAACCGCGTTTTCGAATAGAATCCCGCGTACGCCGGGACCATAACGGCCGCAACAACCGCGATAATCAGTATCACGACCATGAGCTCGATCAATGTAAACGCCCGGCTACGATGCACTGCGGTCTCTACCTGTTCTGCTTGATCGTATCGCTTGTTATCTGCTCGCCGTCGCCATCCGAGCCGATGAGATAGTCCTCGCCGTTGGGACCCGGCTGCGCATACTTATACCCGTGGCCCCATGGATCGGGCCGGATCTGGGACTCATTGTGCAGGTACGGGCCCTTCCACTTCGGTTCGTTGCCGACATTCTGAAGCAGTGCGGCCAGACCCTGTTCCGTACTGGGATAGTTGCCCACGTCCGCGGCATACATCTGCAAGGCGCCACTGAAGGTCGTGATGTCACTGATAGCGGCTGCTTTACGTCCTTCGCCGATCTTCTTAATGACATTTGGCACGACCACCGCGGCTAGAACCGCCAGAATGACGACCACAACCAGAATTTCGATGAGCGTGAAGGCACGCCGGCCGCGAGACGAACCGCGGCTCCTGGAAAGTGAAGTTGAAATCACGTTAGTGTCTCCTTTGATATGAACCGAAAGCAGCCGTGGCGATTTCGCAACGAACTACTTGACGAGCGAGTTGGCCTGGAAGATCGGCAGTAAGATGGACAGTACGACGAAACCGACGAAGCCTCCCATGACCACCACGACGAGAGGCTCGACCAGGGAAGTCATGCGCCGCATCGTATTGTCTACCTCGAAGTCCAGCGTGTCCGCGGTGCGAACCAGCATTAGGGGCAGGCGCCCCGTCTCCTCGCCAACGGCCGTCATGTGACGCACGACGGGCAGGAACACATCGGTGCGCGACATCGACTCATGGAGAGTCTCGCCCTGCCGGACGCCGCCTCTCGCCGATAGGATCGCCTCCGTGGCGGCAGTATTGCCAACCGACGTCGACGAAATGTCGAGGGCCTCCAAGATCGGCACGCCGCCGCCGAGAAGCGTTCCCAGGGTTCGGACCAGCCTGGCCGATACAATGCGCCGGGTCAGCGGCCCGATGATCGGCATATTCAAGCGGATCTGATCGAAGGTATGCAGGCCGGCCTCGGTACGCAGCCAGCTGCGGAACCCGTACACCACTCCGACTATCACGAGCAGGATCACCCACCACTGGTGCGATAGGATATCCGAGAGAGCGAGGAGTATGCGTGTTGAAATTGGCAGATCCGCTCCCAGGTCCTTGAAGATGCCGGAAAGCTTGGGTATGACGAACGTCAACAGGAAAGTGACCGCCGAAACGGCGATGCCTATAAGCACGGCGGGATATGTCAGCGCAGCGGAGATCTGGCTTCGACGGACCTGCTCCTTCTCCATGAACTCGGCCAGTCGCGTCATGACGCTCGCAAGCTGGCCTGACACCTCTCCCGCTCGTACCATGTTGGCGTAGAGCTTCGGGAACTCTCGCGGAAACTTCTGCAGCGCGTCGGAGAGCGGCTGGCCCGCCCGGATGTCGCCCTGCATGGTCCCCAGGAGCGCCTTTAGGCCAGCGCTGTCGGTCTGATCGATCAAAACGGAGAAGGCACGGTCCATCGGCAGACCCGCGTCCAGCAGGTCGGCCATCTCCCGGGTGAAGAGAAGCACCTCGAGCCGTCCAACCTTCTTGCCCGTCGTTACGGCCTTGATATCGGATGCCGGCCCCTCGATCTCGCGAGCGGCGGCGGACCCGCTCTTTCCGTCGGCGATTCGCGTGGGATAGACGCCGAGCGCGCGTACTCGAACCGCGGCCTCCTGGGTATCGCGCGCCGAAACGGTGCCCTTCGTGCTGGTCCCCGACTTGTCTAGCGCTTCGTAAGTAAATTCAGGCATCAAAATCTTCCCGTTGGCAGACTCTTAAGACTTCCGCGATCGTCGTGTGACCCTGCAGCACCTTCTCGCGGCCGTCAGCCAGCATGCTGACCATGCCCTGGCTATGTTGTCCGTACTGTTTGATCGCCGCGGAGGAAGCCCGCTCGATCACCATCCGGCGAACCGGTTCATCAATAGTCAGCATTTCGTAGATGCCGCTTCGGCCGCGATATCCCAGGCCGCGGCATTCGGGGCATCCCTTCCCTCGCATGAGAGGCTTACGCTTAACAATCGCTGGGTCGATTCCGATCTCGCGCAAGACCTCGGGCTTCTCTTCGTATGGCTCCCGGCAGTGTGGGCAGTTCATTCGCACGAGCCGCTGCGCGATTACGCCGATCAGAGAGCTCGCTATCAAGAATGGTTCGGCGCCCATATCAAGCAGGCGACTCACCGCGCCCGCGGCATCGTTGGTATGGAGAGTCGAAAAGACCAGGTGGCCCGTGAGAGCGGCATGAACCGAAATCTCGACCGTCTCATGGTCTCGAATTTCACCGACCATGATGATGTCGGGATCCTGCCGGACGATGCTTCGCAGCGCGCTCGCGAACGTTAGGCCAATGTGGGGCTGCGCCTGAATCTGGTTGACGCCGTTGAGCTGGTACTCGACAGGGTCTTCGACGGTAATGATCTTCTTCTCGACGCTGTAGATCTCATTGAGCGCCGCATATAGGGTAGTCGTCTTGCCGGATCCGGTCGGGCCGGTGACGAGCACAATGCCGTGGGGCTCCTGAATGAGCCGGCGAAACCGGCCGAACATCTCCCGCTCCATACCGAGCTCCGTCAGGCCGAGCATGGCGGTCCTCTTGTCCAGGATGCGCATGACGCAGCCTTCGCCGTAGACCGTCGGAATGGTTGAGACGCGAAGATCGATCTGGCGTCCGCTAGATCGAATTCGCATGCGGCCGTCCTGCGGCAGACGGCGCTCGGCGATGTTCATGTCCGAGAGGATCTTGATACGGCTTACGACTGCCGCGTGAAACCGCTTCGGCGGCGAGTTGACCTCGTGCAGTACGCCGTCAACACGATATCGGACGCGAAGCTCTTTCTCAAACGGCTCGATATGGATGTCCGACGCCCGGTCCTGAATGGCCTGGTTTATGATCAGGTTGACCATCTGGATGACCAGCTCTTCCTTGGCCATCTTTTGGAGGTCGGCAACGTCGAGGTTATCGTCCTCATCGATCGCCCGCTCCGCCTCTTTCACGTCCTGGATCATGCGGGACATGTACGCCTGTTCGCACAACCGTCGAATTTCGCCCGGTAATGCGAGCATCGGAGCGATATCCAGGCCGGTCAAGAGGTGCAGATCGTCGATTCCACTGATGTCGAGCGGATCCGCCATGGCAACGACCAGTGTCCCGTTATTGCGCCGCAGCGGAATAAGGTGGTGTCTCATTGCGAATTCGCTGGGAACGATCTCAAGGACATCCGCATCGGGCGGCTCCTGTCCCAGATCGACGATCGGACAATCGAGCTGATGCGAAAGGATCCGGAGAAGGTTCGGTTCCGTGAGAAAGCGAAGCTGAATCAGGATCTCACCGATACGCTTTGCGCCGTCGCCTCTCCGTTGTTCCGCGAGGGCGACTTCGAGCTGTTCGGGAGTAACCAGTCCCTCTTCAACGAGGAGCGCTCCCAGTAAGGTGCGCCGTAGCTTAAGCAATGTTGTCTTCTCCGTCGAGTTCCTCTGGATCCGTGACGGCCGGCAGTTCAGAGGCGTATACGCCGGCTAACCTCCTTGCGCCGAGGACGATGATTGCCGCTAGGCCATCACCTGGCACAAGGCACCAAACTCGTGGGACTTCGGTGGGCCGCAATGGTGCGGCACTCACATCGTATCGGAAGTCACAGATATAGACGCCCGCGACAGGCTCCGGTTACGTTAGTTTTGCGTAGCTTGGCCGGCGCGCGGCGCACGAGCGGCCACACGGGATCAAGCTCGGTTATAGATACTCTGTCATAATGTAAACAGGCTGTCGGGGCACTGGGCTCGGCCGATCGGCCAAGGAATGACTTTGGCGGTCGGAGGAGCAGGAACCGTGAGGGACCACGTGACGGGCAAGTTCGACCCGATTCAGGTTGAAGTGTGGCGCCATCTTCTGGCCGCGATCGCGGAGGAGATGGGCGCGACACTGGAGCGGACCGCACACTCTCCGAACATCAAGGAGCGGTTGGACCACTCCTGTGCGCTTTTCGACGGGGGTGGTCGCCTGCTCGCACAGGCCGCGCATATTCCTGTCCATCTCGGCGCGATGCCGCTGATGCTTCAGTCGCTGCTCCCGATCATCACGTGGAAGCCGGGCGACATGTGGCTCACGAACGATCCTCGGATCGGCGGAACTCACCTTCCCGACCTGACACTCGTCGCGCCGGTATACGCCGCTCCGCGATCGGCGCTCCTCGGATTCGTTGCGAGTCGAGCACATCACGCGGACATCGGCGGTCTGTCGCCAGGATCGCTTCCGCTATCCACGGAGCTGTTCCACGAGGGCCTCATTATTTCGCCGATACGCCTTTTGGAGCATGGCGAGATTCGCGACGATGTGCTGAACGTCATCTGCTCAAACTCGCGCACTCCGACCGAGCGCAAGGGCGACCTGGCCGCGCAGATCGCGGCGAACCAGACGGGATCTCATCGATTCCGTGAGCTCGTCCAACTTCACGGTATCGGCGAGTTCAAACGCAGGACCAATGAGAACATCGCGTACGCGGAGATGGCCGTGCGGAAAGCGCTCTCTGCCCTGCCGGCCGGCGACTATTCCGCTTCCGACTATCTGGACGACGATGGCGCCGGACAGACCGCGATCGAGATCCGCGTTAGGGCTACGATCCGAGCGACCGGAACGGTCCGATTCGACTTCTCGGGGACGGCTGACCAGGTTACCGGCGCGCTGAACGCAACCGAGGCGATCACGCGTTCAGCCTGCTACTACGTGGTCCGCGCGCTGGTACGCGACGAGATACCAACGAACGAGGGCTGCATGTCGGCAGTCGAAGTGGTTGCTCCTTCGGGAAGCCTCGTAAATGCGCGCTTTCCATCGGCCGTTGCAGGCGGCAATGTTGAGACATCTCAGCGCATCGTCGACGTCCTGCTTCGCGCGCTCGCACCCGCGCTCCCCGATCGAATCCCGGCCGCATCTCAGGGAACGATGAACAATGTCACCATCGGCGGATACGATCCGGTTCGCAGCCGGCCGTTCGCCTACTACGAGACCATCGGTGGGGGCGCGGGAGCGTCCGCGGCAGCGTCGGGCGCCTCTGCGATCCAAACGCACATGACGAATACACGCAATACGCCGATCGAGGCGCTGGAATCGCACTACCCGCTCAGGATCATCGAGCTCTCCATTGCAGAGGGCACGGGCGGCGAGGGCCGCCATCGCGGAGGGGACGGGATCGTCCGGCGCATCCAGCTGCTCGCCGCCGCCCACGTCGCTATTCTGTCGGAGAGGCGGGTCACCGCGCCTTACGGACTGGCGGGCGGGGCGCCTGGAGCGCCAGGTTCAAACTCGATTCAGCTGCCCGGAGGCGCCGAGCAGCCTATTCCAGCCAAGTGGAGCGCCGACTGTCCAGCGGGAACGGTGCTGACGATTAGGACGCCTGGAGGAGGCGGATTCGGCGAACCGCTCTCGTGACTCGCGCAGAACTACAAGCGGCTTTGTTGAAATCAAAGTGATAATCTTCCAATGTAGGATAGTCGCTTTTCCCCCCGCGACCTTGTGCGCCCACCCGCGTCAAACGTCCGTGGCGCGATCAACTGCAGGCTGCCCGCCGGCGCCAGGCAGAGATTCCCGCACGCTCGTAAGAAATATGACCGCTGCCACTGCGCCGACCAGGGACATCACCTCGAACATCGCGGCCATGCCCCATCGTCTCACCAGCCAGCCGCACACTGCGGGCCCCATGGCGAGAGACAGGCCGCCGACGCCGGACAGGCGCGCCTGTGCAAGGCCCCGGCTCGCCTCTTCCGCGGAATCGTTGACAAACACGACGGCGATTGCGCCCATGATGC
>JBBQVV010000211.1:0-12232 GCA_038211235.1 Chthonomonadales bacterium | reverse complement strand
CAGCATGTTGAGCGTTGGCGGCACGGTAAGGCAGCATCAACTCTATGGACAGGGCACGTAGAAGTCGCGGCCGGCCGAAGTCGGCGCCACTAGTTGCGATGTGTCTCATCATTGTAGCCGCACTGGCCGCGGTCTACTTGGATGGGCGGGCCAAGCCCATTCTAGAATCTGCCCGTGTCTTCTGCCATGTACCACGCTGGGCTCAGTACGAGTTGGGACCGACGGACGAGCACTATCTCTGGATCGATAACGAGAAGGCGCTCATTCTGCCGCACGAGGATTACGGTATTACCGGCGGGCCTTACGTCGAATCGCATCCGACGGGCTCATCTTCGCGGCGTCCGCTTCCACTATCTCTGCCTTCTTGGGCGGCTGCGGTTACCGTTTCGCCTAACGGCAAGTACGCAGCCTATTTCGATCGACGCAGCCAGTTTGCCCCCGGAAACCGTTACGATCTGGTCGTGAGTCAATTGGACGGCAGGCAGATTGCGCATTGCGAATGGACCGGTGATGTGCGCACCGGCCCGTGCGCCTGGACGCAGGACAGCAGCGGCATCGTCATGGTGCAGAATCTGCCCGCGCCATGCTTGAAACGATTGAGCGTGGTAACGGGGCGGGTGGAGACAGCTGCTCTGCCTCGCGATCCCGCCTTATGGCGCGACGGCGCTCCGGACTTCAGCTCGACGGGGTTCGCGAGTCGCTGCCGCGTTCTTGGATTTACGGCTCCCTATACTCTCGTCATTGCTCCGCGCGGTGTAGTGTCCCAGAATGCCATGGTCCCACTAGTCGAAATCTCGACAACGACTCCGATCCAAATCACGCGCAAGTTCACCTTTGCTATACCAGCCGGTGCGGAAATGGGTACCCTTGAACTGTCGCCCACGGGCGACCGGCTCTTCTGGGGAGCTATGTGCTATGACCGGATGCCACCGTGGGTGTGGCTTCAACTAATCGCCCGATTGATACCTGGTGAAGGCGCGTGGGTGGAGCGCGGCTGGGTCTGCCGGCTGGACGGGAGCGGTATGAGGGAGATCGGCTACTATACGATCCCTGCCGCCAGCGCGGGGTCTTCGGGACCCGTTGATCCTCCCTGGATCATCGACCCCAAGTGGACGCCGGACGGCAAGCGCATCAGCTTCGTCTACGCGGACAAGCTGATGACGGTCCCGGTGGACTAGCGAGATACCACACGTGAATCGTAAACGGAAGAGATCGCTGTTTGCAGTAACGGGATGCATAATCGCGGCCGGTGCGGCTGCGTTCCTCAGCTTGTGGCGCCAGCCCAGGCTGTTGCTTCAATCGGCTCGCGTATTCTGCGTTGTGCCGGCATGGCGTCAGGGTCTCGGACCGACATTCAAAAACTACTATTGGATCACCGCCGATGAGGCTCTCATCCTCCCAGAGCAGAGTGCCCAGAATCCTGGCGGAATCTATCGAGCAGGTGTCGGTGCACGAGGCGTTCTGTCCGGTCGGCTGCCATTCGCATTGGCACACGCGGAGGGAAGCGTCAGCATCTCGCGAGATGGCAACTTCATGGCCTACTTCGATCCGCGGACCGAGGATCGTTCCGAATTGACCATTGTCCGACTGGACGGCAAGCCCGTTGCAGACTGCTCATGGCGCGCCGGTGTGGATACTCTGACCCGGATCGCGTGGGCGCCGGACGGAAACGGCGTCGTCGTGTTGGAGGACAAACCGGAACTCTGCTTGAAGCGATTCGACATAGGGTCGCGGCGGGTGGAGAAAACTCTTCTTCCCCGCGATCTGGGCATCGCTTATGGAGATCAGAGCAGCCTTCTCGGCTTTACCGGACCCAGTACGGTGCTGATTGCAAGGCGCGGTCCCGCCTTTCAGGATGTCTTTCCAAAAGGCGCGTCGGGCGCCCAGCAGCCCAGGATCAACTATCCGACGATGTCACTGATCGAAGTCTCCCTGCCAGCTCCGCCCAGGATCATACGAACTTTCGCGCCGGCGGTACCGGCTGCCGCCGCCTACGGATTCGTCACGCTCTCGCCCCTGGGCGACAAGCTACTCTGGGGTGCATTCTGCGTCGATCACGTTACGCCACTTCAGACGCACCTTCACAACTATCTATCGCTCATTCCCGGCGAGGATACCGTCTTCGAGCGCGCCTGGATTTCGCGCCTGGACGGCAGTTCAATGAGGGATCTGGGCACCTATGAGATTCCGCCAGATAGCCCCATCCGCACTGCCAGTTCCCCCGGCCCGCCGTGGATCATCGACCCCAAGTGGACACCGGACGGCAAGCGTATCGGATTCATTTACAAGGATCGGTTGTTCACGATCTCGGCGGAATAACATTGGACCACCGACCAGTTGGGAGCTCTTCATCGTCTACTGTCGATCTTCTGCCGTCTGCCGTCCGCCTACTACCATCTATAAAGCAGGTGAAGGCCATTCCGACGCGCTGCCATGCCCCATCCGGCGAGTGACCGAACGTCCTCCACCATCGGCGGTGACTGCATGCTTCCGAACTTCGGCATGAGCGCGTTCATGCCCGCCGACTTCATTCTGGCGATACCGGCGCCCAGATCGGCCTGTGACATATAGCCGGCACGGATTCTATCGCGCGCGATCCATCGGTAGCATTCCGGTTGCGAGCCGGAACGTGCCGGCACAAGCGCGTGAGCGCAGATCAGGAGGAAGGTCCACGCTGCTATCCCACCTGGTATGAAGTAACTCTTCATCATCGTAAGTATGGCTGGATGAGGACGTCGGTATCGAGGATCATTCCTCCTTCCAGTCCCGGTTCCCAGCGTCATTCAGTTCTCACCGCAAACGGTCGGCCGGCGGTCAAAACCTCGCCTGACAGAGCACGACGTCCGTACGGACAAACTCCTTGTCGTCGCAGGACGACATCGTGTATTGTCAGGCGCGAATTCATTCGCCGGCCACCTGACAGATGGTTCCGATCGGAGAACTGAATGACCCTGACCGCTTCCACGCTTTAGTACGAAGCTCACGCGCGATTACTGTTGCGTCTCTTGGATCTCTCGCGTAAAGCGAAGTTAGGCCAGATGCCTTCCATTCGGCAAGCACCTCGGCGGGAGTCTTTTGTCGCTTCAATGCACCTGGGACAGACAACGTCTTCACGAGGTCTTGCAAGATTGTCTGTGCATCGGTGCCACTTTCATCGGCTGCGGCATTGAGCCTGGCTGCTAGCTCGTCAGGCAGATCGATAGAGATTATCATGATCTGTGCTCCCGGAATCTCCGGAGTATGGCGATATCGCCGACATGGATCCAACCGCGTGGACTGAAACTACGTATCGGTACGGATTCCGATCCGGGTTCATCGCGTTTCCCGGACCGGGGCGGACAAATACTCCTTACCCCTCGCTTTTCCAGGCGCCTGTCACGCGCATCTGCGTCAGGCTGACCATCAGCAGCCCGAGTGCGAGCGTCCAGCCGATCGCCGACGCGTATCCGAGGTCGCCGGTCTGAAAGCCAGCTTGATAGAGATACATCACGATCGTCAGGCCCGATTTGTTCGGCCCGGAGGAGTCGTTGAGCAGCAGCCAGGGAAGCTCGAACAGCTGGAACGACCCGATGGTCGCGGTCACGAGGACGAATACGGCGACCGGCCGGATCCCCGGCATCGTGACCGCCAGGAACTGACGCCAACTGCTCGCGCCGTCCACGCGCGCCGCCTCATAGAGCTCCCGGTCAACTGCCTGTAGGGCGGCAAGAAAGTAGATCATGTTGAATCCGACATACATCCAGAGCGAGGTCAACACGAGCGCCGGCATCACGAGCGTCGGATTTGTGAGCCACTTTGTATCCACCGGTATCACTGTAATCGCCGGAACGACGCCATGAAGCATCCTGGTCACGTTGAAGATCAGCTGGTTAAGCAATCCATACTTGGGGACGAACAGAACCTGGAACAGGACTCCGACGAAGACGCTTCCGACCAGGTGCGGCGAGAAGAACGCCAGCCTGATTCCATTGCGACCCTTGACCCACGACTGGTTGAGCAGCAGAGCGAGCCCCAGCGAGAGAGGAAGCTGGAGCGCGACCGTGCAGACTGCAAACACGACGGTATTCCAGACGGCGGTATGGAAATCCGAGTCCACCGCCAGCGACCGGAAATTGTTCAGGCCGACGAACACCTCGTCGCGCGGCCCGGCGGTGATGTAGAGAGACATTATCAGGCTCTTCGCGATGGGCCACAAGCCAAACACGGCAAACAAGACCAGAAAGGGTGCGACGAAAAGATACGGCGCCATGCGATGCTGCAGCGTGAACCAGCGGGACTCACCGCGCGAAGCGGCCGCGCTAACGCCGGCGCCAGGAGCAACTCGGCTCGTCAATAAGGATTCCTCGCGATCATCTGCCGGATCTCTCGCGCACTCTGCTGCAGCCGGCGCCGTACAAACGCGTCGAACCCCTGTTCAGCGTGCGCCGTGTAGTACTGGACACAGTCCACCAGCGCCTCACCGAGTTTCGGCTTGGCCGCACGAATGACAGGGCTTGTGTACTGATATGGGATCTGGGGCGCGAGCGCAGCGTAGCTCGCGCCGAGGCGTTGATTGCTCCAATAAGCTCGTGGCTCCTGGAATGCCTGCTCGGTCCACGCCTCGCGGAGTGCGGGCAGGATGTTTGTTATGCGAAATCGGTCGCCAAGCTGCGACTTGTTGGTGTAGAGATGCATCGCCAGCTGCCATGCGAGCTCCTGGTCAGGGCATTTGCGCGTAATTCCAAGCATGGTCCCGCCCCAGGTGCTAGTCCGGCGCCCGCCCCTCCGAACCGCCGGGAACGGCATCAGCGCCATCTTACCGGCCATCCGACCGCGGAAGAAGCTGCCGGCGTTGGTGATCTCGACCTCCACGAGGTCGGGCACGTCGAGGTTGGACCAAAATGCGGCCTGCAGCCGCGTCGTCACCGCGTCTGCCGAGACAAGCTGCACGTCGATTGTTACGCCCGGATGCGCGGCCTCGAAGGACTTTGCGGCCTCACGATAGGACTCGGCATGCGCCTTTGCAAACGTCCACATCGTAAGGGTCGCGGTCTTTGCGGGCGGACGGTGCAGCATAAGCCACAGTCCAGACATCACCGCAAGAACGAGGATACTTAGAGAGGCGCGACCATAGGGGAAACTGTTCATTGCGGCTCCGCGACCCTGCCCGTCCATTCGGTTGGATCGCTGCCTCATTATCTCTCGTTACGAATATATCCTGCTCGCCTGCATGCGTCACAGGGTAGTTCAGGTCTCATCCGACGATCCAGACCGGCGGTTAAAACCGCGCCTTACAAAACCACGATGTCCGTCCGGACAAAATGCCGATTGCCCGCCTGGGAGTCGCCGGAAGCTAAGTTTGAATACGTGAATGACCCTCCATTCCTCACTCTGGTCGAGTGGTCTATCTTAATACCGATTCGAGCGAACGGGCTGCGCAAGCCTCCGCTAATGCTTGACAAGTCATCAGGGGCCCGTGCGGATGGTAAACTGTATGAGGAGCCGGTCCGGATCTATGACGACAGTTCCTGACGGACGGCTCGGTGGCGCGACAGGCGGATGCCTGTCACATAACAAGGGAGGAGCGCGGATGCGACTCACATTTCTTCTTTTGGTGTCGGCGATAATAATGTTAAGTTCCGGACTTCGGGCGGACGACGCCAAACAACCGGCAAAACCGGATCGACAGGGTTACTATGCGTTGTTCAACGGCAAGGACCTGGACGATTGGAAGGCGTCCGAGAGTCCGGACAGTTTCAGGGTGGAAGATGGCAACCTGGTGGTCAACGGTCCGCGCGCGCACCTGTTCTACGAGGGTCCGGTCAACAACCACGAGTTCAAGGATTTCCACTTGAAGGCGGAGCTCATGACCTTCCCCAAGGCAAACAGCGGCATCTACTTCCACACGCAGTACCAGATCGGAGGATGGCCGGACAAGGGATTCGAGTGCCAGGTGAACGAGACGCACGGCGACATCAAGAAGACAGGAGGTCTCTACAACGTAAAGGACGTGCTCAACCAATCCCCGGTCAAAAACAACGAATGGTACACCTACGACATTATTGTCAGGGGCAAGTCCGTCACGCTGAAGATCAACGGCAAGACGACCACCGAGTGGACTCAACCAGACGATTGGAAGGGGCCCGAAGGCATGCCTGGACGTGTACTGAGCAGTGGAACGATCGCTATCCAGGGGCACGACCCCGGCTCGAAGGTGCTGTATCGCTTGATTAAGATCAAACCTTTGAAATAGCGCCCGATGTAAACCACCTCCCCATGCGTCAGCGTGGTTAAAGCCTGGATTATGCATAAACCGGGTCGGCAAGGGACCCGTACGGGTAAACTCCAACGGGTAAACAAAGTCCCTACGGATCCGTCCTGGACCCCTGCGCTACTGGCGGTCAGCCGATCGCTTCGTGAATAGAACGCGGCCCGCGAGGATAGCGACATGGATCTGCCTCTCTCGATCCTCGATCTCGTACCAGTTGCCGCGGAGGCGGGCGACGACGTCTTGCCGGGCAGCCAACACGCCCTTCGCAACAGCCTGGCTCTGGCGCAGCTGGCAGACGGGCTCGGCTTCACGCGCTACTGGTTTGCCGAGCACCACAACATGCAGACCATTGCAAGCACGACACCCGAGATAATGATCGCTCTGGCCGCAGAGAGGACGACTCGCATTCGGGTGGGCTCCGGCGGCGTAATGCTGCCGAACCACGCGTCGCTAAAGGTTGCCGAGACGTTCAAGATGTTGGAAGCCCTCCATCCCGGCCGTATCGATCTCGGCATCGGTCGCGCGCCCGGAACGGATCAGGCCACGGCGCTCGCGCTTAGGGGTTCGCGCGATGCATGGGGCGCCGAGCAGTTTCCGGACCAGTTGCTGGACCTGCTGGAGTATGGCGGCCGTGCCGACCCACGACGGACTACGGAGTCGACACCGGCGCAGACAAACGTGGCCGCCGTCCCGAAGGACGTTAGGCTGCCACCCATCTGGCTGCTGGGATCGAGCGACTATAGCGCGCACCTTGCGGCCCTGCTCGGTCTGGGATTCGGATTTGCCGCCCACTTCAGCGAGTTCCCTCCTGAAGCGCCGATGCAGGCCTATCGGAACGAATTCGCAGCGCACGGTCACTCGGCCAGCCCGCATGCAGTCCTGACCCTGTCCGTGATCTGCGCCCCGAGCGTTGAGGAGGCTGAGCGGCTCGTCTCAAGTCTATACGTCGCTTTCGCGCGCCTCCGAACGGGTCAAACCTCTCTGCTGCTTCCGCCCGAACAGGCTCTTTTGTACAACTTCTCGCCCGCTGAGCGCGCCGTGGTCGATAAGATGAGAGACCGTCACATCGTTGGAACTTCCGACACGGTGCGACGCCGAATCATCGAACTGGCCCAGCGAACGCAGGCGGACGAAGTGATGATCTCGACGTTCGTTCCATCGCTCAGGGCTCGGATGCGCTCCTACGAGCTGCTCGCCGATGCGTTTCACCTCTCCAGCAAACAACAGCCTCCACGATCGGACTCGCAGGCAGCCGCCACGTAGCACCCTTTCGCTCTTGCAACGATTTCGCGTCACGCACTGTCGTTATCGCTACATAGCCATGAAAGGGGACGCCGGTGAACATTCGCGAAGACGCGGCGAAATTTTACGACCTTCAGAGTTTTCCAATCGACGATGTGCCGTTTTATCTGGAGCGCCTTCCGTCGCCGGCGGCGCGAGTTCTCGAGCTCGGCTGCGGCACGGGCCGCGTTCTTCTGCCCCTGGCAGAGCGTTGTGGATTCATTCACGGGGTCGACTCGTCCGCGGCGATGCTCGCCATCTGTCAGGACAAGCTTAACCGATCCGGGATATCGCCCAGCCGGGCAAACGTCAGTCAGGGAGACATTGGCGACCTTCACGTCGACGGAGTGTTCGACCTGATCATTGCCCCGTTCCGCGTCCTGCAGCTTCTCGAAACAGACGCAGAGCTATCCGGACTGATGAACGGAATCCACCAGAGCCTGGCGCCTGGCGGCAGTGCCATTCTGAACACCTTTCACCCCAATCGCCCGCGTGAGGAGCTGCTGAAGCACTGGTGCTTTCCAGGAGAGCGCATAGACGGGGATTCGGAGCTGCTTGAGGGAGGCCGCCTCGTGCGATCATATCGCCAGCCCAGACTGCAGCCCGACCCTCTCGTCCTCTATCCCGAGCTGGTCTATCGCCGCTACTCCGAATCCGGTACACTGGAGGAGGAAGCGCTAATGAAGATCGCGATGCGCTGCTGGTATCCGGAGGAGTTGGAACGGCTCGTTACCGACCACGGATTCCAGGTTACCGGAAAGTGGGCCGGCTATAACGGAGAGGTCTGGGGCGGCGGCCTCGAGCTGGTGATCCAGTTCGGGGCGCCATCATGATCCGCGGAAGAAACACAAACTTCTCCACAGATTTCACAGATTTACACAGATGGTCGTAGGTTTGAAAAGCCTATCCGCGGATGACACTGATGATAACTGATGGACTGGCTATCCACAGCGCGGGTTGTTCATGAACAACGCACTGGCAAAAACCCAGCGTGGGACTTGCCCATAAGGCTTCCGCGAGCATAGGCTCCCATATGGGCACGTCTGGGTCATCGTGCCGTCGGGCCGCCGTGCCCGTCATGAGTAAACTGGGCTGGGACTGCGCAGGAAGCCTGTCGTTTGCGCGCACCTGGAGCGAAACCTTGAATGAGGAGCAGTGGAACTGGGCCGGAAACTTGCAGTACGGCGGCGCCAGGTGGCACTATCCTGGAACCGTACTAGAGCTGCAGGAACTGATTGAGCGGTCTAAACGACTGAAGGTTGTCGGCTCCAGGCACTCGTTCAATGCCATCGCCGATTCCACAGTGGACATCGTCTCGCTCGATCGTCTCGCGCCGGCAATCACGATCGATCCGGGAGCCGGTACGGTAACGGTGGGCGCCGGCGTCAACTACGGCCTGTTGAGCCGGAGGCTCCATGAAGAGGGCTACGCGATTCATAACCTGGCCTCACTGCCGCATATCTCCGTTGCAGGAGCCTGCGCGACGGCGACACACGGCTCGGGAGACAAAAACGGCGTCCTAGCCACGGCGGTCTACGCGATCGAGATGATCGACGGCCGGGGCGAACGGGTAGTGTTATCCAGAGACGCGGACGGAGAGACGTTCCGCGGAGTAGTCGTCGGGCTGGGCGCGTTGGGAGTCGCGATCAACCTCACGCTGGAAATCGGCCCGACTTTCGACGTACGGCAGGATGTTTACGAGAGTCTCCCCTATGCAGAGCTCGAAGCCGCCTTCGATACAATAACGTCGAGCGCCTACAGTGTCAGCCTCTTCACGGACTGGCAGGGTGACGTGGTCAACCAGGTCTGGTGCAAGCGAAAGATTGTGGATGGCAGCCGAATCGAGCCTCCGTCAGACTGGTTTGGGTCACGGCTTGTAACGGCGGACCGGCACCCGATCGAGACCGTCTCCGCCGAAAACTGCACGCCGCAGTTGGGACTGCCGGGTCCCTGGCATGAGCGGCTTCCCCATTTCCGCCTGGAGTTCACTCCGAGCAGCGGCGAGGAGCTTCAGTCCGAATACATCGTTCCGCGCAGGCACGCGCTGGACGCCATCCGCGCGATTCGGCAGCTCAAGGACCGGATCCGCCCTCTACTCCAGATCTCCGAGATCCGCACGATCGCCGCGGACGATCTCTGGATGAGCCCGTGCTACCAAGAGCCATCCGTCGGCATCCACTTCACCTGGTACAAGAATTGGCCCGCCGTGCGGAGCCTCCTCCCGATCATCGAGAAGGAGCTAGAACCGTTCGAAGCCCGCCCGCACTGGGGCAAGCTGTTCACGACGGCCCCGGACCGCGTCCGATTGCTCTATGCGAAGCTTCCGGGCTTCGTCCAATTGGCGCGGCAGTACGATCCGCAGGGCAAGTTCAGGAATTCGTTTCTCAATCGGTATGTCTATGGGAACCAGTGATTCTTACGTGGAATTGAGCGAAAAGAAGGGCCGGCCGTGCACCATAGAACTGTGCACGGCCAGCCCGACTTAGAAGCGATTATCGCGGACCCACCACTTGCCAGCTGTTATCGCCGAGCGTCACTTCACGAGAAGCTCACTGCGGAAGTGAGAGAATCGACACAACCCCAATCGGCAATGTAAGCGCCCCGTTGTAGCCGGTGTCTATCACCGCCGTAATCTCGAGCGATTGGCCGCTTGGGCCGACCACCTGAACGCGAACGGAAGCTTCTAGATCGTCGTTGACGCGGCCGCTGATCGCGATTCGTCTTCCACCATACGCCCTGCAAGCGTGTAGGCGGAAGCGTAACCAATGCGCAGACCGAAGAAGACGCCATCGGGCCTCCTTGTCCGCAGGTTTTCCTCGGCGCTGAGGTCATCACTATCGATTTCATAGTCGCCCGACACAATGTCTAGCACTACAAACTTGCCTTTGTACAGCGGCATCACCTTGTCGCGAATACCACTACGATAGAATTCATTGCCGCGTTGGGCGATCTCCTCACGACTGTACTGCGTGTGTGCCATGACCAGACCTCCTATCAATGATGTAATGGACTACAGTGCGCTCAATACTCCAGGATTGGCCGGCACGCGCCGCGCGCGATGATCGCCGCCCCTACCTGTGGTGGTGACTCCCGCGGCAAGATGGTCAGCAAACGCTGAACTCCTACTCCCGCTTCGCCTGGATGGCCGGCTCCGGAATCGCAACCGCAAACGTTTCGAGGGCGACGGTCGACGATGGTGGCCGCAGTCCGAGGAGCCGGCGTCCAACGGGGCACTCCTCGTCGTGGGCGCCGGGCAGATAGCCCAGACTCATCAGAAACTCGCCGACGATCTCTCCGCCCGTGAATCGGAACGTCTGCTTGAACAGCTTCACCCACTCCGCTTTGGGCAGGGGATGGCTGGCGTCCAGCCAGGCCCGGAATGAGCCGAACTCGCCCTGGAGCGCGAGGATAACGCCCGCGTTATGTACCGCCGCCTGTACCTTCAATCGATTGCGAATGATTCCCGCATTGGCCAGCAGCCGGTCGATATCGGCCCCGGAATAGGCGGCGACGCGTGCGATCTCGAAGTCGCTGTAGGCGGCGCGGAACGACGCCCGCTTCTTCAGCACGGTCTCCCAGGAGAGTCCGGCCTGGTTGATCTCGAGCACGAGGCGCTCGAAGAGGACCGCATCGTCCGTAACGGGGAATCCATACTCGGTATCGTGATAACTGATGTGTGGCTCGCACGCCTGCTCGGAACGGATATAATCGCAGTAACTCATGGGGTGGCTCGACGATCTAAACTCTGCCGTCTACCGTCTGATTCCTGACGTCTGGGAGTGTCGCGGTAACTCATGATGCGGTGCGACGATCCCATTGCACCATCGACAGCGATTTCTGCCCCCCGGGTCCGCTGGGCACGGGCGGTTGCGGGCGAGACAGAGCGTTAGAAATGCTCCAGAAAGCGCCTGCCGCGCCAAGCGCGAGCGCGATCGAGAGAACGTTCATCTTTTTCGACCACTCCGGTGAGTGCGTGTCGGCGTTTACGAGCCGGCGCCTCTGGATGCCGTAGTAGACCGCGACTCCGAGGAGCAGTGACAGCACGCCGATGGTCATGCGTCCTGATGCGGCCAGCGCCTCCGGAGTTGGCGGGGCGGGCGCCTCACCATGGTCCTGAGCGTATGCGTGCGAGGCGGCCCAACAGACGAGAAGGAGCGCAACCAGGGCGGTCACGAGCAGCCCGGCTCGTGGCCGCGCGTCCCGCATAGGAGATTTAGACTGTGAGTTATGGGGATTCTCGCTCATATTATGCGTACCTCCGGCAACTTAGGACAGCTCGATATGTTCACGATGTTCGTCGGCGGGGGGACCCGTAAGGGTAAACCAAGTCCCTACGGATCCGTCCTGGACCCCGCCCTACAGGAGCCGTGATGAATAGGCCTGGCTAGAACGCCTGATGTTCTCCAAAGAGCTCGTGTCCTTCGAAGGGAGCGCGAGTGGTTTCGAAGCGACGCCATTTCGCATGGCCGTCCGCATAGATGTAGTTGGCGCCCTCCGTGTGCCGCTTATAGGCGATCGCCATGGGGTTGACCGTGTCCGAGGGACCTGACGGCAGTTCGACCTCGCCGAGCCACGGATGGTAGTGTACGTCGCAGAAATCGGTTGCTCGCTTGCCCTCACTGCGGCGCTCGACAACGTAGATCGCCTGAGAAGGCGTGGGTAGCTGCGCCAGCGTCGCCCCGAACAGATAGTAGGCGTTGA
>JBBQVV010000210.1:0-12245 GCA_038211235.1 Chthonomonadales bacterium | reverse complement strand
AACGGATTAGAACTTGTGGCAGCGTTGGTACGAACGGATTTAGCAGGCGAAATCGAATGCGGCAGCCGAGGAGAAGGGGGCGGGCGCGTTCTCCTCCGGTTCCCTATTAAACAGATTTAACTCCGTCGATGTCGCCTGCTGTTCTGGGCCGTCGTCTTCTGATTCGGTTTCTGAAATCTGTTCCAGGCTAACGAACTTAGGCTGCTCGATCGGAGACATTGGATTCGGCGGACCGGAACTCCATACCTTCGGGTTTCACGTCTCGAATCTTGCTAAATTGGCGAATAGCGTCTATCGTAGAGACTGCTTAACGGAACCGACACCGGGGCGAAATAGAATGAATGCCGGGAAGTTCAGACCGTTCCCGGAAACAAATGTATCGATATATTCGCCCGTCCTTCCGTTAAAGCGGCGGATGTAATTACCGCCTCGTATGCTCGCGTAGAGGTTGCCGTCTGGGCCGAAGCTCAATCCTACGGGCCCACCAGTGCCGATCGCTTCCTGGGTGACAAAATTGTCAATAAAGGCCCCCGTCTGAGAGTCAAAGCGCTTGATCTGCCCACTTCCGTAACTGCAAAGGTAGAAACGACCGTCTGTTCCGAAGCAGAACTCTCCAGGGGCATCGATTCCGTTGCTGCTGACGAAATCACCCAGATAGCCGCCGGTACGGCCGTTGAACCTCTTCACGGCTCTCGGAGACGAACCAACATAGAGATTCCCGTCCGGGCCGAACGCCAGACACCCTGGGCCCTCCAGTCCACTGCTGGCGACGACGAAGTCACCCATGAATGCGCCGGTTCGCCCGTTATATCGCTTCACACTATTGGACCCGGAACTGGCCACATAGAGATTCCCATCGGGCCCGAACGTGAGACCGCTCGGTGAGTTCAACCCTCCGCTTCTGTCTCTGTCGACGAATACGTCGACGAACTGACCGGTGCGGCCGTTGAAACGGTGTATTGTATGAGAATTCGATGAGCTGACATAGAGATAACCATCCGGTCCAAGCACAATGCAGGCGGGGCGGCTCAATCCGCTGCCGGACGCGAAATCATCAATGAGTGCGCCCGTCCGTCCATTGAAGCGCTTTATTTCGTCCGAATCAAAATTGCAAAGCAGGAGCTCAACGTCTGCTCTCTTCGGAAGTGCTGCCTCTGCTCCCGACGCGCCGATGAGCGGGATCCGACCAGCCAGGTCACCAACGATCGTTCCTCCCTGTCGCACCAGAATCCGATAGGCGATTGATGACGCAGGTGGCTCAACCGATGCGATTACGATGCTTTCTGCCCTGCTGAAATTCTGGCGCGCAGTCACTCCGAACATCTGGGTTTCAATCTGATCCAATCCTGAGACAGTCTCCACTCGAATCTCTTTGTCGATAAAGGATACTGCTGTTTTCTCACCTCGTTCGATCTTGCGCAGGGCGCTCAGCCAGGTCGGCTTGCCGCCGACCTGAATTTGCAGGTCGCGTACCTGGCAGACTAACTCACTTTGATCGTCTTTGACGGTCAATTTGAGCATGCGCTTCCCCGCCGTGCCAGGAAATAGCGGCGCCTTAACTTTAAAGGTATTGGCATCTACCGGATGCGCAGGAAACGTTCTATGGTCATCCGTGCCGGAACTCAAAATGAGTTCCGCCGTCATGTCCGCGGTCGACCGCCGAAATGCCACAATCTTGATCTCGAATTCGTGCGCCTCCCGCACACTCATGGCCGGAATAGCGGAGGGAGAAAGTGCGACGGACACTCCGTCTAGGAAATGGTTAAGTTGGTTGACCGGAATGGCAAAGTTAATGCCGGAGCCTGGAATGCTCGCCACAACGACGCCGATTACCTGCCCCTTGTTGTTGAGAACAGGACCGCCGGAGTTGCCGGGATTGATAGAAGCATCGAACTGCAGTTCTCTCAGTTCGCCTTGAACTTTGCGCAGAGAAGTGATGTGTCCGGTACTCACGGTGATGCTCGGATATTCATCTTTGGCTATAGAAAGATCCTTACCAAATGGATAACCGAATGCCGCCACGTTTGCAGTCTCGATAAGATCGCTCATGTCCGCGAGATGAAGGACAGTCAATGTGCCAGGCTTATCGACCCAGAGGAGCGCCAGGTCCAGTGCCGGATCGATGCGAATGACCCTGGCCTTCAGTTTTCTCTGATCCTTTTCGCCAGGGCGCAGAATGAGACTGATATCGGCGTCTCCCTGGGCACTTACAACATGATTATTCGTAATGAAGAATCCGCTCGGATCGATGCAGAAGGCCGAGCCTGCGCCGGTGTTGCCGACCTCCACAAAAGCGGTCGCTCTCTTGCCCTTATCTAGCGCTTCCGGAGCAATATCCGCTCGCAAGGCGCTGGTCAACACAATAAGTGAGAGACAGCAAAGCGACTTGCGCATTACATTCACCATCGTACTCTCCTGCTTCGATACCAACGGCGGTTGCTGCCGCAATGCCTAATTCGGAAAATTGGTTCAAATTCTCCACATGATGCCTACGGTGATATGGGTTCTACTTTCCAAGCGAACTTTGTCACGCCTTGATTATACGCCAAATGAAAGGCAGGGCAGGCAATCCTGAACGATCGATCGATGCATCCATTTAGAGCGCCATCTGAGTATAGAGAACGGGTGAATGAGAATCAGGCAAGCTGGCCGAGCGTGGTCCGGCGCCGAAATCGTTCATACGCGAAAAGGTCGCCCATCGGTACGCCAAGATGGGGTTTTTTGCCCATCGCACCGGAAAGGTATAGTTCGGTTATTTTCACTGTAAAGACGGAGCGAAGCGCCGATCTCTAATGCGTCGCCCCAGCCTGTTCCAGTAACGTGGCAATCTCCTGATAATTCTGCATACGGGCAAACCCCAGAGGCGTACCATTCCATCGATTGGCGCGATCGACGTCCACTCCATGTTGGAGCAATACCTCGGCAACCTGGATGTAACCATAGAAAGAGGCGCAGACCAGGGCAGTGTTTTGATCTGGATCGGTTTCGTCGCCATCGGCCCCGGCTTGCAGAAGGAGTGCCACGATTTCCGGACGGTTGCGCATCACCGCCAGCTTAAGCGGTGTATGTCCGGCTACGCTCAGGAACAGATCGTCTTTCGACTGCGTCAGGGCTGCCTGCAATCCAGTGATGTCATCGCTTAAGATTGCATGGAGCAGTGGGTGTTGCATCATTTCGGCTACGCGAGCATAGTCGTCATTAGGAAAAGGTGCTGTATAAGGCGCCTCCCCATCCAGCCCCAAAGAAAAATAAAGGGTAGAGAGTTGCCCGTGTTTGTAGATCACCTGCTGGGTGATATGCGTCACCAGGGAGCGCACGCCGAAGGGGGCCATGCCGAACTGGAAGCGTTCTTCCGCTAATTGCTCGGGCGTCAATGCGGACAGAGTTTCACGCCAGTAATCTCTCTCGGCTTCCAATGCCTCACACAGCACTTCGGGATCGGTCGGGGAATCGGGGATAGGCAAGTGCCGGGTAACATTGGGTTCTTGCAGATGCTGGCGATCCGCGACGAGCCAATTCCAGGTATGTTGGGCAATCATGCGCGGTGAGGGAGCGGACGGGACGGGGGTCCAGTCCCACTGCTCTGCGGGAATGGCCCGAAGGCGATTGATCATATCAGCTAAATGCCGGCATAAGAGCTCAACATAAGCCTCGTTTTCAGTTTGCATGTTCCTCCCCTGTCTGCCTGTCTATTCTTACGATCATCTTAGGCGTTTCCCCACTTCTGGCGGTGCCGGAAAACAGGTGAGCACATCAGAAACGTACGTCGGAAAACAGGAGTCTCTCAAGAAGATTTCGCGGCCGAAGCGGGATTGGACCGCGCTTACTACGGCGGCGTTGAACGCGGCGAGAGGAATATCTCAGCGCTCAACCTAATGCGCATAGCAGTAGCGCTCAAAGTAGAGATAGGGGAGCTGTTTCCAAAGTCACAGGAATTAGCGGGAATAATGAAGATAACGACCAGCGGTAAAACAGACGAGGAATAGTCCACCGCCTGTCAAGTTAGGCCAGGGCAGAAGACCTATTATCCCCTGCCTGCAGCATTCACACGAAAGCAAACATCCATTCCTTTCCGAATCGCGCAGTGACCGGCGTGGGTGAACGACAATTCTTGAGGGCGGGTAATCGGATATGCCAACCGTATACGTGCTCGGTGCCGGGGCATCCATCGGGGCCAATACTGGCGGGAAAACAAAGTTCCCCGGTACCTTTCAACTCCTGGAACGCGTCCGCCAGGTTGTTTGTGAAAGGGAGAATAGCCTTCTCCCGGCGTTGACGCTATACCTGGGCCGATTCGCGCCGATACCAGGCGTCAATTCCCTGGCAGGCAAACTTCATCCCGCTTGGGACAGAATTAATGTTGAAGAGTTGTACGCATCTATCGAGTTCGAGAGTCGTATCACGGAGCACCTGATGCTCGCGAGCGGGGACCCGGGAGCAGGTGTTCAATTCTTCCAGGAGTATTTTTCTGAGCCTTACCAGCAGGCCGTTACGCACCTGTTGCGTGGTCCCTACCAGGAATGGATGCAGGCGTGTTACTCGGCCTCCTATCGCAGCGAAGCATTCCCTTACCTGCATGAGAACTTCTTACGGGTCGTGAAAATGGAGTTGCTCGACGCCATCGCCAACACATTGGGAGTGTTTACGGAAGAGGAGGGTACATTAAACTTCACCCGCCTGGCCCGTGGTTTTCAGGAGGGCGACACAGCTATCACGTTCAACTATGACCTGCTTCTGGAAAGACATCTGACACAAGAACGTCCGTCAGAATGGTCCTACTTGACGGGCTATGGCTTGCGCCCCACATCAAACCAGTGTCGCTTAGATTTCGCCGGCACTGCTCCGGATCATCCGTCAAAGTTCAAGGTACTTAAGCTCCATGGCTCGATTAACTGGCACTTCAAATTCGAACAAGGAAGTGGCAGGGGGATGCCCGGCTTCGATGGTTATCGTGTCGTTCCCGAGCCGATCGGAGTCGGAAACCTCATTAGAGATGTGGTACCAGCGTTTTTCCAGGCGACGGACAACTACTATAAGCGTATCGTTGTGGCAGGAGAACCAGCAGGGTACTTCGAGCGATTTATGATCCCGCCCAGCACTTATAAGGCTGAATACAGCTTCTCCGCAGATTTCCTCCACAGTCCAACGGGAAATCCACTACCGCTCAACAGTTCCACCATGTGGCTTCCACAGCGGCTCTATCGACTTGCCCTACAGGCTCTCGCAACTGCGGAAACGATCGTGTTCATCGGTTTCAGTATGGCTCCAGCCGACACATCTATCCGGATGCTCTTTCGGGCAGCAGCAGATGCGAATCCGAGGCTGAGGCTCGTTGAAATCGCCGACCCGAGCGATGATGTGGAGAACCGAATCAAGCTTGTTCTCCCGAATGCACAGGGCCGGAAGCGGTTCAGCTTCTTCGGGGAACTCCTAGATGACCGCGGATGGTAGCTTCCTCACAGCGAATAGAATCGCGTACATGAATATTCTAGCGGATCTCCGGGTCGCTTTCAAGCTAACGTTTTGCGCAGGGTGTGTGTCAAACTCTGAGTATTGGCTACGCAGCGATGCTTGCGTTGGCTGGCATGTAGGCTCGTAGCTTTTCCTGCAGCGAATCGTGCTTGCGATCTGTGGTCTAGCCCAGTCCTGGACGCTCTGCAGGAGCCCGCCGGAATAGCCAAAGCTGACCGAGCGGCCGCTGACGGACGAGCAGCCCTCCTGCGTGACACGCGCCATGAACTCCAGCATTTCTCGCAGCGATGCAGGGATCGGCTCAGCGGGATTCGATTCGCCTCGCTGCCGGCGCAGATCCCAGAGCTTGGCCCGCGAGGCAAACCGGTAGAAGGCAGACATGAAGGAGAGGACGAAGCCGTGCATGCCGTCGAGATCGGCGCGTCCGCGCTCGTAATATACCTGCCAGTCGTGAACAAAGTGGGCGAGCTGCGCCTGCCACGAATGGTTCTGGCCGGTAGCCAGCAGACTCTGCGCCTCACCGTCCGTATAGTTGTTCAGCTTATGGAGATAGTGGTGCAGGTCGTCGTACGAGTAGTGGACGATCGCCAACTCTGGATCATCCGCCGGAAAGTAGACCGTCGGCCCGTCTACGTGAACGCCCGAGTGCAGGCGTGTGTTGTAGGAGAATTTGCCCTTCTTGAGCAGTTGGGGTCTGGTGTAGCCCGGCCACCAACCGCTGTGCTCCATCCATTTGCCGCAGAAGAAGTGCTTGAACGGGATGCACACTGCGGAGAATTCGTGGCCGCGCTCGATGAGCATCTGACGCAAGATCGGTCCTAAGCGGTCCGGGACTCGCTCGTCCGCGTCCAGTACCAGGATCCAATCCCCAACGGCGTGATCGATGGCGAGATTGCGGAGGGCGTCGAACTGCGTTTCTGGTCCAGCGGTTAGTATCGTTGCACCGTGACTGCGCGCAATTGCAACCGTGTCGTCCTCGCTCTCATTGTCGATGACGATTAGCTGGTCGGTCCACCCGTGCGTGCTCAGTATCGCAGGCTCAATTCGCAGCGCTTCGTTGCGCGCCAGGATGCACACGGAAATGAGCGGTCCTCCGGGAATTGTGGTGTCCGTATCCACGCAGCGCTCCTTGCACCTCAAACTGCGGAAATCCGCACAACTCGAATGGCATCACCTTGAAAGGCGAAAGAGACATCGGCGTTTTATTATTATGCAGGCGCAACTTGGTTTCCTTGCGGGGTTTTCTCGGCCCGCACCTCCCCGTCAGCCCAGGTGAACGTCTGGATACCGTTGGTACTGGACTGGGCGATACGCAGGTCGTCGAAGCGGTAGGTCTGCGTGGTGCGGGCGCCATCGGGTAGCCGGATCACACTCAGGCGGTTGACGGAATCCCACTGGTAGGTCGTGCGCGCTCCGGCCAGCGTCTGGATCAGCGTGGTGCGACCGTTGGCATCATACGTGAAGGTCTGGATCGCGTGGTTGGCCGAATCGAGCAGGTTCAAGAGTTGATCGGCCGCGTCGTAGGAGTAGCTTACCCGCCCCTGCGAAGCGTTCGACTGAGCGATGCGCCTTGAGGCGGCGTCGTAGGTCCACGTCGTGAGGCCGGAGGGACTGTTCTCGGTGACGAGCCGATCCCGCAGGTCGTAGGTCCAGGTCTGGATGCCGGCGAGGAAGGCGCGGCTTAAGATCGGAACGCAACCATCTCTGTCAGCATGCCCAGCCACCATCCTTGGCCTTCAGCTGTTACACGCGCGTCAATTCGCTGTAGCGCGACATGGATGCTACTCTTGAATTCCATCGGGTCGGCAATAGCTGACAAACTGTAGGCCCTCATCGCAGCATCGCGCATCACGAGCAAAGTTTCTGCCAATTGCAATATGGACGAATTTACGAACTCCAGAGATTCGTTGGAATATCTGGCGATTGAGATAATCTGATATTCTTCACCAGGACTAACGCAAATGTAACAGGAGTCGTTGCCACCGAGCACAAGAGCTCCAGCGTGACCCATCGCGAGTTCCGCATGCCGCCGATCGACCGTTGCCAACGTGGGAATGTGAGTAGGTGGGAAAGCAAAACCGATACCGTAGAGACCAGCTGCGCGCGGCAATCCGGCTTCGATCAGAAACTCAACATCCCTTGTAGGCAAGTTGACGCGGCCTTGTGCTGCAACATCCAGTCGAGCAAAATCGGCCGGTCCCCATAATGCGAGAAATTCTGAAGGGCTCATCGAACACCTCGCTTGCAATGTATGCTAAGCCCCACAGTGCGCCCCATTGCAGACGCGCCGGAACGTGTTCTGGTTGGTGGTTCCCCATACCCAGACGATTGGCCGCCGGAATCACAGAGTTTTAGCAATCCTGATCATCTCCCGCGATGACGGAAAGCATCCTGAATTGCATTATATAGTTCTATCGTCCCGCGTGACATGGATGCCATCCCTTCCGGTGACCGTGCTGGCAGGCCACGCCCGTATTCGAAACTGTAATAAATCCGAGTATTTGGAAGCCAACGGCTGAGCCTTGAGGCGCACTGAGCAAAGTTCCAGTTACACGGTTCAAGTTCAACATATATTCGAGTTACGTTTTTAAACCGTACCCATTGCTCGGTTAAGGAACTCAAGTTGAACTGCTCTGCATGTAAGTTGATAGGTGGCCCCGTGCTAGTGACAACCGAGGTTTGCAAGCCGCTCGCGGTTCGGTACTCAACCACTGATACCATTCTTCCCGGACTTGCATCTTTGGCACTACCTCTTAGATTGTTTGCTATGCGGTACTCAACAGCGATTTGCGAGAGGTCAAACTGATCATACCCCACCTTATCGAACCTTATCCCGAAAGGATCACGACCTATGCGTCCGATTTCGGTTCCCTTCGCCTGTGGACGCTCAATGCTCGGTTCGGGACGGCGGAATGATTCTTCAAGCCTTGCTTTTGCGAATGCCTCCACGCTGCTCACCGTCGGCTTTTCGGCTAAGACGGCTGCCAGCTTGACCGTATTACCCAGGGTTCTGGACGGCTGGGATCCTGCCCACGGCCCGAACAAGCGGCGTCACGGCGGCTTTTACGAAGGTGAGCAGAAGAAATGCGTTTGCGATCAATATGCCGAAGAACTCGCCGCGCTCGTAGGGAGTGCGGTTGTGCAGATCGTGGTACGATGCGACAATCTGACTGAACTGCTTCTTGACGAAGTCAATGAAGTCGCCGAGGATCTGGCCCGGATTGCGGCTGATGATCTCGAGTACGATCCGAGCGATGGTGCTGGGAATGCCGGTGAGTGCCTTGACGAAGGTATCCACAATGCCCGCAAGCAGGCCGCCAACATATCCGACCAACTCCGGACCAAGAGGAGGAATCAGATAGGCCCAGTTTCCGTTCGCGGAGCGGCCCCGCCAGGCGCCCTGTAACTTCGAGAAGGACGGCAGATGCAGCCGAGCAGCGATATCTTCCAGGCCATGCTCGGAACTCTCAAAGAACCAGCGCCAATGCTCACCTGACCAGGACGTAATGGTGTTAAAGACATGGTCGTACTCATCGGCAAGTTTGAAGCCTTCCGCCACCGCGGATCGGTACGCATGCCATGCGCGTTGGCGTTGCTCTTGCCAGAACTTAGCTTGCCAACTCGGATCCCAGAGGAGGTTCCATTCCCGCTCAGCCTCATCAAGCCCGCTCTGTCTCCCGCTGGGGTCCACCCTCCACGTCGGGGAGTTGCCGGCATAGCGGTATCGTGGCTCCGTCGTCACCGGATCGACGCTGAGCCAGTGAGGGAGCACTGCGGCGTGGACGGCCAACACCTGCGAATCGTAGGGAAGCAGCTCCCAGGTTCCATGCGTGGTGGGGTCGTTATCGAGCGCGACGATACGGTAGAGGCCGGAGTTCTGGCCGTCCGGGCTGTCTATGGCGAAGACTGCAAGATCGTGGCTGCCTGGCCCATGCAGCGGTGCAACGGTGATTCCGCCCCCCTGGTTCTCCCACATGAACCAGCCTGGAACACCGTACCACGGCGACCACTCCCCGCTCACGACGCCGTCAGCCGACACGCCTCGCGCGATCTTGAAGAACGCCTGGTTCTGCGTAGGTGCGCCGTCTATGTGAAAAAACACGAGATCGCGTGTCGCGTCGTTCCGCAGGCTGGTGATTGCGACGCCCGCGCCCTGGTTTATTTTGGAGAACCAGTCCGGAACGGGGAGCCAGCCGGTCCATCCGCCAGTTGCCGTGCCATCGGCATCCAGGCTCCGGCCGATCTTGTAGAATCCCTGGTTCAGCCCGTTCGGAGCATCGATCATGAATACGATGAGCTCCGCGCGGCCGTCCCCGTCGATATCCGCGACGGCGATTGCGCCCCCGTCGTTCTCGAACGGGAACCAATCAGGCACGTCTATCCAACCGGTCCAACCCCCCGTCACTTTACCGTCGCTATCGAGGTCCTTTCCAACCTTGTAGATTCCGCGGTTCTTTCCCACCGGGTTATCGATCATAAAGACAATCAGGTCCGGACGTCCGCTGCCGCTAAGGTCCGCCGTCGCGATGCCGGCGCCCTGGTTCTCGGAGGAGAACCAGTCGGGTATCTGCTGCCATTCCGCCCAACCACCTTTAGGAACGCCATCTTCATCCAGGCTCTTCCCGACCTTGTATAGTCCCCGGTTCTTTCCGACGGAGTTATCGACAAGGAGAACCAGTGCGTCCTGTTTGCCGCTCCCGGTGAGGTCGGTGATGGCGATTCCGCCGCCCTGGTTCTCGAACGAGAACCAGTCCGGTACGCGCGTAAATCCGTTCGGCATGGTACTTCGCCTCCGCCCGTTAGGGGTTCATTCGGGTCGGGCTACGGGCCGAGCGCTGTTCGGAGGATATCCGCCAGGCCGAACGTTCCTCGGAAGCCGGACATCGGTTTCCACTCGGGATTGTTCACGATGGAGTCGCCGTCCATCATCATCAGCGCGAGGAACGTTTCCGCGACGATCGTTCCGCCAACCGGCCCGAGGCACGCACGCCGGAAGGATGGATTGTGGACATTCCGCCTGGATTCCGCGAGGATGTAGACCCACAAAGGGCAGTTATCTTTGAAGGCCGCGGGAGCGTCCTTGATCGTTGGGATTACCTTGCCGGTCACATCGTGAAATTCATCTTGATCATCATCAGCCGCGGCGCCGAGAACAATGAATTCGTCCGCAATGACATCGACACCCATCGTTCGCGCGAGCGCCTGGCCTGTCGGAAGTTTCAGTATCTGACCTCGGAGCAGGTTTCTGAACCCAAGATTGAACTTGTGCGGATTCGCGACCGCCTCGTCTCCTGCCACCGATTTAGGAAGGTGACCTAGTGGCGATACGAAATTCGTGTCGATCTTATATGCACGCTGCACACGGTCTGTGGGGGTCTCCGGTCCCTGGCGGAGCCCAAGATCGATGAATCTCTGCCAATCGATACCCCAGCTTTTCGGGAAATCGCCGAATGCGTTCAGGCCGTTCGTCGGATTCTCTGCATCGAAGATGAGGAGAGGAGGGGTAAATTCGTTCACACGATATCCGGGTCGGACCATGGAATGGCCCAATCTGTACGCCGCCACGGAGAACTCAACGGGCATAATCGGCGCTTCGAACTTGTAGAACTTCAAACTCGGTGCGTATTGCTCGAACGACTTCGACGTGTCTGCGATCGCCGGCGAGATCCCTTCCAGCACATCGGCTCGAATGATTTTTGGCAAGAAGTCGTGTATTACTGCCCACTGGTAGTGCCGGCGCACCTCAAGGTTTATCTCCTCGAATCCCTTGTCCGGATTGGTATCGACAAGGCGGTTGTGGAACCGCTGCATCATGCCCTGAAGCTGAGACACGATGACGTTCTCGTCGTTTCTTGGATCGCCTATGATCGCGCGGCGTGTGCCGTCAAATGCCGCGGCGGAGCGCGGCAGATCGCGCGCATCCGGATTTCGCTCGACGATGAACATCTTGTCGCCCTGAAGGAACTTGATTCCGTCGTATAAGTACGGCTGGTCCCCTGGTCCTCGGCCGTAGAGGTTGTCCAGATCGAACCTCGGCGAGCGGAAGTCGGTGATTCCGTTTGGATCGCTTTTCTGTGCCTTGAACGTGGAGGGATCGAACGTCAAGTCGTGGTCTATGAACTGGCCGAAATAGGTATACGCCGATGCGAAGTCGCTCTCTTCCCCGTCCTCGCCGTCCTTCGGACCATCCGTGCCGGTCATCATATCGCCCAGTGTAAACAGGTCTTGCTCCGAGAAGTTTGTCGTGCCGAGCCCCTTGAACATACGGCCGAACTTGCCCGCGAGCAGGTTTTGGTTGTCGATGTTTACAAGGTTACTCAGTCCGCGGATACCCGATCCGTGGGGTTGATGTGTTGTGTGTCCTGCCATTGGTTCGTCTCCCTTAATCAGTCCATCAAAATCGCTCTGTGCATTCGTGTAGACCATGGCGATCGTGACCCGGTCGTGGTTAGCACAAAGTCGTGGTCAGTCCAACCTTTCCTTGCCGGTTCCAGTCTGTTGCAAGGCTTGATCCGTCAACCGCCTCCCGTCACCCAAGCCGCACCCACCGCGCGACCGACGGCGTGCGAGCGCTGTTGGTCAGGAAGAGCATGTACCATCCCGGCGGCGCGATATTGCGCGATTCCGTGACCTCCACCTGGAGGTGCCCGGCGGCCCGGGAGGCAATCGGCAGGTCCACCAGGCGCTGAGAGGTGTTGAAGCTGTGCGTGGTCACGCCGGGCCGGATGAGGCTGGCCCAGAGGATATCGGCCGCCTGCGAGGTGCGGATCGTG
>JBBQVV010000209.1:0-12323 GCA_038211235.1 Chthonomonadales bacterium | reverse complement strand
TGTTTCGCGTGAACGCTTTGCATATCGCGCGGCAGCTTCTTGGGCCCGAAGCGACCTACCAGGGTGAACACGCGATCTTCAAACCGGCGAAAATAGGAGCGGCGACACCGTGGCATCAGGACGAAGCCTACTGGAATCCGGCACTTGAATACAACGCGTTGAGCGTCTGGATTCCCCTACAGCCTGCCACGATCGAGAATGGCTGCATGCAGTTCGTGCCGGGTAGCCACCGGCGGGAGGTATTGCCACACCACACGATCGGCAACGATCCTCGCGTTCACGGCCTTGAGGTGGACAGCGCCGGCACATCTGGCGCGGTTGCCTGCCCGCTTCCGCCTGGCGGAGCGACCCTGCACCACAATCGCACGCTGCATTTCACGGGCGCTAACAGGTCGGAGGTTCCACGCCGAGCCTATATCCTCGGATTCGGCATCCCGGCCAGGCCCGCAACCGAACGGCGAATCTTCTACTGGAACGACACGAAGCAGACACCGCGTGATCAGCGGGCGAAGCAGGCAACGGAACGGGATGCCGCGAACGCGTAGTTCAGAACATCCATAGCGTGCTCGAAATTCGCGGCAGTTAATTCTTGGGTTTGCGATAGGCCCAGATGAGATGGTCCGCCATGGAGACCGGGATGTTGGCGGCCGCAAATACCGGCACTTTCGGCATGTGGCAGCCGATACACTTATCCTTTGGATTGACCGGGCACACCTTGTCGTGCTTGGTCGTGGCAGGAGAATGGCATGACAGGCATGCCTTCTCGTAGGCGCGCTGGTCCGCGCTGACGTCCGTGTGTGGATTGTGGCAGGTGACGCAGGAGAGCCTACCACCGCTCTTCTTGAAGCAGGGACTCATTTCGAGGCCGTACGGCTGAAACCGCGCGGTCGAATTGGTCTCCAGGGCTCCAAGCGCGAGGTCGTCCGTGCCTCGGTGGCATCGAGCGCACATGGCGTCGATGCGCGAGGCGCTCCACGTGGTGGGCCGCTCCATCTTGATATCCGTTGCGCCCGCCGACTTCATCGCCGCGATATGGGCGCGTCCGGAGCCGTGGCAGGATTCACACCCGACGCCAAGAAAGCCCCGCTCGGGCTCGGCCGCATCCTTTTTGACTTTAACGGCATGACAGAGGATGCACTTCGGCGCTCTCCCCAGCTCATTGACAACTCCCAGATTGGAATCCGTGTCCTGCTCCTGGCCCGGCGTCACGCACCACGCATGTTCGTGCGGCCGATAGCTGAGTTTGAACTCGGTCAGCCGGTCGGCGCCAATGTCTCCGATGAAGGTGATGACGGTCTTGCCGGATCCAAGCGCATACTGAATGGCGCCACTGAGGGCCGACGGTTCGCTTCGGGTAAAGTGCAGGCCGTCGCCTCCCTGGGTGACTGCGTAGGGCGTGCCGGGGATAGGACCGGCTTTCGGCGTCATGAGCCCGAGACTTGCGGGATCGGCGCGCCGGAGTGTCATCTCATGACGACTGCCGTGGTGAAGGTTGAACTCGGCCTTATGACATTCGACGCAGGCATCGTTTCCGACGAACTGCTCGGGATCGACGGCATTCGTCATCGCGAGCGGCAACGGTGTGGCGGCAGGGTCGGCGAGCTTGCGACAGCCTGCAGCGAGAAGCAATAGTAGGAAGGGCGTTAGAAGACCGGCAATCATGAGACCGCGCACGATACAAGAGCGCACTTGCCGGCTCATTGCTGTGGAACTCCGCCGCCGATTCCGCCGGCGCCCTGTTGGGAGCGTAGAATAGCCTGCGCGCCCTGCATTGCCTGCGCTATCTCCGGATCGTTCGGGTCCAGTTTAGCGGCGCGAGTTAATGCGGCGTATGCCTTGTCTATCTGACGCAGCTGCAGCAGCGCGACCGAAAGGCGAAGATAGGCCCTCGCGTCCGTCGGATGCTGTTCCGCCTGGATCGTGAGATCCGCCACGGCGTTCTTAAGAAGTATCATGTGATCAAACTGCTTGTGGGCTTCCGCCGCTCCTTGCTGGTCGGCTAGTCGTTTGCATACGGTGTAGAGGTTATACCAGCAGTCCGTGGAGATCAGAGGATTGTGGGTAAGTATGGTATCCAGCTCCTTGCGAGCGAGCGAGAACTGGTTGAACCGGATCTCAAGCCCGGCCAGTTCGGCTCTTAGTCCGTCGTCGTTTGGCGATTGTGCCAGGGCAGCCTGCAATCGCTCACTGGCGCGCTGATAGTCTGAATCGGTCCTGGCCGCGAGGGCGCCGATACGGGCCGGCATCGCAGCATAGTAGGCGTCGGAAGGCTGCAATCCCGCCACGGTCGCATATTCGGCTTCCGCGGGGCCGAACTGCTTCAGCTGAAGTAGAACCTGGCCCAGGGATGCGTGGATCAGCGGATCACTCGGGTTCAGATGTTCAGCGCGCCTGAGCGCTTCGAGGGCGATATCGGGCTCGGCCGCATTCAGATACGCCTGACCGAGACGCTTCCACGCTTCGGATGACAGAGGCTCCTTACGACTTGCGGCAGTGAGCCTGGCAACGGCGTCCGCGGCGCGATGCGCCTGCAGCGCAAGCGTCCCCCGGCCCAGGTCGACGTAGAAGTCATCCGACCGTATCTGTTCTGTCTGTTGGAACAGGCCCTCCGCGCGGGCAACCGCCCCGAGATCGGCGGCAACACAGCCGGCAAGCGCAAAAGCGCGGGCGGCGAGCTCCGTCTTAGGAGACTTAGAAGCCGCGTCCACGGCGCGCGTTACGGGTACGCGAGCCTCATCGCTGTGACCGGAGTCGAACAGTCGGCGAGCGTAGACGAAATGGACCTGGGCGTTCGCATTCGGCTGGGCATCGAGGCGCGCGAGCGATTCGATCGGGAGACGGGACAGGTCGGGTTCACGATTGGATTCCGTGCGACTGTAACCGATGGCGACAGCAACAACAATTACCAATCCAGCCGTCGCCAACATCCACTTCCACATTCGGCCGCTGGATGGATCAACATGCATCTAGAAGCAATCCTATGAGAGAATTTCTTAAGACATTGTAAACGATGGTTCCGTCCGTGTCAAGGGAACGGGTCGCCAATGCGCTCGACACACGTGCGTCCGTTCGCCGTTAGGTCCGAGCAATTGACCGATCGGACAACCCGCATATCGGTAGACGAACCCAATCCCGACCGGTATCATGAATGTCCCGTGGGGGTGCTGATTGTCTGGCGCGGACCTCGGCAGGCGAATATAAGTCGCAGGCTATTGACAGCCGCGGCGAATCTATTTAACAATATGTAACTGGCCTGCTCAATGCAGTGAAATTTGCCTCCAACAAGATCGGAGTCGAAAGGACATCTACCATGCACAACACAATCAACCGTTTCTGGCTGGCCGCCATGGGCGTCTGCGCCCTTGCCGGCAGCCAGGCGGTGAAAGCCGACGACGAAAAGCAGAATGACAGCAAGCCTGCCGCGATCGTTCTGACTCGCAAAGCGAAGGACGCGGTCCAGTATAAGAGTAACCTTGCACTGTCTGTCAGCGGCACCGATGTGACGCTGGAGCAGAACCGCAAGCACACCGTCAAGGAGATACGGGATACCGGAGAGCTGGTGATCCTGGTATCCGATCTCGGCGGAAAGGTCACATTCAACGGCCAGGACATGGATACGCCGCCGGCGCCTCCGGTAACGGTTATGCAGACCAGCTCGGGCAAAATCATCTCCTACAAGCCTGAAATGGACAACAACCCCTATCTCAGCGCCACCACCCAACATCTGATCGCAATCGCGGAGCAGATCATCTATCCCGACAAGCCGGTCAAGCCAGGTGATTCGTGGAAAACAGAAATCGACAATCCACAGGTGAAGGGCAAGAAGGTCACTATCACCACCACGTACGTCGGCAGCGACAAGGCGGACGGAATGCCCGCGTGGAAGGTGAAGCAGACGCTGGACGCGGACACTGACTCGGGCGGCAAGATGACGGCGGAGATCACCGCGCTCCTCGATACCACCAATGGTCAGTTGATTCAGGCGGACCAATCGGCGAAGGGCATCCCGGGCACGATGGGGGCCTTCGATTGGAAGGGCAAGATTCAGCGCGTCAAGCTGGATCCCGACAAAGCGGAGAAGGCCGCCGCGCCTTAATCAGCCGCAGACTGGATCTCACACGAAGGCACAAAGAAGGCAGTAGACGCTTCAAGGTTAGGGTGTTGTTTTCGGATTGAGAGTTTAACGTTCCGAGGCGACCATACCACTTCGCTTTCGAGCCGTTCCCCTTCGTGACTTTGTGACTTTGTGTGAGACCTAGTTGTAGACTATCTGCACCCATATAGGAGGCTCACTACCTGTGAGACCGCTCATAGCGTTCGTGGTTTTCGGCCTAATCGGCTCAAACATTGCCGTGGCCCAGCCCGACCGGCCTTACCTGCCTCAAAAGCCGGCGCTTGGCCGGTCGCAGATAGTCTTCTCGTTCGCGGGCGACCTGTGGACTCGGCGTCAATGGAGCGGCGGAACTGATGGACGGCGGATCTGTTGGCGCGCCCCAGAGCGGATTCTGGAATCCGAACGGCACGTGGGACGTTGAGAACCACGGCGTGGCCCCGGATATCGCGGTCGAGAACGACCCCGTCTCGGTGCGCGCGGGACGCGACCTTCAACTGGAGAAGGCAGTCGACGTCATCATGGAATCGCTGCGCAAGAATCCACTTCCGATCCATAAGAGGCCCCCGTACCCGCGTTATGGGCCGAAGGGGCCGTTAAAGTAGACCATCGTGGTAGGGCGGGCGGCTTGTCTCCCGCCAAGCGGGACCCCGTGGAAGCGGCGTCCCGCCGCTTGACCAGTACCATAAGCGTGGAAGCGGCGTCCCGCCGCTCAACACATATGCTTGACACGTACGACACGTCCACAACCAGCGTCCCTGCGCTCAACAGGGACGACACACGTGGAAGTGGCGTCCCGCCGCTTGAAGGGCTCCCGACCGGAGGACAATCGGATGACAAACAGAATGACGAACTCACGCGACGGCCTATCGGATGCTGCAGCAATGGGCTGGACGACCGGAGCGCCGCGCGATGAGATTCGGCCCGCCTTTCAGTACGTTCCTCGCGGTGGCCCGGATGGTCATGGCGGCCTTGCCGTCGAGGCGGACGATCGAATCGGCATGGACGGCTGGTGGACCAGGGCGTTCCCGATCGTCGGAGGCAAGCACTACCACTTCTCCACACGCTATAAGGCAAAGCATATCGAGGTTCCCCGGCGAAGCGTGATGGTGAAACTTGACTGGAGAGATGTCAAAGGCGAAGCGGTGCCAGAGGATCGACCGATTGTGCCGGACTATCTGCGCGGAATGGCCGGACAGGCGGAGACCGAACATCCGACAACGAAGTCCACAGACTCGGACGGATGGACGGAGATTTCAGAAACGTATCGGGCTCCAGCTATGGCGACTCAGGCGGTGGTTGAACTCCATCACCAGTGGGCGCCGAGCAGTCGCGTCGAGTGGAGCCTGGCCACAATGGTGGAGATCCCGCCTCCAGCGAAACGAACGGTCCGGTTGGCAACGACCCACTTTCAGCCTCGCGGCGGCCGGACGCCGGAGGAGAACTGCCGGCTCTATGCGCCTCTTATCGAAGAGGCTGCAAGGCAGAAGGCCGACCTGATCGTTCTCGGCGAGACGCTGACCTACTACGGCCTCGGGAAGAGCATGGTGGAGGTCGCGGAACCTGTTCCGGGTCCCTCGACCGACTATTTCTGTGGTCTGGCTCGACGTCATGGCCTCTATATCGTCGCGGGCCTCGTCGAGCGAGCAGGCCACGTCGTCTATAACACGGCGGCGCTGATGGATCCCGACGGCCATCTGGTCGGTAAGTACCGCAAGACGACGCTGCCGCGTGGAGAGGTCCTCGCCGGACTGATGCCTGGAGAGGAGTATCCGGTGTTCGAGACGCGATTCGGCCGGGTAGGCATGATGATCTGCTATGACGGATTCTTCCCGGAAGTGGCGCGCGAGCTCACCAATCGAGGGGCGGAGGTGATCGCCTGGCCTGTATGGGGCTGCAATCCCCTGCTGGCGGCTGCCCGAGCCTGCGAAAACCACGTCTACATCGTCAGCAGCACGTACGAAGACGTCTCAAGCAACTGGATGAACACCGCGGTCTACGGTCACACCGGAAAGATGCTGGCTCAGGCGAAGGAGTGGGGCACGGTTGCCATAGCGGAGGTGGACCTCGACGAACGCGCGCGGTGGATCAGCCTGGGCGACTTCAAAGGCGAACTCCAGCGCCACCGGCCGCTCGTGAAGCCGGGTGAGAAGGGCGCTTGACCATGTGGAAACTCGGGCTGCACTCCGTTAGCTATGCGGGAGTATGGGAAGGGCAGATTGCTCTGCCGCTGGAGGCGTTCGTCGACCACGCCGCCGACCTGGGATACCAGGGCGTGATGCTCATGGCGAAGCGCGGTCATGCGTCGCTCCTCGACATGAATGCCGCTCGTCGGCGCGACCTCCGCACGAGGATGAACGATCGTGGACTGGAGCTCGCTGCCCTGGCCGGATACACCGATTTTACAGCCAACGCCGATCGGGCCGACATCCCCTTTCTCGAAATGCAGGTGGTCTACGTTCGAGAGTGCGCTCGCATGACGGCCGATCTCGGCGGCAGTATCGTGCGGATATTCACCGGCTATGAGACCAAAAGGCAGACTCCCGGCCAGGCCTGGCTTCGGTGCGTAAAGGCGGTGCGGGATTGCGCGCGCCAGGCAGCAGATTTCGGGGTGACGCTTGCGGTGCAGAACCATCACGATATCGGCGTTCACTACCAGGCGATGGCCGACTTCGTCGACGAGGTTGGCGAGGCGAACGTCAAGGTCGGTTACGATGCCTGGGCGCCTGTCCTACAGGGCCTTGAAAGAGAGGACCTGGCGTCATCCGTGCGGGCTCTCGGGCCGCGAATCGTCCAGACGATCGTCGCCGATTATGTGCTCCAGCCCCGCTTCAACTACGCCCCCTCGCTGACCAGCTACACTCCCGCGCAGCCGGAGGCGAAGGCCGTTCCCGTAGGCGAAGGAATCATCGACTACGCGACATTCTTCGGCGCGCTCAAGGAGATCGGCTTCGAGGGATATGTAACGTACGAGATGTGCTCCGCCATCCGCGGCGGCGGCTCGCAGGAGAACATCGACCGATGCGCCCACCGCTTCGTGGAGTGGATGAAGCCCTATATCGGGAAGTGACGGCGTCTTTTTACCTTTACAAGATTGACGGGATTGTAGCTGCCAGGCGAACAGAATGACCTCGCAAACACAGAACTGGGAGCGCGGACGTCCCGTCCGCAACTCCCTTGTCGGCTTTCGCGCTTATCGAGCTACCATCGTGGTCAGATTCCCAAACCCGACTCGCGCCGACTCCATCGGGCTGACGGTCCAGTTCGAGTCCTGCTCGACGACCAGGTAGCGGACCCCGTGCTTAGGCGCCTCGCGGACGTATCGTGCCAGATCCAGGACACCCGCGCCGACCTCGGTGAAATCCTTCCGACCGGCGGTCATGTCCTTGACGTGCAGAATCGGGATACGGCCGCTGTACCTGGCCATCCAGTCGAGCGGATCGAGGCCGGCGTGTCGCACCCAGTAGACGTCCAGCTCGGCGGCCACGCCGGCAGATAGGAGCAGATCCTCCGGCAGGCTTCCGTCAGGCAGGGGCTCAAATTCAAACGCGTGGTTATGCCACATCAACGTGATGCCGTCCCGCGCCAGTCGCACACACGCCGGAACCAGCCGAGCCGCTACGTCCCGATAGCCTTCCGGTGTTCGATACGCTTCGGCCAGCCATGGCACGGCTACCAGGTCATATCCAAACAGGCGCGCTCGCGATACGACCTCTTCAGGCTCGGACTCGATCACGTCGAGCGGCTCATGCGTCGAAACGGCGCGCATTCCGAACTGATCCAGGATCGATTTGATCTCCTCCGCCGTCCTGCCGCATAGACCTGCCAGCTCGACGTTACTATAGCCAATCTCGGCGATCTGCCGAAAGGTATCCTCCACCGCGCCGGAAACAAACAGGTCCCGCACGGTATATAGCTGCAGCCCGATCTCAGGTGCTCGTTGGACTTCGGTCATTTTGCCTCACCTTCAATACCGCCTTGCGGCGACCCTGCGACTGCGTTGAGCACCTCGGCACGCCCTTTGGAGTGCGCGCGACGTGTCGCCGCTTTGCTTTTGGCGACGTGTCGCCGCATCACGACCCCGGGGCCACGCTAGCCCAGGCATAAATCGGCGACATGTCGCCGCGGCCAAAGCGCGGTCGTGCCCGCGCACTCCAAAGTGGCCTCGATCAACGCGTCGCGTCTGAGAAGCAACCCATATGGAGTGCGCGCAACCTGCCGCTAAATCCGGAACCGCAGTGTCACCGGTTGCGCAACGTGCTGCGTCCGGATTCGATGGAACTCCTCGGCTGAAGTCACGACCTCCCCCGGCCGCGCCCGGCTCCGCACCAGGAAATCGGCCTCCGGCGGGTAGCATGCGATCGGAACCCCGTGCTCGGGATCGGGCCGGGCTTCGCCGTCCAACCGCGTAATGGCGGCATTGGTCGGCAGCGCGGCGCTCTGATAGCGCAGGTCCATGCTCCATCGCACGCGATCGGTTGCGTTCTCAAAGCTGGCGTGCGGGGTACGGTTGGTCATCAGAAGGACGCCGCCCTTCCGGACGGGAACGCAAACGGCGTCGTCCAGAGGCATTTCGGAAGCGGGTATTTGCAGGTATGGGTGCCCGGATGCGATCCCGTGCAACAGAACGGGCCCATGATGCACCCGCGGCAGAACCCACATGCAGCCGTTTTCTCTGTTCGCGTCGACGAGCGGAAGCCAGACGGTGAGTACCATGGCATTGTCACAGTAGGGCTCGAAGTAGCCTGAATCCTGGTGCCACGGAACTGCGGACATGCGATGGCCGGGGATCTTCGGCCGCAGGCGGTAGACGCTGCTCGCGATCAGTTCCGGTCCGCAGAACTGCTCCGCGATGTCCAACAGTCCGGGATGCGTAATCAGGCGAAAGAAGGCGGGACCTGCCAGGTTGCCGTTCCAGATCGAGACGGCGACCCTGTCCGTTTCGGCGCTGATCTTTGTCAGGCGTGTTTCGAAGTCGCAATCGGTGTAGGAGCGTGACAGCTCTCCGGCAGCGACCAGCTCGCATGCCCGCGCGTCGATCTCAGCGGATATCTCGTCGATCACGGGCTGAAGATCCGCATCCGTGAACAGATCCTCCTTAACGAGGTATCCTTCACAATGGAACTGCTCCAGCTCATCGGAAGTTATGCGAGCGTTTCGCACGATTGCTTCCATGTGGTTCCCCTCTTGAAACGCGTGATGGCACGCCGAGATTTGAGAGGGCTTTTCGGTTTCTGATCTGGCAGACGCGCGGGCCTCTCATACTTACAATACCTCACGACGCGCTCGACGAGAGCCGTACACAATGGTGTGCGGTGAGTTTCGCGGGAAATCGACGATTCGACTGTCCGGACCGCCACTTGCAACATTCGCGAGGAGATTCCATTGCCAACCCATGTGCGCAGCATCGCGCTCGCCTTACTCTGTTCGATGACGTTTTCAATTGCTGAAAACGCGGTCCTGGCTCAGGGACGCGCCGACTTTTACGTCGCGCCGAACGGCAATGACAGGTGGACTGGAACGAGACCCTCGCCGACGTCATCAGGAAGGGATGGCCCCTTCGCCACTCTGGAGCGAGCACGGGATTCCGTTCGCGCGCTTCCGCAGAGACGCGGCACAGGGCACGGAGCGATCACCGTGGAGATCGAGTCGGGCCGCTACGAGCTGGCGCGACCGTTCGCGCTCACGTCACGGGATTCCGGGACTGTCGCATCTCCTATCGTCTATCGCGCCCGGCACGGCGACGAGGTGAGACTGATGGGAGGAAGGGCGCTAAAGGGATTCTCTCCCGTCGCCGATCCTTCGATCCTGTCCAGGCTGGATCCCGCGGCCCGCGGGCACGTTCTGCAGACCGACCTGCGAGCTCAGGGAATCACGGACCTAGCCGGCGTGAGTTCAGCGGGCGCCTGGGGCGAATCGCAGCCGGGACTGGAGCTGTTCTTCCAGGATCGTCCGATGACCCTGGCGCGCTGGCCAAACCAGGGCTTCGTAAAGATCGCGGACACGCTCGGCATCGACCCCACCGATATTCGCGGCACGAAGGGGGACAAGGCCGGCAAATTCGTCTATGACGGGGACCGTCCAAAGCGATGGGCCGGCGAGAAGGAGATCTGGCTTCACGGTTACTGGTTCTGGGATTGGGCGGACCAGCGCCAGAGAGTCGAGTCGCTGGACCTCGACAAGCGGATCATCACTTTGGCCCCGCCATATCACTCGTATGGCTATCGCAAGGGACAGTGGTACTATGCGTTCAACGTTCTTTCGGAGCTGGACGTGCCAGGCGAATGGTACCTGGATCACGATACCGGGATACTCTATTTCTGGCCGCCCGCGCCCATCGATAGCGGCACAGCCGTAGTCTCCGTGCTGCCGTCGCTCGTTACGCTGCACGATGTGTCGCACGTCATCCTGACAGGCCTTAAACTCGAAGCGGCCCGCGGCGCCGCAATCACCGTGGACGGCGGCGCGGGCGTAAGTATCCGGGGATGCATCATCCGCAACGTGGGCGGCTGGGCGGTTCGAATCGCGGGAGCGACCGCAAGCGGTGTCGCGGGATGCGACATCTACCAGATCGGCGAGGGCGGCGTCAGCCTGGACGGCGGCGACCGGAAGACCTTGACGCCCGGAGGCCTATATTCGGATAACAATCACATTCATCACTACAGCCGATGGAATCCGGTCTACAAGCCTGCCGTTATGGTAAACGGCGTCGGCAATCGCGTGACGCATAATCTTATCCACGATGCGCCCCATATGGCGATTGGCTTCAGTGGCAATGACCATCTCATCGAATTCAACGAGATCCACCACGTCTGCTTCGAATCCAATGATGCGGGCGCAATGTACGCGGGCCGCAACTGGACCATGCGCGGTACGATGATCCGCTATAACTACCTGCACGATATCAGCGGATTTGAGGGGCGTGGATGCGTGGGCGTCTATCTCGATGACCAGTTCAGTGGAACTCAAATCTACGGCAATCTGTTCAACAAGGTCACGCGGGCCGCGATGATCGGAGGCGGACGAGACTGCACGATTGAGAACAACGTATTTGTCGATTGCGTTCCCGCGACACACGTGGATGCGCGCGGTCTCGGGTGGGCGGCGGACGGCGTCGTGGGCCTGAAGGAGAGCCTGAACGCCATGCCGTACCTTGAGTCCAAATGGACCACGCAATATCCGAAGCTGGCATCGATTCTTGCCGAGGATCCGATGTCTCCCAGAGACAATTTGATAGCCCGCAATATCTGCGTCGGAGGCCGATGGGGCGATTTTGAGGAGCGCGCGAAGCCGATGGTGACATTCAAGGACAACCTACTGGACACCGACCCCCATTTCGTTGATCCGGCGCACGGGAACTTCCAACTCCGGCGCGACTCGCGGGCATTCAAGCTTGGTTTCAAGCGCATCCCGCTGGAGAAGATTGGGCTCTATCGCAGCGTGGATCGACCGATGGGGCGAGGAGAACCTGTCGACGAGTAGTGATTACTTATCATCAGATATTCTTAAGGACGACCGGTGTTCAGAAAGCAATCGTACCAGGATTTTGCTATACTATCTACTAGGTTTGCCAGTCATGATTTGGGCTGGCCGGCCCGCGATCAACTATTCATCGGAGAAGGGGAGGCGACCAAGCAGAGGCGGAATCTGGACCTCTGAATTGTCGAAAATGCCATGAAGCGAAACACGGTACGGTTTGCGACAATCATGGGCGCGGGAACGGCGCTCGTTGCAGGAGTAAGTTTGTGGGGATGTGGAGGAGGTTCCGACTCCAACACGGGAGGGTTGCCCGCAGGGAAGGCCACACGAGCGCAGGTGGTGCGAGGGCGGTATCTGGTTACCGCTGTGGGTGACTGTACGGGCTGTCACGGAGGAAACAACAATCCAGGCGATCCGAACTGGCTGGCCGGCTATTCCGCCACCAACAATCCGACAGGCACCTTCCAGATCGGACCGTTCAAAACCAATGCCGCCAAGATCACCCAGGACACAGCGACCGGAATCGGCAGCTGGTCGTCACAAGACATCTTCAATGCGCTGCGTAACGGCAAGGATCCGCAGGGTAGCTTCCTCTGTCCTCCGATGCCATGGACGACCTTCCGCAATATGACCGATAGTGATATCTGGTCCCTCGTGGCGTATCTGCAGAGTATCAAGCCAGTCAGTAATGCCGTTACACCGTCGCAAGGACCTCCAGGCGCGGGCGGCAAGA
>JBBQVV010000208.1:0-12400 GCA_038211235.1 Chthonomonadales bacterium | reverse complement strand
AAGTGCTTCCCTGTCCCGGCTCACTCTCGACCCAGATGCGCCCACCATGCGCTTCGACCACGAGCTTGCAGAATGTGAGGCCAAGGCCGGTGGACATCGTCTTGCCCGCACGGCGCGTTTGTACCTGCCCGAACTTCTCGAAAATGCGGCCAAATGCCTCTCTTGGGATGCCCTCTCCAGTGTCGCACACACGGATAACAAGCTCCCTCTCGTTGGGGGCCAGACAGGCCGAGATCGTGATCGTTCCCGCGGGCGGCGTAAACTTGATCGCGTTGCCGATGAGATTAACCACAACGCGCCGCAGCTTGTCCAGGTCTGCGTCCAATGGAGCGATCTCCAATTCGATCTGGGCGCAGATCGTCAACTGTTTTTCCTCGGCCAGCCCCGTTACCTGCCGCACAGCCTCCTCTACCAGCTCGGGAATGACGACTCGCGAGATTTCCAGTGTCATCGAGCCGTCTTCCATCTTGCTAACGTCCAGAAGATCGTTAATCATGCCCAACAGGGTGTTGCCGCCGGCGATGGAGATATTCAGGATCTCGTGCTCCACGCCTACCAGGCAGGGCGAGGGTTCCAGCGTCTGCAGCCCGGTTATAAGCGAGGTCAGGGGCGTGCGCAGGTCATGTACGATCATGTGCGTCAGGTCATTTTTGGCCTTGTCGAGGGCGCGCATCTGCTCGACAAGCGTCTCAATCTCCTTGCGCCGCGTAATGTCGTGGACCAGGCAGACGCCGCCGACCGTTGCCCCTAGATAGTCGCGCAGAGGCACTGCGCTGACGGCAACGTGGGTCATCTGTCCGGACCGGTGTCTGATTTCGGTCTCTTGCTCCACTCCCTCGCTCCCGGAAAGAGCCGCCTCGAATGCAGCCAAAATACTGGTTCCCGCCGGCTCGCCCAGCGCCGTGGCACAAGGCCGGACCAACAGATCAAGTTCATCCTTTCCCAGCATGTCACAAAGCGCCTGGTTTGCACCTGTCACCTCACGTCCCAGATTCAGCGTCAGAACGCCATCTCGGAGGTTCTGCTGGATCGTTTTCAACTCAATGCGCTCTATGGTGGATGCGTACAGCTCCTCATCCATCAGGGCGCACACATTGGATAGAATCTCTTCCGGGCCCAGAGGGGAGGCCGGCGCGGGAAGGAATCCCGCGACAGGCCCAAAGCCGGAAAACGGCTGTGCCAGCAACTTCTCGACCGCCACAAGCAGCTCGCCGGATTCCGCGCTCTTGAACATAAATGCATCGGCGCCTGTGCGCAGACTCCAGAATTCGGTGCCACGACTGTCCGCGCCTGTAAGAATGATCACCGGAATATGGGAGACCGCCGGGTCACGTTTGAGCAAGCGGCAGACCTGATATCCGTTCATGCGTGGCATGGTAATATCAAGGATGATGAGATCCGGTAACTCGCGGTATGCCTGCTGTACGGCATCGATCCCGTCGGAGGCAGTGACCACTCGATAGCCCGCTCCATTCAATAGACGAGACAGTAGGGCCAGCGCTACCGCGCTATCGTCCGCTGCCAAGACAGTTTTGCACGCTTCGTTGTTTCCCATATTACAGCTTCTTACATCCTCTCCCCGTGACCGCGTGTACGGGAATTGACCGCACTGATCAGCGCACGAGCGATATCGTCTAATGGCAGCACGGCACTGGCGGCCCCGCGCTCTATGGCATCCCTGGGCATGCCGAATACCACGCAGCTTGCCTCGTCCTGCGCGATTGTGATAGCGCCCGCCTCCGCAAGCGCCTGCATTCCTTCACCGCCATCGCGGCCCATTCCCGTCAGTAGCACGCCGATGGCTGCGTCGCCGTAGAACTCGGCTGCCGAGCGAAAGGCAACCGTAACCGAAGGACGGTGTCCATCGACAGGCGACGCATCGGAAGCCTGAAGCCGGCCGTTGCGATCAATCACCAGGTGGGTGTTCTCCGCGGGAAAGTAGACGCCTCCAGGACGGGGAATCTCGCCGGCGAGCGCGATGTGGACATTTCCGTGGCAATGCGCCCCTAGCCAGCTCACTAGTCCTGATAAGAACCCGGTGCTGATGTGCTGAACGCAGAGCACGGGCAGTGAAAAGTGGACCGGCAGGCTCGACAATATCGTTTGCAGCGCCTGTGGGCCTCCGGTCGAGGCTCCGATTGCGATAACCTGCGGCGCGCGAAGACTGCGCGACAACCCTGGCTGTGTGCGGACTCTCGACGGGACCGTCGGGACCGTCGCCTCTTTAGGCAGCCTGCCGCGGACCCACACACCGGCCACAATCTTTACCTTTTTGATGAATAGCTCGGTACCGAGCGCATCCGCCTCCGGACCTCCGCGCGGCTTGGGGAAAATATCCACTGCTCCAGCTTCAAGCAGGGCGAAAACCCGATCCTTGTCGGTCTCGCCCACGGCGGAGCTAACAACCAGTATCGGCCGTGGGAAGCGAGCCATGACCTGCTGGGTAAATTCCAGTCCGTTCATTTCCGGCATATGATAGTCCGTGCAAATCAGCGCTGGCTGCAGTTGGGGAATCAGCTCAAGTGCTGCACGCCCATTGGTCACACTTCCCACGACCTCAATCTCGGGCGAAGTCGCCAGCATCCGCTGCAGCACGACCAATGCGAGCGGGGAATCATCTACAAGCAAAACCCGAATCGGATTTGGCGACATCTACACCAGCCTTCTCAGCGTATCCAGCAGAACCTTCTGCTCGAAGGTGCCTTTGGTGATGTAGGCGTTGGCGCCCGCCTCGATGCCGCGCTGCCGGTCTTCATCCGTTGCCAGCGACGTGACGAGGATAATAGGCATCTCCATATATTTGGCATCCTGGCGAATACGCAACGTCAGCGTCAAACCATCTACTTTGGGCATTTCAATGTCCGATATCACTGCGTCGAACAAGCGACTGCCGAGCTTGTCAAACGCATCCGCGCCATCTACCGCCGTAACCACCTCATAACCGGCGCTCTCGAGAATGCGTTTTTCCTGTGTCCGCGTCGTGATCGAGTCCTCGGCCAGTAGGAGCACTTTTTTGCGAACTGCATCTTTGCTCTGTTCTACCGCACCACTTGCTATTCGTCTATTTCGAGCGCTTTCGATCAGGTCCGATGGATTCAAAACCATGCAGATCTCGCCCGTGCTTAGAATCGTCGCGGCGGAGACGTTTCGGACGCGCTGTAATACTCCACCAAGGCGTTTAAGAACTACCTCCTGCTCGTCCAGCAAGGCGTCCACGAACAGCGCCAGCCGCTCGTTGCCCACGGAAAGAAGAATGCACGGCTGAAGCAAGTGCGTTTCTTTAGCGTTGGGTTCCGCGATGTGAATTGACGACAGCTCCAGCAGGTCCGCCAAGCGCGCCGCCGCGATCGGCTGGTCGTTCTGGCGAATTGTAGGGCGTCCCTCGATGGAGAAGACGGAATGAGGCGACACGAGTGAGAGCGACTGCACAGACTCCACGGGAAGGGCATAGCTCCTCCGCGAAACCTGTACCAGCAGTACGCGCGAGGTCGCCAGTGTCACAGGAGCCTGCAGCCGGAAGGTACAGCCGAGACCTGGGACGGACTCCACTGCAATCGTACCCTTAAGTCTCTCCACGTTTGTGCGTACTACATCGAGGCCCACCCCGCGGCCAGATACATCGGTGATTAGTGCGCTGGTAGAAAAACCCGGCGCAAATATAAGCCCCTTCACTTCGTTCTGTGTCAGCATCGCGATTTCCGTGGCAGTGTGCAGGCGCTTTTGTAACGCGGAGCGGCGAATCAACTCCTCATCCAGGCCACGTCCATCGTCGGCGATTTCGATGACAACGGTCGTCGCCGACTGGTAGGCGCGCAGGCGAATCGTCGCCGCCCGCGGCTTTCCCAGTAGAATGCGCTCCTCCGGCAGCTCGATACCGTGATCGATTGCGTTACGGAGCATGTGCATCAACGGATCCTTCATCGCTTCAAGCAGGTGTTTGTCCGCCGTGACGGTTCCACCGTCCACGACCAGACGGACCTCTTTCTCCTGCTCCAGGCTCATGTCCCGCACCAGGCGCGGAAACAGGTTGAATATCGTGGAGAACGGCAGTTGGCGCATTTCGCCGATCGCTTCGTCCATTTCTCCCGCCACGAGTCCCAGTCGAGTGATTGCTTCGTCGCTCGTCCGCTCTAATTGGTCCAGCAAGCGAGCCAAACGCTCCACTCGCTCCGTCTCGCGTTCGTGGAAATGGTCAAGGCGGGAACGGCCCCCACCACCCGCGCCTTTGGATAGGTCTTTGGACACAACGGAATGCAGCGAGCGCACTGCCGTGATGTCACGGCTCCACTCCTCCTGAAGTACCACCAGATCCTCGAGCGCAGCCATCGCGCGCGCCGCGCGTGCCGTGGTTACGGCCATCTCTCCGGCAAGTGACATCAGCGCGTCCAGTTTTTGCGGCTCCACCCGGATAGTTTCGATCTTGTAGGCGGTCGACGGCACGAACGCTTGCGCCTCGTCAACCACCGTGGGCAATTCGCTAATGATGGCGCGAGGTTCGTCAGCCGCGCTTACCTGCTTGCCAGTGACAGCTTCCCGCGCGGGCGGCGGTACGGCAGCCGCGGCTCTCACGGCAACAGTTGGCGCAGACGGACCTGTGGAGCGGTCTGGTTCCTGTTGGATCGGGGCGCCCTTGAGAGTTGGTGCAAGGGGTGGACTCATCGTGTCTGCGCAGCGGTTGGCGAGAGAGTTCTCCGCTACGGCGCTAGCGGGTACGCTGCCGAGTTCCTGATGCGACAAGCTGCTGTCCGTGTGGCCATCGGCTGGTTCGAGTAAAGCAGGGAGCGCTTCGCCGCGCAGCTGCGCCAGGACATGGGGCACGTCGACCTGCGCGACTTCTCCTCCGCCGGCTTCCCGCGCCAGCTGACGCATGGCGTCCAAGCCCCGGTATAACCGATCGGCAGTTGCCGATGACATCGCCAGGTGTCCACGTCGCGCCGCTCCCAGTTCATCCTCGAAGTGGTGCGCCAGCGTCTCCACACTATCGATGCCAAGCATCCGCGCCGCGCCCTTCAGGCTGTGGGCGCTCCGGAAGAGCTCTTCGAGTACGGCGCCATCCCGCGGTTCAGCTTCCAGGCGGAGCAGTCCATTCTCCAGAGTCTGCAGATGTTCTTCGCTCTCGGCTTTGAAAATCTGGCGAAGTTCCAGGTCGTCGATCATAGTATTTGTTTCGGTCGCTGAACCGCGTGAGCTGCGTGCTCAATCAGATGGTGGACTTCAGCCGCGCTACGGCCTCCTGCAAGGTCTCGCTTCCGATACGGCTCTGACCGATGGCACTTGCGGTCTCCCTGGACCCCGTATTCAGTGCATCCATGGACTCGAGCACCTGCTTGACGGCGGTGACCTGCTGTGGAACGCTCAAGAGTGTTTGTTGTGCAGAGTCGGCGGCACTACTGCTGGCGTCCTTGAGCTCGTTGAAAGCGTCGACCGTCGCCTTCGCGCGCTGTATCGCCTGGTCTACTGTCTTGGTGCTTTGTTCGGTTGCCATGACCGTTGCATTGGTGGCTCTTTGGATGTCGTCCACGAGCGCGTTGATGCGCTCGGCGGACTTACGGCTCGCGTCGGCAAGCTTTCGGATCTCAGCGGCGACGACTGCAAAGCCCTTTCCGTGTTCGCCTGCACGAGCGGCCTCCACGGCGGCATTGAGTGCCAGCATGTTGGTCTGGTTCGCCAAATCGCCGACCTGGTTAGTGATCGTGCTGATTTGCGCCGTCTTCTCGCTCAGACTTAGAATCTGCCCAACGACCGTTGTACCCACCTTCTCCTTCAACTCAAGCATGCCCTCCTGAAGTAGTCGCACAGTTTTGATGCCTTCGTTGGCAATCGCCACGGATTGCTGCACTCTTTCGGCAGCGGCCTTTACCACCTCCGCGGTCTGATTGAACGACGCGTCCAACTCATCCATGGCGGTGGTCGTCTGATTAACCGCGGCCGACTGGTTCATCGCGGTGCGCTCGTGTTCCTCAATGGTGCACGCGAGTTCCACCGAGGTCGTGGAGAGGGCGTTGACCGTCTGCTTTAGTGGATATGTGATCGAACGGCTGATGAGCGGTCCAAGCACCAGACCGAAGAGCGCGACGATACCAATCGACAATCCCAGTTGCAGCCAGCCTCTGGAATTAATTAGGGATTCCGCCTCACGCTTAAGTCCCGCATCGTTCGCCTCCGCCAGCCGCATTGCCTCTGCAATGCCCTGACGATGTTCGTCATATTCTTGCAGCAGAGACCCATCCATCAGATTCGCCATTTTAATCCTGTCGTGAGCCAGGGCCGCCGGGATAAACGAGGTCTCCATTACGTCAAAGAACCGTACGGCGGGATCGTGAGCCTCAACAAGCAGTGCCTGTTTCAAAGCCTCATCGGAGTCGCCAGACAGCGCTTTCTGCCATTGCGCATGGGTTGCGTCGTAAGAACTTCGCAGAGCGTGCAGTTGTTGGATGAGTGCGTTGCGCTGTCCATCGCTCGTTGTGGAAGCCAACCGCCGGGCCACCAGATAGACCTCATTGAGATGCAACGGCGAAGGCGCGATGTCCGTCAGCAACTGCCTGGTACGCATAATCCGATCGAAGTACGGCCCGTCGATCTGAAGTTGTTGACGGGTATTGTAAGCTATGGCGGCGTACGTTCCCAGTGCCAATGCAAAGGCTATGACCATGAGCGCCAATTTCGTTCTGATTTTCCAATTTCGAAAGTTCATCATGGTTTCTCGTTTACTGTGAGACTCTCTTGCATCAACAGTACAGGCAAATCTAGCAGACACAAGATCTGTGCCTCGTATGGAACCGTGCCCTGAAGATAGTCCTTGCCGGGACCGCGGGCGGCTGTGTTGGCGCGTTTGACGTCGGCAGCGCGAATGTACAGGACCTCGAGAACGTCGTCCACCAGAACGCCTGCCCGCAGTTCTGCGTTATTCACCACGAGCACTTTGCTCCCGGTCCGCCCGGGCAGCGGATCCAGCCCCAATTCCGTGAAAATCTCCATTAGTGTAATCAGATCACCACGCAAGTTAATCTCGCCAACGACGTGTTTTGGACAACAGGGTACCGGTGTCACGCTGCCTAGATCGGCGAACTCGCGTATCGATAGCAGATCGATGCCAAAGAACTCCTCACCCAAGCGCACGACGGCACGTGGGAGCAAATCGTCTAGGTCCCAGCTCACTGGCGGTTGTGCCAGGCTAAGTGCGCGCTCCCGGAATACTGCCCTCTCCAGTGGAGTGCTATCGGAGCAGACAGCGCCTTGTATGGCGCTCGGTACAATTCCCCCCGATTGTCGCAACTCGGTCGGGCCGTGCGCAAGACACAGGAGATTCTCCAGGTGGAGCAGCATCACCACGTGTCCGGCCGACTTCAGCAGTCCCGCCAAGAATAGATCCCTGGGGTGCGAGGTGGCCCCATAGGATGGCACTTGTATCACCTCGTCCGGCGCGAATTCTCGGACGTTCTGCGCCTCGTTGACAATCAGGCCCACGGTGCTTCCATCCCACTCCAGGATGATAAGGCAATCGTCCAGGTTCCACCGCCGCGGCGGGTGACCAAGGCGAAGGTTCAGATCTAGTACTGGCACGATCTTCCCGCGCAGGTTGACGACGCCAGCGACGTAGTCAGAGGCTTCGCCCAGAGGCGTAATCTCGGGCAGCGAAACGATCTCGCGTACCGCCCGCGCTTCCACAGCGTAACGTGAGTCGCGCAGCATGAAAATTAGATAGGACATGGCTTCCGTATGACTACTCTTCCGCCAGCATCTGTTCCAGGTGCACTACCCATTCGTGTGCCGGCGGTCCTCCCATGGCGCCTACAGAAGTCTCCGGTGCAAACGTCTGCAGGAGCTCCAACGCTGTAACATGCATTTTTCGCGCTCGTACCGTATCGCCTTCGCTGAGGTAAAGTGCGCCCAGTTCGAGATACGCAAATGGCGACGTCGGGGCAAGGTAAAGCGCCATTTTCAACAGACGCTTGGCTTCGTCGTAGTGTCGCTGCTCCTGGGCGATTGATGCCAATAACTCGTAAGGTTCAGAAGCGAACGCGCATCTCTCTATGAGGCGCCGGCAGCAGCCGCTCGCCTCCTCGTAGTGGCCCAGGTTTGCATGAGCATGGGCACACAACACAAGCACCCTATCCTCCGTTGGTTCCTGCAGCGGGCGCAGGGTTTGAATTACTGCGATGTAGTCGCGAGCTGCATAGCAGGCCTCGGCATCTGCTAATGCATGCTCCACTACTGTGGCTTGTGGCGTGGAGGCCGGCGACGCATGGCTTGCCGCAGGTGCAGGCAAAGGAGACTGGCTGTGAGCGGCAGGGATTCCGTGCCCTCCCACTGTGCCAATCGGCGATCCTGCGGCGCGGGCGCCTGTTGCAACGCCGATGGATGCCTTGCCAACGCGCCGATACACCACAGATTCAGGAAACGTCCGCACCTGCAGCGATTCAATGGGCTGTCCCTGGATTTCGGTATGCCCCGTCATCAAGTAACCGCCCGCGCGCAAAGTTTGAGCGAACTTAGTCAATACTGCGGATATGGCTTCGCGACCGAAGTAGATAAAGACGTTGCGACAAAGTATTAGGTCCATCTCGTAGATGCCCGTCGCCGTGCTTGGAAATGAGTCGGCGACGAGATTGCACCGGCCGAAGGTGACAATGGACCGGCTCGACTCTGTGACTTGCCAGCCGCCCTCTCTGCGGTGAAAGCAGCGCTTCTTGTGCGCGGGTTCCATCGTACGGAACGACCATGATCCGTAGATACCCCGGCTCGCCAACTGCAGTGCCTGCTCATCTATGTCGGTTCCAAGAATTACGATTTCCCACCTTGAGCCGGAGGATTCTCCGAGTTGTGGCAGCAGTTCGTCCACTAAGATGGCTAAAGAATACGGTTCTTCGCCGGTCGAGCAGCCCGCGCTCCACAGGCGCAGCGATCGCCGGGCCTGGTTACGCAAGATCAGTTCGGGCAGAATGCGCTCTCGCAGCAGCGCCATCTGTCCTTTGTCGCGAAAGAAGTAGCTTTCGTTGTTGGTCAGCCGCGCGGTCAGGAGGTCCCATTCGCTTTCGGCAGCAGGAGTTCCGGCCTGCAGCAGCCGGTGATAATCATCCGCATCACGCAGACGCAACGCCGCCATGCGCGCTGCAAGAGTACCACGCAAAGTCTCACGATCTCGTGGCCGTAACTGCAGACCCATCTGTAAAGCGATCAACCGTTCGAAGCGGTAGAAAGATGATTTGTCCATGAAGCGATGCAAGCGAAAGCAGGCAAGCTGAGTTTAAGCATTGAGAGCGATAAACCCTTACGGTCCAACGAAACTGGGTTCCTATCGCGAATAAGTGGGCTCGTTCGAGGGTGCGAATTCCGCGTAGACCGATAGTGCAATCAATGACAAGACCATTTTTTGTTAGTAATTGTTCCCGTATGACGTGTGGCATGCGGAGAGTAGTAGGCTTAGGAGGGCAGGGCATTGGAAGGCCCCACGTCACGTTGAGCGGGCGAAAGATGGAGGCCGAGAGGCGGGCTGAGGCGAGGCAAAGTTAGATCGGTTGGTCCTGGCGAAGCACGCGGCAGCGGAAATGGTCAATCTTGGCCATGTCGCCATGGACGGGACGAAGCTGATGGCCAATGCGAGCAAGCACAAGGCCATGGGCTACGGTCGAATGGCAATCGCCGCAGTGGAACTGCGCGCCGAGGTCGCCGGGATCCAACGGTCAGGGATGCCTTCATTTTGGTCTCCTTAGCCACTCTCTTGGGCGGGTGTTTCCACGACCACTATGCTGGATTTCTACGCAACGTACAACAACGATTCCTTCATTTTGGGTCCATCAGGATCTGCACCTCCGGGGACGAGACGGTGATCCAATCAACGGAACGCCGGCGTATCCGGTCCCATCAACGGAGAGTGTTTCAAGAGCGACTTCACAACCCAGGTGTCTTCCCGCGTTCCCTCTGCCAAAAGTCGGCAGGCAATTCGATGAGCCCCGCCCACCATATCGGCGTCAGCATTTCCCACTCTACAGGCTCAAGCGGCGCGACTTCTGCATAGGCGTGGACGACCGCATTGTATTTGCCTCGCCACGAAAGCGCAAATTCGCCGATCCGATGGTCCCAGTGAGCAATCTGGCACACAGACACGACGTGGCTGAATGTGGCGCGGGGCCTGGCCTACTCTCCCACGCTTTTCGCGTTGGCGGGCACCGGTGCTGTGTTTCCAATGTTCGCCACAGCGTCAGTGACGATAAGCGCAGACGCACCCAACGCCTGCACCTGCTCGGAAGGTACCTCAAAGGTGTCGTGGCGGAGCAAGTTAGATAATCTTGACAGTAGTCCTGCCTCAGGATGCACCCGATAAGTCGTGATCCGACCGTCGGCTGTGTTAACCCAAAAGCCGGAGATCGTCCCGATGCGCTCCCCGCTGGCCGTGAGCACCGTCCGTCCGTTCAATGTATCGTCAAGCTCCCTCACTGTCTCCGTCGGGAGTGCAGGTTCCAGTGCGGCAACGCTGTCAACAAGTATGACGTCAACGCCGACTAACCGTAAGTTCCCAAACGGAACTGCCGGGCCTGCGGCGAGTTGATTGCCGATGCGTATAGCCACCACACATGTATTTTCCCGCCGCACTAATAGCGCCGTCACCTCCCCGAGCCTCCGCCCCTCCAGCACGGTGACCACCGGCATTCCTACCAGGTCCTTCCCCTGTCTCTCGCCGTCTGTGTGTTCCTGCATTTTACGCCTCCCCGCCATGCGCCTCGGTTTGCGCGGACTCCAACCGCCTGGCGCTATGATCCCTATACGGCCCAAGTTTCGAAACCATTCTTTCTGATTGAACGGGCCGGCAAATCGTAAGTGAGTATGGTTGATTCAGGAATCGACCTCCTCCGTTTGTTTATCGGAAACAGTAAACGGCACGAACTCTTCGGCGGTGTGCTTCAAACAATGCCTGTGAGAAGTTTCCCTGCCATAGGCGACGCCATACGTGCAGAAGGAAAGAATACCGTCATCGAAGAATAGCCCATGAGAGAATTTCATCCTCAGCCAACAGGCTTCGGAATACCGTCTGTACGCCCTTTTCAGTAGAATGGTCGGCAGGTACGTTAGAATCCCATCACGTGTAAGAAGCGCTTTCGGACGGAATTTGGGTCTACCCGGATGGAGAGGCTCGCAGCATGAAACAGGCTAATCCGGCGGTTCAAGACTTAGCTCGGCAGTTATTGGTACAGGAATTTCGTGCCAAGGACCAGGAGGAATCAGCAGCGCATTCGGCCGTGCGCGCCTTTGAAAAAATGCGCCTACATCTGTTGAAAGTCTTCGGTGTCGACGGTTTTCATGCGCTCATAACGCGCGCACTCTTGCTGGCAACGGCCGAAGTAAGCTGGCTGGAGGCGGTGCAGGTCAAAACAGATGGTGTGTTAGAGAGGTTTTCGGAGAGCGCGCAGGAACAGGATGCGGACATGGTATTGAGGGGGAGCAGATCTCTTATGGAGCAGTTACTTGGACTCCTCGCTACCTTTATCGGCGGACCTTTGACGATGCGCCTCGTGCACGAGGTGTGGCCGGAGGCGCGAGTAGACGACCTGGATTTAAGCGCGTAGGAGAAACCGGTATGAGTGAGCAGGGCAAGGTGAGTATTGGCAGGCTGGCGACCGGTGTTCCGGGTCTGGATGCGGTGATGGGTGGCGGTCTGCCGGAGTTCTCGTTCAACATCATCGCGGGCGCACCCGGTAGCGGCAAGACCACACTGGCTCATCAGATCATGTTCGCCAATGCCTCCCTGGAGCGACCGGCCCTCTACTTCACTGTGCTGGGCGAGCCCGCCTTGAAGATGCTGCGCTACCAGCAACAGTTTCGATTTTTTGATCTCGCCAAAGTTTCCCGGGCCGTGCGGTTCTTCAACCTGAGTGAAACGCTGTTGGAGCATGACCTGGGCGCCGTCCTGGACGAGATCGGCAAAGCGGTCGCGTCGGCGAACCCCGGTGTCGTCGTGGTGGATTCGTTCCGTACCGTCGTCCGAAAACTACAGGGTATTGCCTCCGCCGAAATGGAAGTGCAGGGCTTCGTACAACGCCTTGCACTGCGCCTCACCAGTTGGCAGGCGACGACCTTTCTGGTTGGCGAGTATGAGTTAGTGGAGATGCGCGACAACCCGATTTTCACCGTTGCGGACGGGCTCTTGTGGTTGTCCCAGATCACTGAGCGCAACTCCATAGTGCGCAAGATGCAGATTATGAAGCTGCGCGGGCAGGAATCTGTTCCGGGACTGCATACCTTCCGCATGTCCGAGGCGGGCTTGCAAGTCTTCCCGCGCACCTTCGGCCTGACCGGAAGCACGACACCAAAGCCCTCAGGTCGGCGGCTTTCTACAGGAGTCTCCGAACTGGATGTTATGCTTAACGGTGGCATTCCCGAAGGTGACAGCATGCTTATAGCC
>JBBQVV010000207.1:0-12438 GCA_038211235.1 Chthonomonadales bacterium | reverse complement strand
CACGCGATGAAGATGAATCCAGCCAAGAAGTCCGGTCCAACCGCTCTCCGCTGCCGCCGTCGCGTCCACGTGAGGCCCCAAACGGCTGTAGCTCCAGGCGCCGAGCCAGAAGAGCGCCGTCGTCACGATCGCAAGATAGAGGACTCGGATCACTCCGCCAAGGAACAGGCCATGTGAAATCCACGACCGGTGAGGCACGAGACATCGGTAGGGCCACCAGAGAAATCGCAGAGGTCCCCACCGGCGATATTCGCGTGAGTTCAGGTCCAGGTCGCCGGCGCAGGCGTAACCGGCGAAGACGTACGCAGCCGTGAACAGCGTAGCGAGTATCGAGTCTGGATGAGGAGCAAGTCGGAAATACGCTACGTCCGCGCCGATCGCGGTTGCGATAGTAATCATATCATGGGTTGCCGCGTTCGGCATATTAGAAGCCTCCACCATCCGTTGCCTGTAATTATACCAATGGCGACAGAATTCTATAGGGCGCGGACGTGAAGCGGGCTTCCACGATCTCGGCCGTATCCATGCGCAGGAGTTGGAAGCGCGGTTGCGAAATCTAGTTCCATGGAGCCGAACCGAAAAAGCCTGGACCATATGAGAGCCGCGTTCCCAGGCGCCTCACGCGCGATCGTGGCCGTGCTGGGAGGCGGAAGTTGGGGCACGGCGCTGGCACTCTTGCTCGCGGACGCCGGCCATGAAGTTCGTCTATGGGACCGCGACCCCCAACTGCTGGAGAGCATTCGCAGCTTTAGGGAGAATCGACGGTACCTTCCGGGAATATCGCTGCCGCAAGGCGTTTCGCCGGTTGGCGAACTCGAAGAGGCGCTTACGGGCGCAGACGCCGTCCTGTTTGCCGTCCCGAGCTCGGCGATTCGCGAAGTCGCGCGCGCCGCCGCGCCCTATATCGGCGCTGAATGCCTCCTGATATCGGCGGCAAAGGGGCTCGAAGAGGCGAGCGGACTTCGCCTCAGTCAGGTTCTGACGGAGGTCATTCCCCATGCGCCGGCTCGCCTTGCGGCGCTCTCCGGCCCGAACCTGGCGGTCGAGGTAGCGCGAGGCGCGCCGACCGCGAGCGTGATCGCCGCAATGAATCCAGAAGCCGCTGTCGCCGGTCAGCGACTGTTCAGCTCACGGGACGACCCGACCTTCAGAGTCTATACGAGCCGCGACGTGATCGGACTCGAGTTCGGCGGCGCTATCAAGAACGTGATCGCAATCGGCGCGGGCGTTTCGGACGGTCAGGGATTCGGGGACAACTCCAGAGCAGCGCTCATGACGCGGGGGCTGACAGAAGCCATTCGGCTCGGCGTGGCCCATGGCGCAGAGGCGCAGACCTTCCTGGGCCTTTCCGGCGTGGGCGACCTGATCGCGACAGGCGGCAGCCGCCTCTCCCGCAACTATCGCGTAGGTTTTGCGCTGGGCCAGGGGAGGACGCTGGCCGCCATCCTGTCGGAGCTAGGCCAGGTTGCGGAAGGCGTACCTACGACGCGGGTTGTGCACGGTCTGGCCCAGGCGACCGGCGTCGAGATGCCCCTCTGCAGCGCGCTTCGCGCACTGTTATTTGAAAATCGGCCCGCCTCCGAGGTGATTCGCGAGCTCATGCAGCGGCCACCGAAGGAGGAGAGCCTTGCAGGCTAGACGGCAGAAGGTCTGCCGTCTACCGCCTATCGTCTAGTTTCCCGGTTTGCTCAGTTCCGATATGGCGTCCTGGGCGGAACTCCGCACCGAGCTGTCCTTCGTGTTCGCGGCGAGGTCCCGGAGAGCGTCGAGCGCGGCGGCGTCCTTGCGTGTTACGAGCGCTTCAATCGCGGCGGTCTGCAGGAACGTAGGGCTATCCCCATTCAGGGCCGTGATCAATGCCGCATGGACCTCCATGCTCTGGGGCGAGAGCGTGCCGATTGCCGCGATCGCACTTCGCCTCAGTAGCGAGCGGCGACCCGGCGCGGCCGCTTTGAGCAGGACCGGAACCGAGGCGTCCAACTTGCTGCCGTTCAAAAGGTCGACGACCGTGGCAGCGAGTCTATCGCGGGTGGATGGTGCCGACACCTGGTGCTCGAATACATCCATATTCCCCGGTATGTCGATGCGCGCCAGACTCTTCAGCGCGGTCTCGACCAGGGTATACGGCTCCGCGTCGCTCGTCCCGATCCGCCTTAGTAGCGCAACGTCCGCGGGATCAGCCGGGAGGGCTCCCAACGCCGCAATCGCAGCCGTCTGCACGCCACGATGCTTCGATGCGGCCTCCGTGCGAAAGACCGGTCGAAGGCTATCATCCTTGGCGTCCGCCAGCAGGTTTAGAATGCCGGCAGCGGCGATACCGGACGGCTCGACGCTCAGCGCTTCGGTCAGCGTCTTATGAGCTGCTAATTTCGCTTCCGTTGTCTTCGCGGCCTCGACGATGAGCCGCGCAGCCTTCAATCGATCCTGATAAGACGGAGCATACCGCAACTGCGCCGCCAACTCATTCTCCGCCGGTTCGGAGGACTTGGTCTCCGTCAGCAGATCGTGCTCCGGGTCGACAATCACGCTGTCCGGCTTGAGCGACCCCGGAATTCGTACCTCCTGATCCGCTCTGTCGACCGTGACGGTCGTCTCCGTCACGTGCGATTTCGTACTATTGTGGTCCCTCACAATCAGCGCAACGCGGAGCGAAAGGTTATAGATCGGAGTGCCGTCGGAGGTGTCCTGCGCCTGCTTCACGTGAAGGACCGTGTATTTGCCGTCGGCGTCGTAGCTCCAGCTCCAGTCGAGGATCGGGTGACCGGGCTTGCAGACCCACTGGTCGAACCACGGACCGAGATCCCGGCCGGAGGATTCCGTGAGCGCCTTTACGAGATCGGTGGTTGCGACCGCATGATAGGCGTTTTGCTTAAGATAGTGGCTGAGACCCTGGAAGAACGTATCGTCGCCGAGCTCGCGACGCAGCATGTGCAGCGTGAGGCCGCCCCGGCTGTAAGTCTGACCCTGCCCGAACATCGAATCACCGCTTGCATACAAGTTCGTGGAGAGCGGACGCTTGTAGCGCCGCGCTTCGAAAAGATATCCGCGGAGCGCCCCCATCCGATCCTGCTCGTAGGCGTCCTTGCCTTCGGAGTGTTCGGTGTACAGCATCTCACAGAACGTTGCGAATCCCTCATTCAGCCACACGTCGCCCCAGTCACTGCACGTGACGAGATCGCCGAACCACTGGTGGCCGAGCTCATGCGAAATCAGCGAGTCGTCGCCGCGTCGTTCCGCCCGTGAGTCGATCATCACGCGCTGCGGTACTCCTAACGTGGTCGCGCTCACGTTCTCCATGCCTCCGGGGAAATCGAATGCGCAGACCTGGGCGTATTTCGGCCACGGATACTTGTATCGGAACGTCTTCGAGAAGAAGGCAAGCATATCGGGCGTATGACCGAAGGAGGTCGGGATGAGATCGCCCATGCCTTTGGGGACCGCATAGTAGAGCGGTACGCCTGCCCATTGACTCTTCTGGACGTCCATCTCGCCGCCCGCAATGGAGAGCAGGTATGTCGAGTGCGGCTGCTTCATCACCCAATGGTAAGTCTTCGTGTGCTTTGCCGCGTCGGCCGTCGCCGGGAGTTCGCTGCCGTTTCCGATCACGGTCCAATCTTCGGGGACCGTCGTGTGTGTTTCGGAAGTGCACTTGTCGTTGGGATGGTCGTAGCATGGCACCCACTTATGGTTGGTTTCCGTTTCTCCCTGGCTCCAGAAGCCTGACCGTCTTGTCGGATCGGTAGGACTTGGATCGATCCAGGTGAAGCCTCCTGCGCCATTGGCTCCGCCGCCCCGCCCCCCCGCCGGCATCTCATAGCGCACCTCGACGGCCGCCTCCTTCGCTGCGCTCAGCGGCGATGCCGTCGAGATTGTCAGCACATCGCCGTCATGCTTGAACTGCGCCTCGACGCCATTGATGCGGCAGCCTTCGATCTTGAGGTTGGATCCGGCATCCAGCACGACGTCCGTCAGTCCGTCGCCAAGGGGTGTCAGGTAGTTTGTTACGATACCGCGCGCCGAATGGTTCTTCGCATCGATAGCGAACTCCAGCTTGAGATGTCGGACATGGTACGTTCTCTGGTGAGGGGCATGAATGGTGGCCCGCGGCGCCTTAAAGGGGTTTCCCTGCTCGCGCCCGAACTGGGCACTTGCAGGAAGCGACGCTCCGGCCGCAAGCAGGATGAAGGCTGCAAACCGCGCGGAGCGCCACACGGGACGAAAGCTGATATTCAACGCGAATCTCCTCTTGGGATCGGGACTTATGCCGAAGCGTTGTGTGGTCGATTTGGACTCTTGGTCCGTTCAATATCATACCATATGACCTGTCGGCGGCCGGACTGGACGGTCGACGACAGAGTGACGGAGGCGGCAGCAAGATAGACGATGCTGTCGTGCGGGAGGGCTCGTCCAAAAAGGCAGGAACTATCGTGCTGCCCGTCGAACGGTTGGCACGACGTTGGGCGGCGGCAGTCTGGTTTACACGGCGGCAATGGTTAGCGTATCGCGACGAGGAGATATTCCATGGAGACGGGCAAGGTGCGCTTTGGGGTGATCGGCGTGGGCGGCATGGGTTCGGGACACTGCGCACAACTGCCGAATATTCCCGAAACCCAGTTGGCCGCCGTATGTGATACCAGTCCCGAGGCGCTGGACGCAATCACTACGAAGTATTCGGTCCCCGGGTTCGCCAGGCACGAGGAGCTGCTCGACAGCGGGCTCGTCGATGCCGTACTCATCGCAACGCCGCACTATTTCCATTCGCCCATCGCCGTGGATGCGTTCGAGCGCGGAATCCACGTACTCTCCGAGAAGCCGCTTGCCGTAACCGTTTCCGCGGCCGACCGAATGATACAGGCCGCGAAAGCATCCGGCAAGAAGTTCGGAGTTATGTATCAGATGCGCGGCGAGGGACAAAACCGGGCGGCCCGCGCGGTTATCGAATCCGGCCGTATTGGTGAGATCTATCGTACCAGCCTCGTCATGGCCTGGTATCGTGCCCAGGCCTATTACGATTCCGGTGGGTGGCGCGCGACCTGGAGCGGTGAGGGAGGCGGCGTTCTCATTAATCAGGCCCCCCACTATCTCGACCTGTTCACCTGGCTGGCCGGCATGCCGAAGCGGATTACGGGCCAGACCCGCACGCGGCTGCACGATATCGAGGTAGAGGACGAGGCGTTTGCGACGCTCGAGTACGAGAACGGCGCTCACGGCTACCTCTACGCCAGCACGACAGAGATCCCAAATCACAATATGCTGGAGATCGCCGGCGATCGCGGCAAGCTCGTTCTGCATGGAAGTTCGTTAAAAGTGTTCGACGTCAAGTCGCCGATCCGAACATTCACGCGCGAGGCGACCGAGGTATGGGCTTCTCCCAAGGCCGAAGAGGTTGCCGTTGAGATCCCGCCGGACAGCAGTATGAAGGGTCACGCGCAGATCAGTCAGAACTTCGCGCGCGCTATCCTGTACGGGGAGCCGCTCATCTCGCCGGGAGAAGAGGGATTGAACGCCGTCGAGCTCATCAACGGCCTGATCCTGTCCAGCAAGACCGGCAGAACGGCGACGGTTCCCGTCGATCGGGCTGAGTACGATATGCTGATCGAACAGTTGAAGGCGACGTCACGCGCGAAAACCCAGGTTGCGGACCGTCGCGTCACCGATCCGGCGATCGCGTAGCGGGCGAGGTTCGCTCCTACTGGTCCAACATGTTTGACTGGTCTGGCCCACGCGGCCATTCCGACCCGCATGATCCGTCCGACAGGTCCGGACCACCATAGCCATAGCTCCGGGCGTCCACATCAAAGGGTACTGAATGCCGGCAACCGGCACGTCACCGTTCGAGTGCGGCGGCAGCGGCATTGCGGACTCGGCGCGCAGTCTTGCGCGCACGCTTCGGCAAGCGCCGTACGGCGAATCTCGAGAGCGCGCGGATCTCCGTCGCACTCTGACCGAGATGGCCGAACGCACCGGTGACCATTGGGACTCCGAGCCTGCTCCCGTCGAAAGTAAGCGGGCATTCACATATCACAAGGTCGTATGGCAGATCCGTGCTCTTGCGGTCGAGCTCGGCTCTCTCCAGGACCCCGAGCCTTCCGGCCTGCAGATTGTCCTGGAAGCCTTCGCCCGGCAGTACCGCCCCGACGCACTTGTTGTACTGCGGCCCGCGGGCCTTGTGGGAATCCTGGTGCGCGAGCACCTTCAGCGGCTTCGAGACAACTCTGAGGCACTGGGTCTCGATACGCTGAAGATCGTAGCGCCCGGCGAATTCCTCCTGGCTCGATATCCGATGGGCGAACAGAACAATACGCTGATGGCATGCTCGGCGCTCCACAGTTTTCATCGCCCGCGGCCGAGCTACGTGTTCGCCGCGTCGACCGTCGGTCCCGCCTACTTTTTCGCGCTCGCCGCCGAGATTCAGAACAACAAGGGGTTCAGCGACTCGTTTGATGCGCCAAAGCTCTGCTTCGTCGGCGAGTTGCTCGAAATCTCCGGTTGGATGAAACATCCGCAAGTCGGGCCGCTGATCGCACGTTGGCGCGACAAATTTGGTTTCGATCCGGGCTACCTGGATCGCAAGATGCTGAGCGAGCCACTGCTGCGCTCGATGCGAGAATCTCAGGAAGCTTACCGGTCCGCTCCCGGGGCATATACGCCCGACGATTTCGACAGGGAGACGCCTGCTATCTGGGAGCGCCTGCGCAATGGGCTGCCACCCGAACAGCTCCTGACTGGTCAGGATGAAGTCTCCCGTGAGCGTTGTGCAGTCGACATTCTCAATGCGGGCTGGAGCTTTGCGCAGCTGCATATGGCGACTCTACACGAGAGACTCGGCAGCCGTACCTCCGTCGAGCAGTATGATGCCCGCGTGGTGTTGAACGGCCTGCTCGCGGACGGCATTCGCCGATCCGACGCCTTGGTGGCTTGAGGAACTCCATATGGTCGACTACGACCGCATTGGCTACAGTCCCGGCATCATGCCATCGCAGTGGATCGCCGAAGCCGTCGCGCGCGGGGTGATCCAGGCGTCGCCGCCGGTCACCTCGGACCAGATTCAGCCGAACAGCCTCGACCTGCGCTTGGATACCGTTGCGTATCGAGTTCAGTGCAGCTTCCTGCCCGGACCGGAAGGTCTCCAGCGCAAGCTTTCCCGGTTCAAGTGGTACGACATCCCACTGGACGAGGCCGGCACCGTTCTCGAACGTAACCAGGTCTACCTCATCCCGCTGACCGAGCAGTTGAGGCTCCCAGAGCACATTTCGGTTCGGGCGAACCCTAAAAGCACGACGGGACGACTCGATCTGTTTACGCGTCTTGTTTCGGAGACCGGCTCGGTGTTTGACGAGGTCCCGGCGGGATATTCGGGCCGGCTCTACCTCGAGGTAGTTCCTCGATCGTTTGCAATTATCGTTCGGCCGGGAGATTCTCTCGCGCAGATGCGGTTTCAACATGCGAACGCTCAGTTCACTGATGCCGAGACCGCCGCCCTGATGGACGAGACCGAGATCGTGTTGAGCCACAACCGCGAGCCGCTAAGGTCCATCGATCTCAGGATTTCTGCAGGCATCTTCCTCTCCGTGCGCCTCTCGGGCGAGCCCGATTCGACGATCGGCTTCAAGGCGCGAAGGAACACCCAGCCCATCGATCTTCGGCTGCTTGGCATGGCGCCGGTTCGCCAATACTGGGAGCGGCTGCACTGGAGGCCCAGCGCGCCAGTCATACTGGAGCCTGACGATTTCTACATATTCGCATCTCGCGAGCTAGTGCGCCTGCCTCCGGAGTACTGTGCGGAGATGGTACCGTTCGATGCCGGCAGCGGCGAGGTCAGAACACACTACGCGGGTTTCTTCGACTCGGGGTTCGGCTACGGCCGAGGTCTGCCCGCGGCGCAGACGGCCGGAGCCGTCGTCCTTGAAATCAGGAACCGCGATGTCGCCTACTTGATCGAAGAGGGCCAGCCCCTGTTTCGGCTTCTGCTGCTCCGGACCGCCGAGGTGCCCGACCGCGTCTATGGGGCGGATGCCAGCTCACACTATCAGTCTCAGCGACTGCGGCTCAGCAAGCAGTTCAAATCCAGCGACATCGAGACCGAGGACCTATCGGACCGCGGCCAGGAGCGACTGGCATTCTGAACAGATACACCGACTACGGCATTCAGGCCGCTTCAATCCCGATTGTCCAGCCGGCGCTCCATCAGAATTGCGCTCCACGCTGAGGCACGCAGCAAGCTGCTTGCAGACGCGTTATGAGGTGGCGAGTGCCAGGTGCGGAATCCCACGCGCTCGTACAATCGGCGAGCACGGACGTTGCTCACCAACACGTGCAGCGCGAGCCGGATTCGGCCGCGAGCTGTCGCCCACTCGTCTGCGTTCGCGAGCAGGCGCGAGCCGATGCCTTGGCCGCGATGCGGCTCGGCGACGGCGAGCGCCTCTATATAGACCAGATCGGGGGCGCGCGGAATCCGCCGGCCCAGCATCACGTTAGCCAGAACTCCTCCGCCGAAAGCGCGCGGCGCTCGCAGTAGTCCGAGCTCGCGGCGAACAACGCTCCAATATTCGCGTGGTGAGCCTCGCCCAATCTGTTTCCCGGTGTGCAGGATGATGACGCCGGCAACACGACCTTCGACGTCGCAGACGCGCGTGTCGACTAGGGATAGGTGGCCGGCCGCATACAGTGCGGTAAGCAGCGAACGAACCGCACTCTTGTCGCGCGTGCCGAATGTTGCGTGGTAGAGGGCAGGAAAAGCGTCGGCAAGGATTGCGGCGATTGGATCGGCGTCTTGCGGCTCGGCGCTCCGCACCCGCAGGCTGTCGAGTGCCCAGCCGTGGCGGGCGGCGGCTTCCTCGTTGTGCGATGTTTGCCTCTCAGCCGTCATTAGATTGACAACCTCCGCACACACTGACTATACTGGCAATCAATTCAACCACGGGACGACTTTTCCCTCTGCTGGCAGCCGCTGCGGCCAATAACCTTTAGACGCGGACCTATCCAGACTGTACGCCCGCACGTCGCGCCGGAGCATGCCCTTGTCGGAACGGGCAGAATTCTGTATAATAAGCACCATTCAAGGTAAGAGGAACGCCGGTTATTTATGGAGACGCATTGGGCTATCGACCTCGGAACGACAAACACGCTCATCGCGAAGTGGGTCGGGACACATGCTGTTACAGTAGCACTGGAAGATCTGGTCGATTACGAGCCGGCTTGGCAGACACCGCTTATTCCCTCCGCCATCTATTTCCAGGACGTCGGTCGCGCAATTATCGGCCGCCCCGCCCTGGCGGCGCGAGAGATACTACTTGGAAGCGATATGGTTGCACTCGGCCCGCTCGCCAGGTCCTTCAAGAAGACACTGGCTCAGGCGAGTCAGCGGCCTGTCGCTCAGCTTGGTTCCGAATCGATTTCAGCACGCCAATGCGCCACGACATTCCTTAAGGAGCTTCTGCAGCACACGGCTACATACGAGCGCGCCCGCGCGGAGCCGTCCAGAAGTGTTCTGCACCGCATTATTGGCGCGCTTCGGTGGTGGCGTAAAGAGGGTCAGGTGTTGGACCTGACAATGACCGTGCCGGTAGAGAGCTTCGAGCCCTATCGTGCGGAACTCGCGCAGATATCGCGCAAGCTGGGAGTTCCGCGTTTTCATACGATCGACGAGCCGGTCGCGGCAGCCCTCGGATACGGAATCGACCTCACTGAAGAGAAGCACCTGCTTGTCGTCGACTTCGGAGGAGGCACTCTCGACCTGGCCGTTGTGCGCACTAATCGTACGGGGCCCGGCGCAAAGGAGGCGCGGGCAGGCGAGCGCCATGCCACCCTCCTGGCTGCGCGGGGCCTGACATATGGCGGTGAGACGATCGACAGCTGGATCGCGGATTTTGGCTGCGAGCGACTAAAGGCGCATCAAACCGCGCTTAGACCGCTCCTGCTTTCGCAGGCAGAGGCGATCAAGAAGGACCTTAGCAACAAGGCGTCAGTCGCCGACAGCAGCTATTTCCTGCTTCAGGGGGGCGGGCGGATCGAGATCAAGCGGCAGGAGTTTCTCGAGTTGCTTGAGGAGCGCGGTCTATACAAGACCCTCGAGACGCTGACCGAAGCCACGCTGGACGACTGCAAGCATCAGATCGATGACACGCAGCTTGATGCCGTGCTTCTGGTTGGCGGATCCACGCTGCTTCCGGGCGTCCGGGATCTGTTTGAAAACCTCTTCGGTCCGCAGCGCGTCCACTATTGGGAGCCCTTCGAAGCGGTAGTCAAGGGCGCCGCCGTATTCGGCGCCGGGTTCAGCGTCGATCAGATCGTGCACCACGACTACGCGATTCGTGTCTATAACGATTCGCAGCAGAGGCCAGAATACGAGCGACTTGTTCGGCGCGGAACGGCCTATCCGACGCCGAATCCGTTTGAGACGCGCTACTATGCCGTTACGGAAGGCCAGCAGCATTTCCGGCTCCCGATCTGTGAAGTCGGCTACGCGGGACGAATGACGATCCCTTGGAACCGGCGGATGAACGGCAACGACTACTGGCTGCCTTCCGAGGCCGAGGAAAGCGAGTGCGTCGTCGCGCTCAATGAAGGAGATGCCTTGAAGCTAGCGCCGCCTGGAACAGGCACACAGGCGAGACTTCGTATCGACTTCACGATCGCCGAAGATCGGTACCTGACGGCCACGATCCATGATCTGCTCAAGCAGCGTGACCTTCGAACTGAAGAGCGTGTTCTGAGGCTGCGATAGCCGGAACGCGGAAACCGCCAGGAGACAGCGCCCATGTCCACGGAACGCGATACAGGTCTGCAGGCCCTGCAGCAGGGCGACCCGGCAACAGCCATGGTCAGCCTCGAGGCGGCATGCCGGCGGGATCCCAACGACTTTGAAGCCCATATGTTTCTCGGGGCCGCGTACGGACAGCTGGCCCGTCAGATGGACGCGATCCATTCGATAACTCGCGCGGTACAGATCCAGCCCCATAACGCCCAGGCGCGCTACAATCTAGCCGTGGCGATGCAGCAGGGCGGGTTTCTGGAGCAGGCGGAGCAAGCACTCAACCAGGCCTTGACACTGCAGCCGGACTACCCGCGCGCGACGGAGATGCTGGACCGCTTACGGGCAGGTCCGGAGCGTTCCGGGCCCGCGCCGACGGCGGAAGTCCCGACGGATCTCCCGAGATCGAACACGAATATGGCAACGAGTTCGATGCAGGACCGCGTGTCGAACCCGGCAGCCTCGCCCACATCAAGCGAAGGCGCTACGCAGCCCTTCAATACCCAACAACCGGCATACGTCCCCGCGGCGCCGTCGCCCCAAGTGCCCGCTTCGGGCGTGGGCACGACGCCACTTGAGTTTGGGCGGAGCGGGAATGTTGAGATTCCAGGCGTCGCTCCCGACCAAGCAGGCATAATACCTCCCTCCGTGCCTCCGCCGATGAGCGCGCCGGGCTATGCCGCATGGCCGGAGGCAACGAGCAATCCGAGCGCACAGGCCCCTCCTGCCACGACACCCTATCAGACTACGCCGGGACCCTACGGCCAACCTCCGGCGGTTGGCGCCCCATACCAGTCGCCGGCGGGTCTGCACGCGCAGCCACTGCCCGCCGGCGCGCAGTATCAGCCCGCGATAGGTCCCTATGGCAGCCCGCCACCTACGCCGTATGGTGAAGCCGCGGCGCAGAGTGGCTTCTATTCGCAAGGAGGACTCTACGGGCAGCTCGCCGGATCGATGGCCAAATCGGAACGAGCTCTCAACTACGAGGATAGGTTCGATCTGGCGGAGGCTGTCAGAAGTTGGGGCAGGATTATCGCCCGGCCCGCATCGTTCTTCCGCGAGATGGCCGGCACGGCCGGCATGCGCGCTCCTATGGCATTGTCTCTACTGTATGTGCTCCCCATTCTCGTTGCGGTCGCGATCCGCTTGCTGCAGCATAAACCGGCAGTTCAGGGCGCAATGGACCTCAGTCCAGCCTATAACGCCGGCATGGTGCTGGGTGTTCTCCTGTCCATGCCGATACTGCTCTGCTTCGTCATGGCGTCCGCGTGGGTACTGCATCTGATCGGCCTGCTGTTCGGCAATCGAACACCATATTCGGGATCGTTTCGGGCGCTCATCTTCTCCTACGCGCCCGCGCCCATGTTCATTCTTGTAAATGCCCTCTTTCCTGTCGGTCCAGCTCCAAACTCGATTAATCCGATCGCAATCGTGCTGGCTCTTGTCGGATTGGTCTGGTGGCAGATACTCATGGTCGCTGCAATCTCTAGTGAACAGGAGATTTCGGTCGGAGCTGCCTTCGTCGTCGTGATGCTGGCGTGGGTTGCGTTGATCGGCGTTGCCTTCGTCGTCACTATTGGAGTGTTCATCTTGTTTGCCGCGATTGGATTTAGTGCGGCGGCCGCGCATGGAATGCTTACGCTGATTTAGCGCGATCGCAAACCGACTAGCCGCGAGGGATCCTG
>JBBQVV010000206.1:0-12452 GCA_038211235.1 Chthonomonadales bacterium | reverse complement strand
GATTGAGCGCCTGGCCTCAATCTACCGCGGCGCCGTTTCAGGTCGACGGTCTCGCGCATTCGATGCGTCCACGAGGTAGGACGATCCGGGAGACTTTGATACTGTGCTACGATGCCGGCACATATCGCCGTCGGTACGCATAGCACCGGCAATTCCGACGTCGGTAAGCCGGGCAATGCCAAACTCTGATGCTTACCGAAACACAAGAAGTCCAACTTGTTGACGGCGCTGCCACATGGGGACTGACTCTCGACAAACAGACTGTCGAGCAGTTCGCGCGACTTGCCGTCCTTTTGGAAGAAGGGAATCAGCGGCTTAACCTGACGCGAGTTGACCCCGGAGAGTTCATCACGCTGCATTTCCTCGACTCTCTCGCGCTGGCGGCGGCCGTTCGGCCCGAGTGTGGAGGTCGGGTCATCGACGTTGGGACCGGCGCGGGATTCCCAGGCATACCGCTCGCTCTCGCGTTTCCGACAGCCCACGTCACACTGATTGACGCAACGCGCAAGCGACTGGACTTCGTCGAGTCGGTGATTGCCGAGCTCGGGATCTCGAACGTGCGTACCGTACATGGCCGGGCTGAAGAGATCGGGCGTCATCTGGAACATCAGGCGGCATATGACCTCGCGATCGCCAGGGCAGTGGCTAAGCTGCCGCTCCTCGCAAGATGGCTTCTGCCGTTCGTTCGTCCGGGTAAGCTTGCCGTGGCTTACAAGAGCAAGGACATTTATCTGGAGGTGGCTGATTCGAGGGATACAGTTGCGCGCCTTGGCGCTCGAGTCGAGAGGGTCGTTCCGGTCCAGTTGCCCTTCACCGGAATCGTTCGCAGCATGGTTATCATGAGGGCGTTCAATACGGATCGCCGGCCGATCGAGGCTACGCAAAGCAGGAAGAGAGACTTGAGAAAATGACCGCGAGATCAAGAATCGCTGTGTTGATCGTGGCGCTAATCGCGGGGATCCTGGCACTGGCCGGGCGGCATGCCGGCGCCGAGCACTTCGATATCCTATTGCGTGTGAGCAGCGGCGACAAGCAGGCGCAGGCGTCCATGGACACGACGCCCCCAATTGGAGGTTTCAATCCTCGGCCAGTGTTAAAAGTTAAGCCCGGGGACCCCATCAAGATTGCGTGGAATGTAAAGAACAGCTCGCCTCATGGTGCGCTGAAGAATGTATCCCTTCACTTCTTTATCGTGCGCCAGGCGAATACGGGCCAGAAGCCCGTGCCGGATGCAGCAGGGTTGGCCGGTGTCTTCGATAGCAGTTTTACGACGGACATGGCTATTGGGGCGGTATCGTCGGGCGCGCTTAAGCTCAAGCTGAGCGATCCCGGAAGCTATCTGATTCGGCTACAGAGTGAAGGAACGCACGAGGATGCCGGTCACGAGCACTTTTCGGCTATCGACGTCGAGGTGCATTGATCCTGCCACGGATTATCGCCTGGCGTACTGAAGTCGAACGCATGCCAGGCCCGCGAACCGTTCGACGGTTCGCGAGTTATGGATCAGACGCCACGAAGCTGCTCAGCTCAATCTGGAGTGTTATCGTCCCAGAGGCTCTGCTGCGGGCAAAGGATTGATCCCCTGGTTCACCGATCTTCCTTGCGGAAACCGCCCCAGGTGGGCCAATCAGAGTATAAGTACTCGGTGGTACAACTCCTCGTACGTGGCCAGGCGGTTGAGCGCGCCGGGATCCGGCTGAAACAGGCTTGGAACCGGCCGCCACGACCTGTCCCGGGCCCCCGAAGGCGCCCGCCTGGGTCAATACCTGCTCAAGAGAGAGTACTCTCCCAGCGGGTACTCGAAGTGTCATGAGGCGATCACCCGCGGTCGAGGAGGGCGCGACGGGTATGTACCTTTCGTTCGTGCCGACGAGCGGCGCCGCATTCACAGGCTCATGCGCGGCCGGGCCGGAGCGTCCGGAAACGACGCCCCCGACGTGAACTGCCCAGGCCGCTAGCCGATTCTCGGTATCATCGACTTCGCGCACCGCCATCGCCAGACGCAGTCCCCCAGATTCTGCAGGAGAAGCGAGCCTGGGTCGCAACGATTTGACCAACGCAGCCCACTGTTTGTGATTCGCATCAAGTTGACGAGCCTCACGGTGAGTCTGCGCATCAAGCCACGTCGCCAGTCTCCGATCTGCCTCCCGACTGGTAGGGTCGTCCGTTACGAGTACGGTCTTCGCATCCGGCGACGTCGGAGAGTTCAACTTTTCGGGCGCAAAAGTATGTTCATGCCGAGTGATAATCGCCAACTTCTCGCCGCTCGGCGACCCAGACTTAGGCGAGTTACGGATTATGATTGCAAAAAGTCCTGCGGCGCACGCCAATCCGACGACCAACCCGAGCGCGGGCGCCGGCGACAGCCGTGCCCACTGCAGTCGTTTCCTCGGTTCGAGGGCTGGCATGCCAGGCGGATTGTCCGGTAAAGCGGCGAGAATTCGGGCGCGAAGCCGAGGACTCGGAACCGCCTTTTCAAGATCACCCATGTTTTCTCCGAGACGCCTCAACCACTTCACCTCCTCTTGGCATGCCGTACATAGCGATATGTGCAACCGGACATACCAGCCCCGTGGCGCCGCCAGCTCACTGTCCACGCATGCCTTGAGATCGGCACGAAGCCGATCATGACCACTGGACGCGCTCCGCGGGTCTTGCGGCTCATAGTTTTCTCGCTGGTTAGGCCTCATACCGGTGCACCCTCTTCGACGACATAGCCGCCAAGCAGATCTCGCAGACGACGGAACGCATTGGACAGCCGAGATTTAACGGTGCCAACCGGCACATCTAACTCGTCCGCGACCTCCTGGTACGTCAGGCCCTGCAGCTCGTGCAGTACGATCACATCGCGGTGAAGTGGCGACAGACGGCTTAACGCGGCCTCTAGCTTCTCGGTAAGCTCACTTCGTCCCGCCGACTGAAAGGGATCGTCTCTCCAATTACTCGCCGGAAGCGTGAGATCCTCGTCATATGGGATCGAATCGAGTTTGCGTTTGCGCCGGAACTCGAGGCAGTGGTTCATCGCAATTCGATAGATCCAGGTTCCAAGGGCGGAGCTTCCTCGAAATTGTCCTAGTCCTTTGTAGACGCCGACGAAGATCTCTTGTGTAACATCCTCTGCATCGGCTACGCTGTTGGTGAATCTCAGCGCCAGCCGATAGACGCGGGTTTCGTAGGCATCGAGTAACTTCTCGAATGCTCTACGATCGCCTGCCTGAATGCGCCGGACCAGTTGTCGTTCGATCTCCGATGGCATGGACAGAGAATATGCTCCACCGTCCTACGCGTGAAGGAACGGTTCCAATCAATTTGGATGTAGAATGGTGCAAAAGGGTTCAGATTTATGCATCAACAGCTTGGCCGTCGGCGGGTCCGGATCTCGACCGGACAGCCGCATTGGGTCACGCTTCGGCGCACCGGAGGTCCGATCGATGAAGCAACGTTCTTGGATGATCCTGGCGGTTTGCTTGCTCCTTGGCTGCGCCCTGTTCGCCGTGTTCCTGATAACCCGCAGTAGTGCGCCGCAGTTGACTCAGGAGGAGGCGATTGACGTCACTCGAAAGGTGGAATTCGCGTTCCGCCACAAGAACGCAAACGGGATCCTGATGTATATCGCCCCATTGCCCGACACCCGAATAGCAAACATCAATCCGGACCAGCTGCACGTTCTTCTCGTTCGATACTTTCGCAACTCAGATCGCGTCGGCGCGGATATGTCTCATTACGTCTTTGCCTCGACCGACTCTGACGCTACGCTTCAGTTCGATCTAGTCGTCCATAACGATGGCGCCGACAGCCGGAAGGAGGACTACTCCGGACACATCACCTTGCATCTGCGCCGCGTCGAGGTCCCGCAGATGCTTGGCCTCTATCAGACGAAGGAGTGGCGCATCGTGGGAGCAGAGACGACCGGCCCCGATCTCTCGTCGTTCGGAGACTGACGCGACGAATGATCGATGGCCGCTATGCTATAGACTATCAGGTCCACTCAACTCGATCTCATGATGGCAATGCGTCCATTTTGGATCAGTGCCTGCGCGCGGCAGAGCTCGGGTTGAATGAGATCGGCTTCTCCGAACACAAGGACTTCGATCCAGCCGACCCGGTGGTCGACTACTTCGATTACGACGCATACATGCGCGATATTGAGACGACGAAGAAGCGGTTCCACGGCGTGCTCGAGGTACGAGCAGGCGTTGAAATCGACTATCAATCCTGGTTCGATGATCAGATTTCTGAATACCTTCGATCACACGCGTTCGACTTCGTGATCGGCAGCGTTCACTACGTGAACCGCGAAATGATCATGACGCCTGAGTACAACCGATCCCGCTGTGCACATACGGCCTATCGCGACTACTTTCGTGCGGTAAGCGATTCTGTCACAAGCGGACTGTTTGATATCGTTGGCCACCTGGAGTATGCCAACCGTCGTGGAGTCGCCGCCTGGGGACCATACGACCCGGTGACTTACCGAGTCGAGCTAACCGAGATCTTCGATCGAATGATCGAACGCGGCGTCGCCCTTGAGATCAACACCGCCGGCCTTCATCAGAACGTCGGCCTAACCTATCCGTGCGCCGACAGCGTTTCTCTCTACAGGCAGCGGGGCGGTTCGCTTCTCTGTGTAGGATCGGACGCGCATCATCCGGATCAGCTCGGACACGCCTATACGGCCGCCACGGATATTGGACTCGCCAACGGATTTAACGAGCTGTGTACGTGGAACCAGCGTCACGTGCGTCTCGTTCCGCTCTTTCCCACCGCCGGATCAACGTCGCAGCTTCAGGTAGTTCCACCCTCGTCTAGTTCGCCGCCACTGGTGGAATAGACACCGGATCGGCGTCCAGTTTCACCTCTCGCCCGGTCCTCGCTGACTCGTACGCCGCCAGAACCAGCCGGACGTTCTCTCGTCCGTCCTCCGGCGTCGCGACGAGAGTCGCTCCATCGAGGACCACGTCCAGGAAATGGGAGATAGCCAGCTCATACGTCGACTGCCAGGAGTATCGGGTCAGAATCGTCTCGTGCCCGCCACCGACTGGAAAGTGAACGAGCCCCTGGCTCTCTCCAAAGGCGTCGACGCTCAGGCATCCCTCCGCACCGAAAGCAGTAATGGAGGGAGACGCGCCCCTTCCCCGGGTCGCATGGCAGGCGAACAGTTGGCCGCAATGACCGCCTGCAAACCGCAGGTTCAGGACCGCGAGATCTTCGCACTCCACGCCAAGCTCGGGCCGATACCGAGCGGTCATCGCCTGTACCGAAATCACGTCGCCTCCAAGATGCCGCAGTGCATCTATGAGGTGAATTCCGCCATCCATCAAGTGACCGCCCCCGGACTGGACGGGATCCGCTCTCCACTCCCGGTTTAGCTCGGCTCTCTGCCAGTACGCAAACGTGCCCTGAAGTCCGACGATGCGGCCGATTCGCCCCTCTCCGATCATCGCCGCGGCAGCCGTAACGGTTGCCGACATACGCTGGGGCTCAAGGTGCATCAGCATGATCCCGGACCTATGGGCGGCGTCGATCATCGCATTACACTGCTGAACATTGAGCGCGAGCGGTTTCTCACATAGGATATGCTTGCCGCACTCCGCGAACTGTATAGCGACCGGGGCATGCAGATGGTGCGGCAGGCAGAGGTCGACCGCGTGGACCGTTGCGTCGCGAAGCAGCTCGTGATAGTCGGTTAGGGGACGCGCTCCCGGACAGCCGCACTCGTCCACGGCTCGTTGCGCGCGGACGGCATCGGTATCGCAGCAGGCGACGATCGCCGAGCGGCCGGCCTGAGCCTTGTATGCCTGGAGGTGTCTGCCGACAATATCTCCGCATCCGATCATCGCGACATTCAGACGTCGACGTGTCAAGAATCTACTCTTTCGTGATGATTTGCGACGATTCTTCGAGGAGCTGGAAGATGTGTGCGCGCGCAACTCTATCGTTTTGACCCCGGACCGAAACTTCCCGGATTAAGCAGGCGCCTTCAAAGTCTACAAAGCCGGTTAGCGCTTGACCGTCGTAAATGAAGTTTTGTGGATTGTAGTCTCCATTCGAGAACACGAGTGGCGTCTCTGCACCTGCGAGCGCCTCGCGAGCGATGTCGACAGCCTGCCGGAAAACCGCGTCATCGTTCCAATCTCCTGCTGCGACAATAGTGTCCGCGAACTCCGATTGTAGCGTGTAGCGAGGTAACGCGCTTGCACCGTCAAATTCACGAACCTGGTCTGTCAGTCCATGGAGGCTGGCGATACCCTCCAGCAACAGCAGGCACGTAGCATCCGCTTCCGCCAGCGACGATATTCCGCACCATGGCAAGCACCGCCCGGGCAGCTCGCTAAGAACGACCATCGCGAGATTCTCCGCCAGCAGAGGCAAGGGGCCGGATCGTACCTCCGGTACAGCTAGCCCAAGGGCAGCCAGAATGTTCAGGGTTTGAATCACTCGCTCGATAAGGTCGGGTGGTTTGACCTTGACGACGCAGCGTTGAACAACGCCGGCAGGCGATTTTAGGTGCACGCACATCGGGTAGCGCTGGTAGCCGGGCCGATACGACTGAGAGTGAACTATTGTTGTTCCGACGGGAAAGACTGACCGAAAGTCCGCTTCATCTGATGGATCCAATCCGTCAGGCACGCTTCCTACCAACTTTCTGCCTCGACCGTGGCGTCCACAACTGTTGCGGAGACGTAGGATCGCCAAATGTAGTCTTGCACGGCTATTCGCAACGGATTACACCTGGACTATTCGTGAACCGGCTCGGCGGGAGATAAGTCCCTACGGATCCGTCCTGGACCCCCACCCTACTGTTGGCCAATTAATCGCTTCGTGAATAATCCGGGTACATTCCGTCATTGTGGGAGGCAATCCTATATCTCGCCGTAAGATATTACAAGGGTTTACGCCCCGTAGTGCGGAACATCCTGCCGGAATCCATTCGTTGACTGCCTTGAGACGCGTCCGTCGAACGTGGAGATCAAAATCCCCCGGTTCATCGGAAAGGCGGTTCGCTCCGCGCTCGTGCCCGAAGCTCCCCACTTCAAGCGCGCATCGAGTTCGAGGAGATGCCAGTGAAGTTTCAAGGGGTGATGGCAATGGTGCTTGTCCTGGACATCGACAGGGCGACTCGATTTTACCGTGACGTGCTCGGCTTTACGATCCAGGATGAGTCGGAGGACTGGGTCGTGTTCCATGAGGGAGTGGGGCTGCAGGTCTCTCCGGAGCCACTGCCTCAGCAAGCGTTCAATATCAACGCCGTCCAGGTCGCCCTCACAGTTGAGAGCGTCCACGAGGCGTTCGACGAGTTGACAAAGCGCGGTGTGCCATTCTATCTGCCGCCCATGGAATCCGGAGGCATGCTCTTCGCGACCTTCAGGGACACCGAGAACAATCTCGTTCAACTCATCGAGGTGCACTGATTTGTAAGGTTATCGCTGGGATGTCCGGTGACATGCGTACGTATATCGGTGTAGAAGGTAGACACGAGTCATATCCGGAAACACTACTCGGATTGGCTTGCTTTTCGGACGGATAGGTTGGATACTAATAGTACCGCTCAGTCCTAACTCAAGCATGAATGAGCGACGTTAGCCGTAAAGGAGAACGTTTGATGAAACCGAATACACCGATACTGATGCTCTCGCTTCTCATCCCTGTAACGGCCGATACAAGCCCGGAGCAGGTTATGAACATAATTGGCCTTCAGGTCGTCGAGGCGCTGCAGCATATCCAGGCTCAACAGCAATCGGCACCACCGGAAGTGACGGATCCGGAAGTGATAGCGCAGGCAGAGTTCAACACGTCCGTATTGCGGGAGACCATCGAGGCCTATTCGGACCAGACGCGAGAAGACATACTCGCCCATCTGGGCTATGCCGATGAGGCATAAGCAAACCACTTCGAAGAACTCGGCGCTCAAACTAAGCGCCGGGTCTTTTTCCGCTGATCGCCACCTCAACCATCCACTATAACCAGGATCCTTCACGACGGCTACAAGTTCCACCGATTCGTCAGTCACCGCCACCAACGATGTTGAAGTTGAGTGGTCCTACGGCCTCGGCTGGCGGTCGCCCGCAACGGCGTCCGATTCGATCTTTCGCGGGATCGTCGCTGGAACAAGGAACGGCTCAAGGGCCGCATAGACCGCTTTAACGCCGGAGAGCGTCTGTGGAGGCGTTTTAGGGCCTCCCGAAACAGCGCCGGCTCCGAGGTACGTAAACGCCGCTGCCACGGCAGCGCCCAGGTTCTTGTTTTCCGAGTCCGCTTTCACATTTCGCTTGTCGAGTGTCACCTCGGATCGCGCCACATCGACAACCACCGCGTCCGCCGTGCAGTCGGCCTTGGTCCGAAGCGTCGGAAAGACATAGATCGACTTGGTGTGCCACCTGAGATTCAATGCCACGATGTAATCGACGTTGAGACTTCGTCCCACCCTGAGCAGGTCCTTATCGTTAAGGGCTACCAGCTTGTCTCTGGTCCCAGGCGTCTCGCCCACGATCTCCTCATAGGCCTTTCGAACGCTCTCTCCCTCGATAATTTTACATCCCTTTCTCTCAAGGAACTTGCGCAGCGCAACCGCCGTTTTCTCTCGTGCGCCCTCCGTACCGTCCTTATTGCCGATTGGGATCACCGCCACTTTCTTAATATCCGGCTGCAGATTGGTCGCGTCGTCTTGTGCCCGAGCAATGGACGGCGCACCAGCCAGGGCGAGCCCGATTATGAGTATCAACGTTCGCGAGATTACTTGCATTGTGATGCGCCTCCTTGTAATCGATGTCGGTCGGACGTCACAGATTGGCCGCATGGGTTCCCCAACCGTGCGATTAAGTTCGCTTCCTGATCGCTAATTCCTATGCCGACTTGCAAATCAATGTCAGAATGAGCGATTTGGTCCATAACCGGGCGTCTCAGGGACAATCGGCCACGAAGTTGGAGGCGCAGGAATGGCAGCATGCCGTACCGAATTGGAGTTTTGATCGCGGTCCACGATTTAAGGTTGTTGCCTGCCCTGCCGTTAGGACTGCCTTCGACAAATGCTCGGCACGTGGAGAAGCGATGCGAACAGTAACATTGATACCAGGCGATGGTATCGGCCCTGAGGTGACGGACGCCGCGGTGAAGGTGGTTGCGGCCGCTGGAGCGGAGATTGAGTGGGAGCGGATGCAGGCCGGCGCCGAAGTGGTGAGCAAGTTCGGCAACCCCGTGCCGGACGAGGTGGTGAATTCTATTCTGCGCAACCAGATCGCTCTGAAAGGCCCATTATCCACGCCGATCGGCGGAGGATTTGCCAGCGCAAACGTGGCGCTGCGCAAGAGGCTCAATCTCTACGCGAACGTTCGTCCTGCGCGAACTCTGCCGGGCGTGCGGAGTCGATACGACCACGTCGATCTAGTCGTCGTTCGCGAAAACTCCGAGGACCTCTACTCAGGTTTGGAACACATCGTTGTTCCCGGCGTCGTGGAGAGCCTGAAGATCATCACGGAGTCCGCATGTCTGCGAATTGGCCGTTACGCGTTCGAGTATGCGACAAGGAATGGACGCAAGAAGATCACTGCCGTTCACAAAGCGAATATCATGAAGCTGGCGGACGGTCTGTTTTTAGAGTGTATCCGGAGAATCGGTCGCGAGTACCCTGATATCGAATATGAAGAGATGATCGTGGACAATACGTGCATGCAGATGGTGATGCGCCCGGAGCAGTTCGACGTCATGGTGATGGAGAACCTCTACGGCGACATCCTCTCCGATCTCGCGTCGGGACTCGTAGGCGGTCTCGGCCTCACAGCCTCCGCCAATTTCGGCGAAGGCGGACTCGCCGTGTACGAAGCGGTACACGGCTCCGCGCCCGACATCGCGGGCCGCGACCTCGCAAATCCTATTGCCGTTATCCTGTCCGCGGCGATGATGCTCGCCCATATCGGTGAGCAGGAACCTGCCCGTCGGATCGAGACCGCGATCACTAAAGTCCTGTCCGCCGGCCGGATTCAAACAGGGGATCTCGGCGGCAGCGCCAAAACCAGCGAAATGACGGACGCCCTAATTGCCGCTCTGTAGCGAAAAAAGCAATTTTCGATAAATCAATTCTATCCAATATCGGCAGGAACGCCTCGGAAGAGCGCTGAATTAAATCTGAATGTAGAACCGCAGCTCTGTACGAGAAAGGTGGCTGGCATGCGATCCCTCCGGTCCGCGTTCACGCTTATTGAACTGCTCGTCGTTATTGCGATAATTGCCATACTGGCCGCCATATTGCTACCAGTGTTCGCACAGGCCAGGGAGTCTGCGCGGCAGATCGTCTGTGGCAGCAACATGCGCCAACTTGGCCTGGCGTTCCGAATCTACACGACTGATTACGATGAGCGATGGCCTCCCGCGTTTTCCGTTGGAAGGCCGGTCCCGAGCATGTCGCTCGCCACGCCGTGGATCGGATACGATAATAACAACAATCCACATGACGACGGAGAGTTTACCGGCAGCGTGATAGAGCCCGCGCGGAACCCCATTCATCCGGGCGTGATCGATCCCTACCTGAAAAACGAAGGAATAAAACGGTGCCCTGATATGCCGGGGGCATGGCAGCTTGCACTTGCACTGAACGGTTTCTCCCGAGGCAACCCCTCTGCGTACTACACCACTAACCCGGCCGCCCAGGGCAACGAATACTCACCCTTTTTTAAAGACCAGGTCGCCGACCCGGCCACCGGCCGAACGTATGCTCTAGCCGCCGTCGATGCGGAGATCGACGAGCCTGCCACTACGCTCGCACTGTGGGAGCATGAGAATCCCGACCCTATGTGCAACTTTCTCCAGCCACCGGATTGGCAGGACTCGCCGCCAGGCGGACAGTACCTCGACCATTTCCATCTGCTGCACCGAAACGGCTCAACGACGCTCTGGACGGACGGCCACGTGAAGCACCAGATCTATGGTCAGCTCAAGCGACGCTGGTTCTCCTGTATCAAATCGATCTACCCTTCGCCTTAATAGCAAGAGCTGGCGAAATAAAAGGCCCTCGTCGACATTGACGAGGGCCTTATGCATACTTGGTCACCTGGATTCAAGGCTATGGAGCAGTCACATTCCGGACAAGGAGCGTGGAGATGTCCGGGAGCGAGTCCGTCGCAGTCGTCGTAGCATTCTGATTCTCCAGCCGGATCTGCTCAAACACCTCTTTACGATGCACGGTCACCGAGCGTGGAGCCCGTATGCCCAGGCGAACTTGCTCGCCGCGTACTTCAAGTACCGTAATTTCGATTTCGGTGCCGACCATAATCGACTGATCGGGTTTCCGAGTCAATACAAGCATCTCTTGTGCCCTCCATGGCTCTGAATGTAAACCACCGCCGCGGCTTGTCCGAACATCCGTGTTCCGGGTTCTTTATATCTGTGCTGTCCAGGATTCTCGGACAGTATCGGACTTCTCATTAGGGAGACTTAGCCAGCTCTGTCCTAAGTGCAACGTCACCTACCCGAACTTGAAAACGGCGCCCGGTCGTCTACCGGCCGCGATTGCCGGGACGGCGCCGTCAGGCGGCCCGCACTCTATCGGCCGAGTGAGTGGATGCCGCTCTCTTTCCAACGAGGTGCGTGACAGCCACATCCGACGTCGGCAGCGTCGCGGTTCGAGCGAGCTCACTCACGACATCATGTCGCGTACTGTAGCCCTCGTCTTGCACGATCACCTGCTTGCCCTGCCTGGTTTCACCGTTGATGACGAGCGGCGCGAGCAGATTTGCGGTCATGGCCCGCGGGTCCTGGTTCGGGACGGATACGACCACGAAAAGCAGTGTCGGCGAATCCGAGCTCAAGCTGAGCATTCGCGCATCCGTGTCGGAGATGGTCGGCGCATAGTCGGGCCGGAACGAAAATGGTTCCACTATTGGGAAGGCAACTCCGGGCTCGTCCAGAGATTGTAGCCATCTAAAGGCGCTCTTATCGTCGTGGCGTACGACGACGTACTGCCGGCAGTTCTCAAACCCAATCAGTCCCTCCGCGAATCCGATTACGAGATCGCGGTCGACATCGATCACGCCGAAGCGAGTCGTCGCAAACCGGTTTGTCGTGATCTCGACCGAGTGCAAGACGTCTGCCCCTTCGGCATCCGCAGCTCGTTCGCGACCCACATCCAATCCCGGATCGACTACTCGCTTGTTCAGTACTCTAGCCATTGATGTTCCATTCTGTCGTGCACGGAAGGCACACGAGCTATTTCAGAAAGTCGAGGAGGCTCGATTGAAATGCATGGGCCGTGGATTGCAGCGCGGCCTGATATGCAGTTTGGGCGGTCTGCAGCTCGACGGCGGCCGAAGGGATGTCCGTATCCTGTATATCGGAAACGAACTTCGTAAAATTTACCTTGGCGAGGTCATTTCTCTGCTTGTTTGCGTCGATCCAATTGATCTTGGAACCGAAATCGGAGCGAGCCGAAACAACCTTGCTGATCTGCGTGTCGACGGCGG
>JBBQVV010000205.1:0-12466 GCA_038211235.1 Chthonomonadales bacterium | reverse complement strand
TCCTTACAGTCGCGATGTCCTCAGGACTACTGTTTCTGGGCAACCGAGCGATCCGCAGCGCGGACAACATTGAATCCCAAACGCCGCTGAGGCGACGCACACTTGAAAGACTTCGAGAGTCTGCAACCTTGGGCCGCGCATCCGCGGCCCCGGGATCCCCTCCAGACCGAATTCTATTGCGGCCCGTCGTAGGCGACGCGCAGTCACCGGCCGAGGGGCTGTTACGTGCAGTAGTTGGCACGGACGCGGACAGTGGCTGAGTGTGCGGCCGGTCACGAGTCGGTACTATGGTTGAGACTGCAATGTCCCAGCGGACAGACAACGCGGACGAGCGCGATTATTACCGAAGCCTGATCACCCAGGGCTCATCGGAGTGCCAGACCACAATCGTTCAGATTATCCTTGGCAGGTTGCTGGGAACAGTTCAGCTCATACTCCTTAGCTTATCGCTGATGACCTTGGTACTGGAATCTGACTGCAGGGCGCAGGATCGTCCACCACGGTCTCGAATCGGAGCTGGATCTGAGTCGACGATGATTGACATCCAGACGAGTTCTATTGACGTTGGTCTTGTAAAGGAAATGGACGCGGTTCATTCCGAATTATGAGCTTAACCCCAACATTTATTTCATCGATACCGGAGCATGCCCGCGAAGAGGACGTTACGAAAAAACATGGTGCTGGTCGCGGCAAGGTGGTGAAGAACTACTATCTTGGCAGGAGCTACGTTGGGCGACGCGTGTACAACAACGTCGGACTGCTCGAACACGAGTGTTCTTATAAGAACGGCAAGGGACATGGTTGGGAGTACGAATGGTATGAAAGTGGCGTGCTGGCGTGGGAACAGCCTTACTATAACGGGAGAGACCATGGAACAGCACGTCAATGGGGAAGTTCGGGAGCGGTCCTCGGCTCCTACACAATAGACCACGGGACAGGTATAGATCTTTGGTGGAACGAACACGAAGGAAAGGCTCAGCTTACTGAGGCGCGAGTCGTAGTCGACGGCCTAATGAACGGCTACGAATACTGGTTCACATGGCACCGACCTGGAGTGTTGCGGAAGGAGAAGTGGTGGTCCAAGGGATCTCTACATGGAATTGAGCGGGAGTGGAACGACCGGGGAAGACTTCGTCGCGGATTTCCCAAGTACTGGATTCGCGGCGAGCAGGTTGATAGGCGCAGTTATGAACGCGCCGTAAAATCGGACATCGCTCTCAGGCCATTCTGTATCGAGGATAACCAGCCCCAACGGGTCTTTCCGCCGGAAGTAGCCGTCCATCTTCTCTGACCGTCAAAAGCCCATATCCGTACGCAGTCGAGCATGTCGCCGACTAAGCTGCAGCTAAAGGCATGCTCCGGCGATGCTTGCAATGAACCGGCCAGAAGTTAATGGGCCTGGCGCATCGCTCGCAGCTCCTGAAGTCCCGTAGTTCCGATCTCCTTCAAGCGGCGCATCCACTCGTCGCGGTGGGGGCGAAGGTGGCTGACGAGCGTATCCGCAATGGCTAGGTTTCGGAACCATTTGTGGTTCGCCGGCACGATGTACCAGGGAGCGTCGGGGCCGGCACAGTGGTTTATCGCGTCCTCATAGGCCTTCTGGTAGTCGTCCCATAGCTCACGCTCCTTCCAGTCCGCGGGCGAAAGCTTCCACGCCTTCGTCGGGTCCTTCTCGCGCTCGAGCAACCGCTCCTTCTGTTCGTCCTTGCTGATATGAAGGAAGAACTTGATCACAATCGTACCGGAATCGGCCAGCAACCTCTCGAAGCGGTTAATGTGCTCGAACCGTCGCTTGCACTCTTCGGCATCGATCAGTTTGTGCACGCGGACCACAAGAACATCCTCATAGTGAGACCGGTTGAAGATCGTGATGTTGCCCTTGCCGGGCGTCTCGCTATGGATACGCCAGAGGAAGTCGTGCGACAGCTCGACCGGGGTAGGGACCTTGAAGGATGCGACCCGGCAGCTTTGTGGATTCATGGAGGCCATGGCGTGGCTGATGGTCCCGTCTTTTCCGGATGTATCGAGTCCCTGCAGAACGATAAGGACCGGAGTCTGTTGGGCCGCATAGACCAGCTCCTGAAGCTCGCTCAGCTCCTTTTCCAGTTCTGCGCTTCGCGCCTCCGCCGTCGTCCTGTCGACGCCGGCGTGTCCGTCTGGATCGACGTCCTTCAGTGAAACCTTCTTCGAGCCGTTTAATGCGTGAAGCAAGGCCATGGCATTGTCTCCTCCTACTCTGGATCCTGGTCGGTCAGACTGAATAGCTCCTCGAGCGCGATTGCGACACCGTCATCCGCACTGCTGGGCACGATCCTGTCGGCGGCCCGCAGCACCTCACTCTTGGCGTTGCCGACGGCGATGCCGAGGCCTGCCCACTCCAGCATCGGTAGGTCGTTCCAACTATCGCCGAAGGCGATGCACTCGTTGGCCACTACGCCGTAGCGCGCCGCTACACACGCAAGCGCCGTACCCTTGTTCGCGTTCGGCGGCAGAAACTCCAGGTATTCCGCGTTGCTCTTGGTTACATAGAGGTGACTGCCGAACTTTTCGCGCATCGCGGGCAACAGGCAATCAATCACGGTGGGATCGTCCACGATAATCAGTTTGGTCGGCGCGATGCCACCGAGGGCCGTGTAGAAGTCCGGACAGACATTAATGGGCGCCGATGTCCGCCCACGGTAGAGATCGAGCCATGGGGTGATCGCGGCCGTGTAGAGCAAGTCGTGCCAGTAGAAGTTGAGCTGCAGACCGTCGCCGCGGCAAAAGTCCATCACCTGGCCCGCGAGGTCTGCCGGGACGGACTCCTCCAGCCATGTCTCGCCGGTGACCGGATGCCGGACCATGGCTCCGTTATAGCAAATTAGCGGCGTTTTGAGATTGAGCTGCCGAGCGGTGGGCAGCGTCGAAGCGTACATTCTACCGGACGCCAGTACGACGATTACACCCGTTTCAATAGTGGCGGATATTGCCCTTGTGCTGCGCAATGAGAGTTTGTGGTCGGGATCCAGGAGCGTATCGTCGAGATCAATGGCGCACAAACGGTATTGAACTGGCAAATCCAACTCCTTCTATAGAGTAACGCTACGTGTTACAAATGGGAGGAAAAGTCTCCGCCGTCCGTAGCGTCGGCCGTGCGGCAGATAGATCGCAGTAGGACGCCAGTCTCGTAAGAACCCGGCGGAGGAGCAGGCCGGACCAGGCCCTCAACCTGCGCTACGTTTGCGTCTGCATGCGAGCTTCGCATCAGCACAAGCGACTCGGCGTTGGCGCCTGCGATCGACTCGATAGCCTTTCGAGTTTCGAGGGCCAGCGGATGACTCTGGGCAAACGCAATGGGCTGGAGCAGAGGCAAGGCCCGCAGATCGCGCAGACGTCGCATACCCATGATCGAGGTACGCATTACCGAGATGTCATCAGACAGGATGCCCTCGGTAAATGCTTCAAACGCTCCCGCCGAATACTGGTCGAGGAGTCCCCTCAGCGCGGCGGCGCGAATGTGGTCGGTCAGACTTGACGCAAGGCCGCCAAATGCGTTATCTCGGATTCTCGGCAAAAGTGACGGGCCGTACGAAAGTGCTCGCGTCCACCATGCAAGCGGACTTGGTTCGCCGTAGATCACTAATACTCGCAGTGCGCTCAATGCAAGTGTCAGGCGATCGAAACAGGCCTGCAGCTCTCGCTCACGAGGCGCTCCCGACAGTCCCGCATCGAGGGCGGAACCGATGCTCGCCTGGTCGATCTGCCGCAAAGCCTCGACTATCATCGGCCTGCCCGGTTGACTCGACAGCCACTCCTCGTCGTAGCACCGAATGAGCGCAGTCTGTACGCCGGACTCCGATCCAAGCCGTGAAAGCACAACCGCGCACGAACAGGCAACGAGTGGCGGTCCGTGCAGACCCCGGTAGAGCACGGGCAGGCTGGCACTTCCTTGCTCAATTACGATCTTCATCGCGGCCTCACGTGCGCGCGGTGAACAGGCGCCGAGCCGGCGAAGGGCTGCAGCATTCGCAAGCCATTCGTGCACGGCTCGCAGACACTGTCCCAACACAACTCTGGGACCATCGGGCGTCTGCTGGCTTGGTCGATGTCTATGGTGGCCGACCATGCAAGTGGTAACCTTGGATGTGATCGCGGCGGTCAGTCGGACTGGTCCGCTATTGGACGAAGGAGCAGGTCTGAAGGTTCCGGCCCGGGCCGTCCGCGTGCGGCGCGGAGCAGGGAGCTGGACTCGGCTACCACCTGGGACGAGCCCCTGAGCAGAGTCATCATCTCGGGATTGGTTCGCCGGATCTGGCCGATCGCCTGCTCGGCAATTGCAGCGCACGGATGGCGCTCGTTCCCCGCGATCGCCGCAAGGTGAGTGAGGCTTCGGCGGTCTCCTAACACTCCGAGCGCACTGATCGCGGTTCTGACGGTCTCTACTCTCGGCGAATAGAGCGCCTCCAGAAAGAGCGCGAAGCTGCCGGCGCCGTACATTGCCATCAGCGCTTCGGCGGCGGCCGCGGTCGCCGTTTCATAGCACTTGAGGTCGGCCGGCAGGCCGGCGGGCGCGAACGCATCCGCTGGTAGGTAAAGCACCGCGACGATCTCTTCCCACGGACACTGCTCGACGGGCAATCCAAGGCGAGACAGGGCCCGGAGCACCAGGCTCATGAAGGCCGCACGCTCCTCAACCTGCTCTTGCGTGCGCGGATGGAGCGGTGCCTCGATCGCGCGTGCGAGCATGAGGCGGAGGATCGCCGGAAGCCTTGAGTCGGCCGCCGTAGTCCCCGCACCGATCTGGATGTGGGCCGCGCCGCCTCGACTGCCGACCGCGGCATCGGATGTCAGGCGGTTCCACCACTGCGATACCTGCTGAACGGCCTGAGTTGCGGCCTGGCTTGCGTCGCTCCCGCCCCTCAGGATCGATTGGAGCTGCGCAAAGAAGCCATCCTGAGGTCGGCAGTGCTCGAGCAGTTCTGTAACGCGCTCCGGAAACGTATCGCCAAATCTAGCAAGCGTTGAGGCGGCCTGCTGCCGAATGGATGCGTTAGAATGCGTAAACTGGACCAGTATGCATTCGATGCAAGCTTGCCGGACGCGCGGAGCCCGGACGGACAGCGACTCGATCGCCTGAATCAAGGCTACGGAGACTCGCGGCTCGAACGGCCTTTCTAGCAGGGCGCAAAGACCGGTCACCACTCTGTGTTCGACACCGGGGCAGGCCAGCAGCGGCGGCAGCGCCAGTAACACGATCTGTGAGTCCGTACTGTCGGGTCGTTCAGGGCGCCACGACTCGATCATCTCCGTAAGAGTATCGTACAAGTCGCCCGGTCTTGCCCGGCTCAGAACGTCGATGGCATGAACGCTCGGATAGCCGCTCCGAACAGCGCGCGAAATCTCCGCGACCGCCACGTCTCTATTTCCGGTCACCTCCAGCGCTGCAGGGACCAGTGCGCGCACCGCGGGTTCACTATCCTGGAGCAGGGGCAGGAGCGCCGAGAACGCACTTTGGCCTGGGATATGGCGAAGCGTCTGAACCGCAATCCTGCGCCGTTGAGCGTCCGGCGCTCGCGTCATGTCGCGCAGGACCGGGATCGCCATCTCACCGAATGGGGGTACTGTGTTCTCAAATCTGGCTGGACCCTGTGCCGCACCGGCCGCCAGGGCAGGCAGAACCACGGGATTCCTGAGCGCCGCCCAAACGCGACCGATGCAGTCTCTGACAAGCTCGTGGTCACCCCAGTCCGGAAGCATATTCCAGACGGTGAGCAGCGCTGAGACGGCATCCGGAGAGCCGATGGCGATGAAGGCGGAGTCCAACTGAGGGGCGAGGAGCGGTTCGGACGGCAGGCGCCACTTCAGGGCTTCCGTCAGCGTGGTAATGCCTTGCCTGTCGCCCAGCCAGTGCAGCACCACGCACGCCGCAAACTGCACACGCGGCTGACCTGTCTGGCGGAGCGCCAACTGCAGGCACCAGACGCCCGCACTGCCGCAACCAGCCATCGCCGACATCGCCCGGTATCGCTCCGCATCGGCCAGCGCTCCGAATGCAGCGTACGAACGCAGAACGATTGCCTGTTTGCTAACCGCTTCAAGAAGCGCCATAACAAGGACTCTTTCGGAGTGGGTGGGGCCTGTTGCTGACAAGCTGCGCCTGAGGGCAAGGTCAGCACATTATAGCACCGGAAGAGTACGGCGTGCTAAAGGGACGCAGTTTAAGCCTCTCGACACACCTGCAACGCAGGATTCACGGAACGCGCGACTAATGAGAAAGCACCCAAGCGTCAGTGACAAAGGATCACGCCAATATGACCCCTGATGGCAAGTTAGGAATCGCTCTGCTGTCGTTCGCGCACGTGCATGCCCGAGGATATGCGGACCAGGTGCGCGACCATGCGGACTGCGAGGTTGTCGCAATATGGGACGAGGATCCTGTTCGCGGAACCTCCGAAGCCGAGAAGCGAGGAGCTGAATTCTGTTCGTCGCTCGATGAGGTTCTGGGAAATCCAGCCGTAGATGGCGTGGTTGTCAACGCGCCTACTGCGGCGCATCGGGATATTCTGGTTTCCGCCGCGCAGGCCGGGAAACACATCTTCACGGAAAAGTCGCTTACGATAACGCTTACGGACGCGAATGACGTGGTGAAGGCTGTTGAGGATGCCGGCATTCGCTTCGTCATTTCACTGCCATCGCGCGTACGTCCGGAGATTCTGTTCGCGAAGCGAGTCCTCGATATGGGTTATCTAGGAGAGGTTACGCACATGCGGACGCGGATCGCGCACATGGCCGCGCTGGACCGATGGTTTTCCGGTGGGTCGGCCTGGTTCGCAGATGAGGCCGTCGCCGGCGGCGGCGCCTTCTTCGACCTCGGTTGTCATCGCGTCGATCTCGTGCGGTGGTTCCTGGGCGAGCCCGCCTCTGCGGTCGCCCAGCTCACGAACTCCAGCCATGCTTACGAGATCGATGACAGTATGGTCGCAGTCATCTCCTTCCGAAACCACGCCATCGCGATGATCGACGTTTCGTGGGTTCATCGCTATGGCCCCAATCCGCTGGAAATCTATGGAACGGATGGCTATCTGAGTATCGATGCAGCGCCAAATGGTCCCAAGATTCAGCTGATCAGCGGTCAGTTGAAGGCCGGTGACATTCAGGGTTACATCACGCCATCGAGTCTGCCGCCCGGTCCTCCCCAGCTGCTGAATCAATGGGTTTCCGCGATAAAAGAGGGGACGATCTGCGCGACGAATGTGACGGACGGCTGGAACCTGGTCCAGCTTCTCGAGGGGTGCTATACCGCCGGCCGGGAGGGTAGGGAGGTTGTGTTCTGACCTGGCATTCCCCGACGACGACATCGACACTCCGGACTGGTTCGAAGCGGTATACTCCGTAGTAAGATCGATCCCCGTTGGCGTTGTAGCGACTTACGGACAGGTTGCAGACATGGTAACCGGTGTGTCGGTCTCCGCGCGCCAGGTCGGAACCGCCATGCGGTTCGCGCCTGCCGACGTCCCGTGGCAGCGAGTCGTCGGAGCAGGAGGAAGGCTGCCGATCGCGAAGCGTAGCCCCGAGCTCGTGATTCTACAGCGCAGGCTGCTTGTTGAGGAGGGAGTGCCGGTCACTGGGACCGAATTCGCTCGGGTCGACATGGAGACGGCGCAGCTCCGAAGCCTCATTCCACCGCAATCGTAGGGGGCCATTCGGTCCGGATTGCCGCTCAGCGTAACAACCCGGCGGCGCAAGGCAGACAGACCTGGTACCGAAATTCAGCACAAATCGTAAATGGATGTAGCATGGAACCTGTATCGATTTGACTACGCTCGCTACGTTCAGATCAGGCCGCTGCTGCGGACCGCCGTCGAAGCGCCCGCGTTCGCGGCGGTAAGCGACTGCCCGGAAACGGACGCTATCGTCGAGGCGCTGATTGACGGAGAGGTTGTGCCCACGGAGGCGCGCCAAGCGTTTGTCATCTCGCTCTGTTGCGTTGGCGACGCGCTCCCATGTCCTAGGAGCTTTCCGCTGATACTGAAGCAGATACGCCGGGACATTCGGTCCGAAGCAGGCGCCGAGATGCTTACCGACGCGATCGCGGGGGGGAGAAACCTGGATACGTGGCTTCGGCCGTCAGCCAAGTTTGCCGGATTCCTGACGCCGGATGAGACATCGACCGTGTGGGGCCTGTACAAATTGGCCGAACTTCGCGTTCGGGCGCCCTACGAGCGGTCGAGGGGTCGCACGCGGCGCGGCGGCCTGATAAATAATGCGGCATCGTTCGTGCGGCGCCTTTTTGACCTCGGATTGGGAGCCGACGAGGTATATCGATTGTTGGGTGAACTCCTGGAGGACGCAGTCTACCACTCGCAGGGAGTGGCAGTAGTCGCTGTCTGAAACGTTCAACCCGACGAACAGGCTGATGCAGCCAAGAGATAGGCCCGAAAATGGATCGTAGTCAATGCCCGCATTGCGGGACCCTGAACGATAGTGGGAGCGCTCTCTGTGAGAACTGCCAGACGCCGCTTACCGCGTATTCGGGACAGCTCAGCGGCGAGGCATATCAGGGTAAGCTCGCAGAGAAGGTGGCAGAACTTCGAGTCCGTCCACCGGGCGTCTACCTTATGACGGCGTTTCTGGCGGTAATCGCCCTTGCCTGGCCGGTGCGTTCGATCTTTATGGCATTCGCGAACCGAGCCGTACTTAATAGCGAATCGACCAACTATGTGTCCGCGGCGTTTGGCGCCGTTGGGCCGATCATGATCGCAATAGTTTGCGTGCCGGTAGCCGTGGCGCTGCTCTGGCTCGCCTGGTCAGGCTATACGCAACAGCCCGGTGCATGGCAGATATGTCTTGGAGTAGTCGGGGCGTTTGCCGTCTACATGGTTCTAAACTATCGCGAGTACCACGCATGGACCATATTCTGGACGCTCGCAGCGTTGGGGCTGACGTCGTTCTGGATTCATCCGAGCACGAAAGCGTGGTATGGACTATCTTGACGGCGGGACTCGACGAGGTAACTGGATGCGCGTGAAAGGAGTGATCGGATGGCATTCTCAGTGCAGAATTTGACGCGGAAAGAGGCATTGATCGCGGATCTGGCTCGTGACGTTACGCATGCTCCGGAGAGGATTTCACCTCCTCCTAGCGACCCAGTGCTTGCAAGGCTGACCCAACTCGGCACGCAGCTTTGGCTCGACACGGGCATTCTCGAAGATGCCGGCAGACTCTGGCGTCGCGAAATGTCAGCCCTGACCACCAACAATACGCTGGCAAATCAGGTCGTGCAAACGGGGATCATGGACGAGGTGATCCGGGCGGCAGGAAGGCAGATAAACGAGGTTGAGCCTGGAATTCCGGACGACGATCTGGTTATGGACGTCGCCTTTGTCGTCAACTGCCATATTGCGCTACGTCTTGTGAAGGCGTTCGATGCTCTCGTAAGCGTCGAACTGCATCCCGCCCTTGGCTACGACATCGACAAGACGCTTCGCTATGCGCAGCGATACTATGCCATCCATCCGGAACGTTTCATTGTCAAGATCCCATTAACTCCTGAAGGCTTCTGCGCCGTCGCACGCGCTCGGGCTGAAGGAATACCGATCAACTACACGTTGGGATTTTCCGCCCGGCAGAACTATCTCGCAACGAAGGTATCCAGGCCAAACTTCTGCAATGTGTTCCTGGGCCGATTGAACGCCGTGGTAGCTGACAACGGACTTGGCGACGGCAAGTTCGTTGGGGAGAAGGCGACGCTGGCGTCACAGGCCGGAATCCGACAGCTGCGGGATGCGGATAAGACGATTCCGACGCGGCAGATCGCCGCGTCCATGCGTAACGCCGAGCAGATGCTGGCGTTAGCCGGTGTCGACGTGTACACGATCCCGCCAAAGGCGGTCGACGAATTCAACGCGCACGGCTATTCGTCGGAACAGATCGTCCAAAGAGCCGACGAGCAGTACGAAGTCCATCTCTTATCGGACGCGGCGACGATAACGGTCGATGTGCTCTGGACGATCGATGAGACATTCCGCAAGTTTACGGACTCTCTGGCTGCTCGCGGCGGCACCAAGCTCACGGGCGATGATCTCCGGGAGGCGGACCGCGACTTTGGTACGAAACTGTTCAGCGGGTTTACGGACGTGGAGAAGGCTGAGATTCGGAAGAAGGGAAAGATACCTGAGACCGCTCGGTGGCAGGGGCGCGCTTCCCTGGACGATCTTATGACGGAGTCCGCGCTGCAGAGCTTCATCATAGACCAGGGCGCGCTCGACGATCGCATACGGAAGTTGATCCACCAGGGGTGACGCCTCGCCAGGAGCCGCGCCGGACGACTATAGCGAAGCATGCGATTGCCCGCCATATGCGAGCGGAGATCACACTTCCCGCGGCTGATTGTACTCTGCGGTAACGATCGAGGAGAGGCCACCTCGGACGCTGAAATCACCGACTACCTTCATATGGCGTGGGTGGCAGGCGAGTACCAGGTCGTCGAGGATCTGATTCGTGACTGCTTCGTAGAATATCCCCTGTTGGCGATAGGCCTGCAGATAGAACTTAAGCGCTCGCAACTCAAGGCAGAGCGACGCCGGTATGTATTCGACGCTGATTGCCCCGAAGTCCGGCTGGCCCGTCTTAGGACAGACGGACGTAAACTCGTGGCACGTGTGTAAGATCACGTAGCTTCGCTCTGGTTTCGGATTCTCAAAGGTTTCCAGCAGGGCGACCTGCTCCTTGCGAGATTTCTGATCCAATATGCGGTCCTGGTGCGTACTCACCCTGTAAGAGCAACCTGACAATCTGGTGATTCGAGCGTATCCCTTGACTTTAGCATGTCCGCTGTAATATTATACACGGACAAGTGGCGCCGTGCGGGCGCGGTTCGGAACTTAGTTGCACGAGCCGACAGATCTGCCACGGCTCCTTGCGGTGACTGCGGTAGGAGTGACTGATCCGCTGTACGCGGTTAGTTTCGAGCTTCGGTCACCGCTTTGAAAAAAATGTTTCCAGTCGTTTAGCGACTTGCGTCTTTGAGACGATACGGGATATAGGTGCGGCAAATACCTTAAGGAGGTGGAGAATGTTGATCGGAAAAACGCGGATTGTGGGAAACAACACGATCGATACTTCGAGAGCGCGAATGCGCTCTATCCACCGGTTGTCCGCCGCACGCTGAAGACTTTGTCTTCTCCGAATCGGCTGGCATAAGGCTAGTCTCTTATCGAGCTGGTACGTGCGCATGGCAATGCGCCCGTGGTTGCGGTAAGGCCTGTCATCGGTGGATATCCGCCGGTGATTTTTGTTTTTGTGGCCTTGCTACACGATCGGGAGAAGCGGCTATCATGCCACACGTTTTAGAGAATCAAAGAGACCGGGGAAGTTCTGGTCCTGAAATCGTCGATGCGTTGACGACGCGAATAGAGAAGATGGCAGCCTACTTCGGCAGGGTATGTGGCGTCGATGCGGACGATCTGCGGCAAGAGGCCTGGGTCGCTGTATTCGAGATGGCGCCAAACCTCGATCGGACGATCGGCTCACCGGAGCAGCATCTGTTAAAGCGCGCTCGGTGGCGCATCCTTGACTGTATTCGGGCGCAGCGGCGACGGCAGCACCTGCCGTTATCGGACATCGAGGATCATGCCGTGTCGTACTGCGATGGCTGGGGCGATGCCGACCTCTGCCAGCTGAACCTCCGACTGAGCGTGATACAGCGCAGAATCTTGCGGGCGCTTCTGGAAGGTTATACCTGGCGCGAAGCCGGCGCCATAGTCGGGTGTACGTCCGCGAATGTCGCCTATCATGTTCGCAAGATTCGCGCACACTATAATGCGTTGGCCGTGGACGCCAAGGAGGGCGCCTAAGGATCAAGTCGGACGGGTTCGACGTTACGAACGAGCACACGATCGTCGCCCTCGCGACGGGTGAAGCGGAGCTGGTCCAGATACTCGAGTACGAGCAGTGAGAACTTGCGGTTCGATTGCGTCAGGTCACGAAAGGCTGACACCGTAATCGAGCCCCGTTCGCGTATCGTCTCCGATACGAGCTCCTTTAGTCGGTCGATTGTCGACGTGTGGTAGTACTGATCGTCTGCCAGACGGTGGAAGATACCACGCTCGGCGCCGACGCGCAGCAGAGATGTCACGGCGTCCGGTGGCGCGTTTACCGCATTGACCGCCTCTGCAAGGGTCGGCATCGCCATACCGCATTCGCAGTAGTAGTGCTCGATGCGCGCCATCAGGGCCTGCTGCCGCTCACTCAAGGAGACCTGAAATCCTCCCAGGCGAACCGTCGCACCCTCGAGTTCGATCGAATTGTCGGCCTGCCAGCGAGTCGCGATTGTGCCTAGGGGCTTCGGATCGACGTTGTGGCCCAGCGCGGCCCGGAACTCCTCCTTTGGCATGCCCGGCCGCAGTGGGTACCGGCCATGATATGCGGTGAGCGTCGTAACTGCTCTCTCCGTGAGCGCCCGCAGCGCAGTCTCCGCGATAAAGCG
>JBBQVV010000204.1:0-12491 GCA_038211235.1 Chthonomonadales bacterium | reverse complement strand
CGCCGTTGAGGAACTGCTGGCAAGCTTTATAGTCGAGGTTGGACGCTGTTGATGCGGAGAGGCACGCCCTGTATCGCGCAAGTCGTGCCGCGGCGTCCTCGCCGTCGACACTCAACACGACGTCTCCCAACCGTGCACCGGCCGCTCGCCCCGCTGACTCGTCTCGGAACGATACAATCACCGGCAGACCCTCTACCATGCGCGCCTGAACCGGCGGCCAGGCGACACCGACGTAGATGTTGTACGCAGGACCGTTGATGTAGACGTGTGAGTCGGTAAGGTTGTGCATCATGGCCGCAACGGTGAGCGCGTAGTCATGCGCGTCGCGGACGTTCAGCAGCTTCGGGATGAACTCCCGCAGGACGTCGTCCCAGTCCCGGTCAAGCAGCGCCCGATATGGATAGTAACTATGGATTGTATTCCAAATGCGGAAGCCCGCCAACAGCCTGTAGGCCGGCGGCGGACAAGCCATTTGGGGATAGGACCGCTCCGCTCGCTCGACTCCACCGCCGACCTTCGCACGTCTGATAGTCGAGGGACTCCTGTCACGGGATAGCTCCACGGCTGACTGCAGCGCCGGATCGCGAGCGGTGTGACGGTCCGGCACGATAGTGTCGGGCAGCAATTCACCTGTCGTGCCGTCTGGCATGATCGCCTCGGACGTGCGAATCCGCGCCGTCTGGCCGCCGGGCAGATCCAGGGTCTCCAAACCGCTCGGAGCAAAATCCTCGACGGACCCCTGAAAGACCACGCGCGCGTCGCAAGCCGACTGAAGGGGCGCCATCGATGCCGGCAGACTCGAATTACGGTTCACTATGAAGACGGTACGAACCTTTGCCGCTCGTGGAGCGGGCAGGATATAGCGGCCGTCCTTCAACACGAATACCGACCGATATTGGCCGGATGAGAACGGCAGGTTACCGGCGTATCCAAAGTGGACGCGATGGCGTTCGGAAGCTGTGGTCAGACGCCTGGTCGTAAGAAGCCTTTCGATCGGACGCAGATTCGCATCGAGCATATATGCGCCATATTCGCCGGCCGGTGATCTGGCGCGCAGGTCGAGGATCACTGCTTTGGATTTCGTAATGGCAGTTTTGGCGGCCGTCAGTGCTTGCTGGCTCGCGGTGGAGTTGAGGTTGAAGTAGCTGTGGATCGTGATCAGGACGGTGGCGGGGTCGAGCGAGCGGAACTCAACGTCGCGATCGGTCCCGTCCAGATTTGGAGCATCCTTCGCGGCAGCGGCCACCCGGGTTTGGGCGTCGCCGAGGCGCGCTGCCATCTGCTGCAGCGCGGCGCCATATTCCGCGTCGGAGCCGGACGAGATTACTCGCGGAACGGCGTCCACCAGCGCGCGGTCCCAGTCGATATCGGCACGATAGGCGAGCGACGGGTGAATGACTTTGATACGTCCCCATAGTTTACAAAGTCCGATGAGGCGCTCTGTAGTGACGGGACTTTCGATGGAGCCGGAAGTAGCTGCGGCGAAGGTTCCGCGAGCCAACAGCAAGCAGGACAGTAGTACGATGAGTCGCCAGGATGAAGTACTTGTCATTGAAAATTGTGATGCGAGATGTGGAAGGAGGCCTCAGCACGGATTCGAACCGTGGACCTACGGTTTACAAAACCGTTGCGCTACCACTGCGCCACTGAGGCTAGATCGCTTTGCCGTGACCCAATGCGGATTCCGTACCCTGGGCCGCGCACGCATTTCGTATTCTATCATCGGCTCGGGGACCTTGTCAAGGTCGAGCTCGCTGGTCGATTCGTTATCAGCGTCCCACTTTCCGGAGTGATCCTGAAACAGGATGTAAGCAGTTGGTCGGAGTCGCCAGGCAAAGATCGAACTTCCTTGACAAAGCACAGGGGCAGAGGTACCATAACCCGACTTCCAGGCCGGTAATTCTGTCAGACCCAAATAGTGGCGAGTCAGGGGATCCAGTAACGTAATGCCGAAATCGCTCATCATTGTCGAATCTCCCGCGAAGACCAAGACGCTCAAGAACTTTCTTGGCGACGGGTACCTTGTCGAGGCCAGCATGGGGCACGTTCGAGATCTGCCTCAGAAGCGGCTAGGAGTGAAAGTCGACCAGAACTTCGAGCCAACCTACGAGGCGCTGGACGACCGTGGCGACGTGTTGAAGCGGCTGGCGGCCGCGGCTAAGGGTACGCAGACGGTGTATCTCGCCTCGGACCCGGACCGCGAGGGCGAGGCCATCGCGTGGCATCTGGCAGAGGCGCTACAGTTGAAGAACGCGCGGCGAATCCAGTTCAATGAGATCACTCGCACCGCGGTCCAACAGGCGCTTCAAACCCCACGCGATATCGACATGGACCGGGTCAACGCCCAGCAGGCGCGGCGCATCCTCGATAGGCTTATCGGATATAAGCTCTCCCCGGTACTCTCCAAAAAGATTCAGAAGGGACTTTCCGCCGGGCGCGTCCAATCCGTCGCCGTTAGGATGATCTGTGAGCGCGAGCGAGAAATACAGGCGTTCGAGCCGCAGGAGTACTGGTCCCTCACCGCGACCCTTACCCCACGTAAGCCGGAAAAGCGCCACCCATTCCCTGCTAAACTTCACGCTCGCGGAGGCAAGCGGCTCGAGCCAAAGTCCGAACAAGAGATCGATCTCATTCTCGCTGAGCTCAAGGATGCCCGCTACGATGTTCGTGAGGTGAAGCGGCGCGAGCAGAGAAGGAATGCTCCCGCGCCATTCATTACAAGCACGCTTCAACAGGAGGCCGCGCGCAAGCTGGGATTCGGCAACCGGCGCACGATGTCCGTTGCACAGGCCCTATACGAAGGTATCGACCTGGGCGAGCAGGGCAGTGTGGGGCTGATAACCTATATGCGCACAGACTCCGTCCGAGTGGCAGGCGAAGCGCTTGCGGAAGCCCAGAACTTTGTCCGTGAGAAGTACGACGCAACGCTCTCGCCCGCACAGCGGCAGCACTACACCTACGCCCCCGCAGCGCCCCGACAGTTCAAGACGAAGGGCGGCGCACAGGATGCCCATGAGGCGATCAGGCCGACATCGGTGTACCGAGAACCTGAGACGGTTGCACCCTACCTCTCCGCGGAGCAGCTAAAGCTCTATCGACTGATCTGGCAGCGCTTTGTGGCGAGCCAGGTGAACCCGGCTGTGATGGACCTTACCACAGCCGATATCCAGGCGACGGGGCCGGCGAACCAGGGCGATCCTTACATCTTTAGGGCCACGGGAAGCGTTGTCAAGTTCGACGGATTTATGCGCGTCTATACCGAGGGAAAAGATACGACCGAAGTCGCGGACGACGAGCAGCCTCCGCTTCCACCCTTATCCGTGGAGCAGCCGCTGGACCTGATCAAGCTCGATCCCAGGCAGCACTTTACTGAACCGCCTCCCCGCTACACCGAGGCGACCATAGTTTAGGCGCTGGAGGAGCAGGGGATCGGCCGCCCAAGCACCTATGCATCTATCCTCTCGACGATCCGCGATCGCAACTACGTCGACCTGCTTGAAAAGCGGTTCCATCCGACGGAACTGGGCTTTGTCGTTACGGATCAGCTCGTCAAGCATTTCCCGCTCGTTATGGACGTCAAATTCACGGCGGATATGGAGACTCGGCTCGACGAGGTCGAAGAGGGCAGGGTCGAATGGGTGAATCTGCTGCGCGACTTCTACGATCCGTTCGCCGAGACGCTGAAAGTGGCGACGATCGAGATGGAGAATCTAAAGCCGGCCCCGGTCGAGACGGAATATCACTGCGCGAACACCGGAAACGTGATGTTCCTGAGGCAGGGACGATTCGGTCCGTTCATGGGCTGCAGCGGCTTCCCCAAGTGCCGCAAGATCCTTAAGCTGGACGCCGAGGGCAAGCCCATCGAAGGTCCGGACTTTACGTGCGGTCTGCTCGCCAACGATGGAGCACCGGCGAATGGCGTCGGTCGCAACGGCACGGAGACGTCTGTTGTCGCCAACACCGCGGACCTTCCAAACGCGACGTCGCACGTCTGCCCGCAGGGCCGGGGCAGAATGCTGCAGCGGCAGAGCCGCTTCGGTCCCTTCCTGGGCTGCAGCGAGTACCCGAAATGTCGAACTTCACTCAAGATCAACCCGGATGGCTCGCTAAAAGAAGGACAGGAGTTCGCGTGTACGTATTCGGAGAGTTCGGGTCGGGGCGGCAAACCACGGACAAAACGATCGGGCGCCGCTACCTCAAGACCTGCGCGCCGCGGCGCGGCCGCCGTCATCGAGGAATAGGCATCTAGTACAGCCGACCTCTTCTGATGCCCATCCTCGCCGCGAGTCCGCCGTTTGCACCTTTCGTGCCTGTTAAGGCACGACAACCTGAAGGGCCCCGTGGACGCTCTCGATAACCGTTGGGGTATAGGCGACGATCTCAGCGTCGGCGTGTAGCGGCAAAGGCCGGTGGCTGCGGTGAACACGCTCGATCGTGACGGCACGTGCCCGAACGCGTCGAACCTTTGGAAGACCCAAATGGGTTCCTCGATAGAGCGCCAAGACGAACTGCATTAGTTCGTGCCTTCCCATGGCGCCGATGATAATGACGTCTAACTTGCCGTCTTCGAGTGACGCGCCCGGGGCAAGTTCCATATTGTCCCCGATGTAGGACGAGTTTGAGACTGCGATCCAGATGGCTGCGTCCTTCTCGGCGATACCGTCCAGAGTTAGCTGCAGGTTGCGCACCGGCGGGTTCCAGAACATGGGCCCCAGCACCCGCAGCAGGCGGAAAACCTGATACTTGCGGGGCTCCTCTCTCCCAAAGGCCGCGAATGCGTCGGCAAATAGACCGACGCCGGCCGATTCCAGGAAATAAGTTCCCGCGACCCTGCCCGCATCGATGTGTCGTACCACTCCACGCGCGAGCACACGCATTGCGTCCGCCAAGTTGAGTGGCAGGCCAAGCGCTCGCGCCACGTTATTTGCAGTGCCCATGGGAATTATGCCCATTCGCAGGGGCGAGTGAATCATTCCTTGCACCACGGAGTGGACGGTGCCGTCGCCGCCGGCAGCCACAACGGTGTCGAAGCCTTCTCTCTCGGCGGCCCGTATGCGCTCAGGGATATGATGTGGCAGTGGAATCGTCTCTACCTGTGCTTCGATGCCGGACGCATGGGCCGCCTCCGCCAGGAGAGAAACGCATTCGGGCTGCTCGTCACAATCCACCGACTCCTTCCGACGAACCACGTCACGCCAAAGCCGCCTCGCGATTTCCGTCATGCTGTCGCGGATGGTTCGAATGCTCCCAGCCCTCCCGTTGGCAAGGATTAGACACCGCCGCGTCTGTATCGTGGGCGGTTTGACGACTAGCCCTTCGGGTGCACTTATGCTCATCTCTTGACGCCTTCCGAACCGAGACTACGCGGGAGGCGCTGTTGTTCTATCGCTTGTCGTGTCATGTGATTCTCATCCCGCAAGCAGGAATCTTCCTTTTGGAAAGATGTATGGGCGGCCCAAAAGGTTCAACTAATTGTATCTGTTCCACCGCGCGTCAGGTCTATGAGAAAGCAGAGCTCGCTGCCGAGTTCGAATCGTTCGAATGCCCACCCGGCCACTCGGATAACTTCCGAGAACCGCGATTCGTAAGCAGCCGCCATCCCGACATTGCGGCCTCCAAGCGTTCGGGTCGGAAAGGAAACCAGTGCGCAGCGTGTCCGGAGCCGCTGGAGCCACTTTAGTGTCTGCTGCTCTTCCGTCAAGTCGAGCAGGGGCAGGAGCTTTAGGATAAGCGCGACGTCTGCCTCTTGCTCCGGCGGGCCGGCGGCCAGATCGCGTACCTCCATGCGAACGTCGAGCGAATGCCGGAAGGGAAGCCGTGACACCGCTTCTTTAAGGAAGTCCAGCATATCCGAGTAGAGGTCGCAGCCGAAGTAACAGGCGTTTTCTTCAAGGCCCATCCAGGGAACCGCGAGGGGATTGAGGCCGCACGCAACGTCGAGCACGGATCGAACCGGCCGGATCGTTTCGAACGCCCGGAGATAGAAAGTCTCGATGACCGGCAGCCGCTCGCGGGTCGAAGCATGGGAGGCCATCATCCGCTGGAGCTCGGATCGGCGTGCAGCCTCATCCGGAGCGTTTCGGAGCGCCGCGATCCATTTTGGGTATGGTGGGCGCACTCCCAGGTAGGCGCCGGCAATCTGATGCAGCCGATTCCGCGTCTCCTGCTCCGCCTCTTTCCATGTCTTGCGCTTTGCCAGCTCCCTTGCGCCGATTCTTCGAACGATTGCCGGGCAGACTGTGCGGTAGCGCGCACTTTGCAGAACGGCTGTCTCCAGTCGGTCCAGCGGATCGATAGCGGGATCAGACGACCGCATCGTCGTCCGTACGCAGCAATGACATGAGTCGTGTAATGAATCGAAGGTTGTGGATGGTAGCGAGGCGGAAGTAGAGCGTGTCGCCGGACTTATGAAGGTGGCGAAGATAGCCGGTGCTGTAACGCCGGCAGGTAAGACAGTCGCACCCTGGCGAGATTGGTCCCGCGGACTTGATGTGCTTGTCGTCGTCGATGTAGAGCGTGCTGAACCACTTGCCGGTCAGCACGAGCCCGGATTCGCCGGGTTCCTGCAGGTAACGATAGAGCCGGCCCACGCGGGCGTCGCGCGTCGGAAGCGCCGAGTCGAACGTGTCGTAGCCCATGCTTACGCACTGTACGATACTTTCCGGATGACCGATTCCAAGCGCGTGCATGGGATACACGCCGGGAACGGCCTCGCGGCAGACCTGCAGCATATCGAGGACGAGGTTGCCCTCGGCGTCGATCGGCCAGCCACCGTACCCATAACCATCGAATTCGATTTCAAGCAGGCGCCGCGCGCACTCTCGCCGCAGTTCTGCGTCTCCGCCGCCCTGGATGACGCCGAATAGAAGCGGTCTTCGAGTACCACCACTCCGCTTTGACGACTGCTCAAGTTGCCGCACAAACTCCCGCTTGCACCGCAGCGCCCATGCCACGGTACGCTCGACGGCAAGCCGCTGCTCATCGCCGGAATCCTGCACGTTCGTGCAGTCGTCGAGGCACACGACGATATCGCTGCCATACGCAAGTTGAAGCTGGACCGATTTTTCCGGCGTTAACAGGAAGCCGCGATCGGAGGCCTCCGGTCGGAATCTGATTCCGTTTTCGGTTAGACTCCCGAATTTGGCGTTCTGGCGTATCATCGAATAGGCCTGAAAGCCGCCCGAATCGGTCAGAATAGGGCGCTGCCAGCCGGCCATGCGGTGCAGTCCTCCAAGCGCTGCAATTGTGGAGGATCCCGGCTTCTGCATCAGATGGAACACGCTCATGACAAGCGCCTGAACTCCGACCCCTTCGAGGTCCGTCGCGTCGACACCGCGAACCACGCCGAGAGTCGCATCCGGAAGGAAGGCCGGCAGCTTCACGACGCCATTGGTCAAAGTGAGCGTTTCGCGGTGGAACACCGAGTCGTCGCCCGGCTCACGAACGCTCATATCGGCGGAAGAGACCGTCGGCTGGAGGCCGGCATTCCATGTGCCATTGTTACGCGCCGCCCCTGTCGCGACAGGCTGCCTGCGCATCAGGCGTCTCTCTCATCGCCCGAATCGGACTTGTCGGCCGCATCTGAATCTGGAAAGGCGTCTGCCCGCCCTGCCGGACATCCGGCGATCACCACAACGTACTCTCCTTTGAGAACCTTTCCCTCCACGCTGGTGATCAGCTCGGTGATCGGCGCGCGAACAACGGATTCGAACATCTTGGTAAGGTCGTTTGCGAGCGCGGCGGGGCGATCCCCAAAGACTTTCAGGCAGTCCTTTAAGAATGCTTCGAGGCGGTACGGGCTCTCATAGTAGATCAGCGTGTGGGGCGAACCGCGATCGACGCGTAGAAACCGCTGGCGCCCGCCTGACTTCCGAGGCGCGAAACCACGAAACGTGAAACTGTGAACAGCCAGTCCGGACAAAGCGATTGCCATAATCAGCGCCGTTGCGCCGGGAATCATCGTCACAGGAACAGCCGCTTCCAGCGCGCTTCGCACGATGGTAAAGCCAGGATCGGCGATGGCGGGAGTTCCGGCGTCCGTCACGACCGCGATCGACTTGCCCTCGGTAAGCAGCGCGAGAATCCGGGCGCCGGCGCGTTGTTCATTGTGCTCGTGAAAGGCGATCTGTGGCTTTCGGATATCGAAGTGCTTGAGCAAGATGCCGGTCTTGCGCGTGTCTTCGCTTGCAACGTAGTCCACCGTGCGCAGAGTTTCAAGCGCGCGGAGCGTAATGTCCTGCAGATTGCCGATCGGAGTTGCAACGAGATAGAGCATGAGTGGGCCCGTCACGGAATATGGTACAATATCTCTTGCCGTGCCTGTTGGCCGGCTATCTTATTGTGCCCGGAGTTCTGGAGGGCGCCCACTCATGGGCGGCCGATCTCGTTCGCTTGAGAGCGCGTCGCAATGCCCTGGCCATGGAAAAATGCCGTTGTCGTCGGTGCATCGTCGGGCATCGGCGAGCAGATTGCGGTTCAGCTTGCGGAGGCCGGCTGCCGTGTCGCGCTTGTGGCGCGACGCGAGGAGGATCTCCAGCGGATTGCTGCGCGTATCAATGTTCAAGATCTGGGTCGGGCCTCCGTCTACGTCCATGATGTGCGCGAGTATGCGTGTGTACCTGGCCTATTCCAGACGATCGCTCGCGAACTCGGCGGACTGGACCTGGTCGTCTATGCCGCCGGGGTAATGCCGACTGTCGAGGACGACGAATACAGCTTTGAGAAAGATCGTGATATGATCGAGATCAACGTCCTCGGCGCGATCGCCTGGCTGAACGAGGCCGCGCAGCGATTTCAGCGCGCTGGCGCCGGAACGATCGTCGGGATTTCGTCGGTGGCCGGTGAGCGGGGCCGTCGCACCATGCCAGGCTACAGTACTTCGAAGGCTGCTCTGACAACTTACCTGGAGGCCCTGCGAAATCGGGTAAGTCGATATGGCGTCAAGGTCGTAACGGTAAAGCCTGGCCCGGTCGACACCGCGATGACTCGCGATCTCACGAAGAAACCGCTGCTCATACCCGCCGAACGCGCGGCCCGGAGCACTCTGGAAGCGGCCGAGCGTGGGGCCGGGAATGCATTCGTTCCCGGCATCTGGTTGTGGATATTCGCGGTGTTGCGCAACATTCCCTCTCCGATATTTAGGAAGCTGAATTTCTGAATCCGTCCTGCATCCACTGGCGATCCGCTGCCGAGCGTGCGGTTCGATTTATGAGCGTCAGCACGATGAGTTGCCGCGGGAATCTGCGTGCAGAGGATCCGCCGCTCTGTAGACCGTTCAATGAGTGCAGCCCAATTGATTTCAGACAGGGATGAACTAATATCGCAGTCATGCTTACCGCAACTGCCCGCGATGCCCTCGGATCGGCTGGAACGAGTCGATACATGGGGAATGAACCGCGCGGTACTTTCATACGTATACCGCCCAATCAATAGGGATGGCATCCGCCAGGTATTTGAGACGGCTCGCAAGTACGGGCTTGCTGTTGGATTACGTGGCGCGGGGCGCAGCTACGGAGATGCCTCTCTGCTCGCCGAGAACATATGCCTCGATCTAACACGGATGGACCGTATCCTGGACTGGGACCCTATGACGGGAATCGTCCAGGTTGAGCCAGGCGTATCGCTAAGGCAGTTGTGGCAGCACGTTATTGGTGATGGCTGGTGGCCGCCGGTCGTATCGGGCACGATGTTCGTTTCGATGGGCGGCGCCGCCGGAATGAACTTTCACGGCAAGAACAACTTTGCGATGGGACCGATCGGCGATCACATCTTGGAGTTCGACCTGCTGCTGCCGGGAGGCGAGCTAGAGGTTTGCAGCCGGGAGCGAAACTCGGACCTGTTCTTCGCGGCAATCGGCGGCTTCGGGATGTTGGGCTGCTTTACACGTATCGCGATTCAGATGAAGCGGGTTTACAGTGGGCTGCTCTCCGTACATGCGTTCGCGACGCGCAGCTTCGGCCACGCCATAGAGGAGTTCGAGAGCAGGAGGCACGCGGCCGACTATCTGGTCGGCTGGATCGACTGCTTCGCGCGAGGGAACGGCCTTGGGCGCGGCGTGGTGCATCAGGCGCGATATCTTCGTGAAGGCGAGGACCCGAATCCCGCACAAACCCTGCGCGTGGAGAACCAGGAGCTGCCGGATACACTCCTTGGCGTGCTTCCAAAGTCGATCATGTGGCGGCTGATGAAGCCGTTCACGAACGATCTGGGAACGAAACTGGTCAATACCGCGAAATATCTTGAGGGCAGCACGCTAGGCAACAAGAAGACGGTGCGCCAGTCACATGCGGCATTCGCATTCTTGCTGGACTATGTACCAAACTGGAAATGGGTGTACAAGCCCGGCGGACTCATCCAGTATCAGAGTTTCATCCCTGCTGACGCGGCGGAAAACGCGTTCTCATCCCAGATCCGATTGTGCCACGCGACCGGCATCACGCCGTACCTCGGAGTGTTGAAGCGACACCGTAGGGACTCGTTTTTGATGACGCATTCGGTCGACGGCTACTCTTTGGCGCTCGACTTTCCCGTCACCGACGCCAATCGGACGCGGCTGTGGGAGCTGGCCGCGCGCATGGATGAGATCGGGCTCGGCGCCGGCGGCAGGTTCTATTTCGCCAAGGACAGCACGCTTGACAGCCGGTCGGCGCGGAAGTATCTTGGAGACGATGCATTGAACCGGTTCTTCGCGCTAAAGCGCCGGTGCGATCCCGAGAACCTGCTCCAAACCGAACTTGCCAGACGGCTGTTCGGCGATCAGATTGGCGTCCGCAGTCGGTGGCGCCATGGGGCGGGTGGTTGAACTCGGGCATGTCCGGTAAGGTCTGCGTAGTGACCGGCGCCAATACTGGGATCGGGAGGGCGACCGCGCTCGCGCTTGCGCAGTTGGATGCAACGGTGGTGATGGTCTGCCGGAGCAAAGAGCGCGGCGAGGCAGCGTTAATCGATATTGCGACGTCTGCGGCTAGCAATGACGTGCATCTGCTCGTCGCGGACCTCTCGCTCCAGAGCGAGATACGGCGGGTCGTCCAGGAGCTAAATAACCGCTTTTTGCGACTGGATGTGCTGGTCAATAATGCAGCCGTGGTCACTCGGACACCGACCTGGACGGCGGAAGGCATCGAGACGATGTTCGCCGTGAACCATCTCGCGTACTTTCTGCTCACCAATCTGCTCCTCGACAGATTGAAACAGAGCTGCCCGGCGCGAATTGTCAATGTGAGCTCCAACGCGCACCGATTCATTAAGGAGCTGGACTTTGACAACCTGCAGGGCGAGAAGCGGTTTGGCAGCCTGCGGCCTTATGCACGGACTAAGCTGGAGAACATCTACTTTACATATGCGCTTGCGCGCAGGCTCGCCGGCACCGGCGTCACCGTGAACGCGCTCCATCCGGGAGTGATCCGGACGGAGCTGAACCGCGCCATGCCGAGGACCGCCGTCTGGCTCTTCAACCTCTTCACGAAACCGCAGAGGGAGGGCGGGACGACGCCGGTCTATCTGGCGACGTCGCCCGAGGTCGAAGGCGTAAGCGGCAGCTACTTCGATGCGTGTCGCGAGAAGTCAACGACGCCAATCTCATACGACATCGAGACCTCTGAGCGTCTCTGGACGCTCAGCGCTCGCATGACGGGCCTCGAATGTTGATATGGACGTTTGTATAGAGAGTACGTGTCGCCGATCCATGCCCTTCTCAACAACAGAATCCGACAGATACGCGGGCGCCGCTCCGGCGCGGTCCACGGTCAGCCTGATCAATCTTGGCTGCGCCAAGAACGAGGTGGACTCAGAGGAGATGCTCGGAGAGCTCTCCTCCGCCGGGTACGAGGTTTCAAGCAGTTACAGTCCTGCCGGAGTACGTGAGGGCGCCGACGTCGTAGTGATCAACACGTGCGGCTTTATCGAAGCCGCAAAAGAGGAGTCGATCAATACCATTTTGGAGGCGCTGCAGCGCAAGGCGCGAGGCGAGATCAAGCGGGTTGTCGTTGCCGGTTGTCTTGTCCAGCGATATGCGGCCGAGCTCGCCGCGGAGATGCCGGAAGTCGATGCATTTCTGGGTGCCGGTCAGATGGGGCAGATCCGAAGCGTCGTCGGCCAAACGCTCATTCGCGCCGACCAGCTGGTCAGCGTTGCCGCCAGGCCGCACCATCGCTGGCTCAATGTACCGAGCCGAGTGCGTATCGGCTCGCCCTGGTCGGCCTATCTAAAGATCTCCGAAGGCTGCGACCACGCATGCACATTCTGCGCGATTCCATCGTTTCGCGGTAAGCACGTAAGCAAACCGATCGAGCAGATAGTTATAGAAGCGCAAGGCCTAGCCGCTTCCGGCGTCAAGGAGCTGAACCTGATCGCGCAGGATTCGACGCAGTACGGTTACGATCTCTACGGCAAGATGCGCCTCCCTGAGCTGTTAAGAGATCTCTCGCAACTCGACGGCATTGATTGGATACGACTCTTCTACTGTTATCCGTCCCGCGTGAACCGCGGCGTCA
>JBBQVV010000203.1:0-12539 GCA_038211235.1 Chthonomonadales bacterium | reverse complement strand
GGTCGCCACAAGCGCCGGCGCCGTTGGCCTGCTCGTATTTACGATTCCCTGGCCCACGACGCTCGTCGCTCGACTGCAGTTCCCGATGCAGCTCATCAGCAGTACATACGCGGCGATGTTTGCCGGTATGATTGGCGTTCCGGTGCACCGGTCCGGGGTCACGCTCTCTGTTCTGCCCGATCCGACGCGACCGCCAACCTATGTCATTCTGGTTGCTCAGCAGTGCAGCGGAATGGTTTCGCTTATCGTTCTACTTGCGCTCGGCTATCTGATCGCCTATTACACGCCTGTCCGTTGGTCCAGACGACTGCTGCTCTTTGCGATAACCGCTCCACTCGCGCTAATTGCGAACGCGGCCAGGCTAACCTTCATTTTGCTTGCCGGGGCGTGGAACGGTGTGGGTGTTGCCCAATGGGTGCACGACCATGAGCAGCCGGTACTGGTTTTCGTGTGCGCAGTAGGACTGATGAGCATTCGCGCCATTCTGTTGGGGATGGAGCAGCGGGGCGAAAACGTGGAGAGCATGGAAGATCGATCTCCACGCGGTGCAACGGATCAGAGCGCGCGCGAACTCTCAACTGAGTTCGCGCATCTACGGATACCGATCGCAATTGGGACTCTTGTCGTGGCGCTCGTGTGCAGCACGGCTGCCCGGCGGTCTGAGGCCACGGACGCGACGCGGGATAACTTCCTTGACTCCATGACGGTGCCGTATCGGGGATGGACGGAGCACAGCATTCCACTCACTCCGAGAGAGCGGGACATGCTTCAGCCCGACACGCAGCTCTTACGCCGATACGATTCACCAGATCACGAAGTCGTCGAGCTAGCCGTGCTTGCCGGCCACAGAAAACGGACGGTTCACACGCCGGACAGCTGCCTTGAGGGCGGCGGCTGGGACACGATTTCGCAGAGGGACGTGGTATTGACCCTCGGCGCGCGGCATGTGCCGGCCATTCGCAAGCTGCTCATGCGGGATGGCGTCACGATGATGGCAACCTATTTCTTCACGGACGGAGATTACATCACGCGGAGTCTATCGCAGTTCGAGATCCGGCAGATATTGAAGCGGCTTCAGGGACGGAGTTCGTTCGGAGCGCTGGTTCGAATCCTGGTCTCGGCGGCAGGCAGTCCGGAGACAGCGGATCAGCGCACAAACGATTTTGCTCGGACGGTCCTGACTCCTATACTGGACGCGCTCGCGCGGGGGGCAAGGCGCTAGCCCGGATAATTCACGAGTAGATCGTTTGACCGGCAGTAGGGCGGGGGCTCAGTTTACCCGTAGGAGTTTACCCGTATAGCCTGCCCGTATGGGGGTCCCCCGCCGACCGGGTTCGCGAATCATCCGGCATAGTCCCAATCGGCACGTCCCGGCGGCCACTGCCATACCGGAGAGAAGTAACAAGGTAATGGATTTACACCAGGCGTCGCCGGCGGACGGGGCGCGAGTTGGCGGAACGACTTGGTCGGTCCGCCTGGTCTGGATCACAGCACTTATAGTCGTATTGGCGCCGATTGCCGCACTCGTTGCCTATTATCTGCTGCGTTTTGGCGGCTTGACCTATTGCGATGCGCTGGACTTCGCGCAGATAGGTCGAAACCTGACATCCGGGCGGGGTTTCACGACCTATATCCTACGACCATTGGCGCTCGCACATGGCGCCGTTCCGACGCGACAGCCTGACGTTGTCCACGGGCCGCTGCATCCGTTTCTGCTGGCGCTTATGTTCGGCATTCTCGGCGCGAAGGACAACGCGGCGTCGCTCGTTTCCGGCATCCTGTACCTTATCACAGTTCCCCTGGTCTACCGTCTTGGAAAGCAGATGTTCTCGATTCCGGTCGCGCGGGTCGGCGCGCTGGTCTTCGCTCTCCATCCGTTAATGCTCGATTACGCCACGTCGGGACTGCACGTTTCACTTGCCATCCTCTTATCCACGTGGCTTTTCCTGACACTATTCAGCCTGTTGGAATTCACGTCGAACAGGACGACGCAAGGACTTCCCCGCGGACTGCTCATCTCCGCCGGCGTGGCTACCGGGCTTCTGTATCTGACCGATCCGATTTTTGTGTGGATCGTCCCATGCGTCAGCGGCGCGGTGGTCTGGCGTCTGGCGCCGCGCGCTGTGCCGGCCGCCATACTATTTGGAGTATCACTGGGCGTCTTAATCCTGCCATGGATGGTGCGCAACGCACTGCTCACCGGAAACCCCGTGTTCGGGCTTCGCGGCGCCGAGGTCTGGATGGGCACGCGAGTCTACCCTGGAACGGTCGGCTGGCGAATGCTGCCGGGAGACCTGGCGCCGACCGGCGATCTGTTTCAAGCGTTTCTGAATAAGCTGCTCGTTGGGATAAACATGATCTTGCATGGACTGCCTGAGATGGCATCCAACTGGCTGCTGGCCTTCTTTCTGCCGAGCCTGCTGTTCCGGTTCAAAGATCCCGTGGTCGGAAGTCTCAGAGCCATCGGATTGATCTTTTTCGCGTCACTGTGCCTTGGGATGCTCGTCTTCAACATCCAGTATCCGCTGATATTCTGTCTCCTTCCGGTTGTCGCGCTCTGCTCCGTTGCCTACCTGTTCCATCTCGTTGAGCAGGCGCGATTGACAGGCATGGGGCTCGTAGTCACCTACACTGTGGTGGCCGGCGCTACTCTCTATCCTCTATTTGGGGAGTTGGCGCTTACGGAGAGATCGCATCCGCTGCCGGTGGCGGCATCGGCGCGACTGCTCGCGCGGCAATCCGAACCGGGCGACACATGTGTCTCGGATCAACCCTGGATCGTCGCCTGGTACGCCGACCGGCCCACGCTCTGGATTCCGGCTCAGGACGAAAAGATGGGAGAGGCGGTGAAACGTGTGGGCGGCGTTCGCTGGCTCTTTCTAACGGAGCAGACCCGCGTCTTTTCACCATCGTGGCAGTACGTGTACGATACGCTGGAGGACTGGAACACGATCTGTCGGCAGTCTCGCGAGTCTGGCGCGGTGCCCCCGGCGAGACTTGTGATCGATGGTGGCGGTCAGCCTCTTATGGACGCACTGGACGGGTTTACATCGGTCGAGCCGAGCGACGAGATGGCGACTAACGTCGTAGTCGCACGCGCACAGCCTCGTCAGCAGGATGCACGTGTGCGGGCGCGCCCGCTCAGATATGCGACGGTAGCGAAGGGTCGCCGCTCGCTGTGAGCCTTCGGATACTCCACGTCGTCAGCAGCCTGAACATTGGCGGAATGGAGCAGTTCGTGGTCCGCCTCGCAGCCCGCCAACAGGCTGCGGGCGACGCTGTTTCCATCATGGCTCTGCAGGGCGGGCCACTGGTAGAGGAGGCCGCCAGGCTCGGGGTTCCGGTTGATGTTCTCGGCGGCAGAAGCCGTGTACTGCGCGCGTGCAAGGGCTTATCGATTCTGATGCGCCTCAAGCCCGACATTGTCCATGGACACAACGCCACGTCACTGCAGTACGCTCTCCTCGCACACAATCGTGCGCGTACAAAGATCGTGATTACCTGGCACGGCCGCGGAAAGGCCGACTATCGCGAACCCGCACAGGATCTCTGGAAACGCGTGGATCGCGTCGTTTGCGTCTCCGACGCGGTTACTTGCGAGGCGTCCGGAAGAGTCCCCGCCGATCGGATACGAGTGATTCGCAATGGAATCGAAGCGGCCGGACCGACGCGAAGCCGCGATGTTGTTCGGCAAGAGCTGGGGTTAGGGGACGAATTCACCGCTATCATCGTGGCCAGGATCGATCGTCTAAAGGGCCACGAGACGCTACTGCGCGGATGGGCTGAACTGGCTCGTATGGAAGTGACGCCTTGCCTGCTGATCGTCGGTGACGGCCCGGAGCGTCTCGCGATGGAGCGGCTGGTCGGCGAGCAGGGAATTGCGTCCTCGATCAAATTTCTGGGATTCCGTTCGGATGTGGCTGACCTGCTTGGTGCGGCGGACCTCTTCGTGCTGCCATCGCTTACCGAAGGTCTGCCGCTGTCCATTCTGGAGGCGATGGCGCACGGGCTGCCCGTCGTCGCGACTCGAGTCGGCGGAATTCCGGAGGTTGTCGGCAATGAGCGAGAAGGTCTGCTCGTCGACACGGAAAATCCGCAAATGCTGGCTGCGGCGATTGCGCGCATTGTCGATGACAGCGAGCTTCGCGTTAGGCTGGGTGAGAGCGCTCGACTACGCGTCAGAAACGAGTTCTCGTTCGACACGATGCTTCACCAATACGACGAATTATATCATTCACTACAGGTCTCACCGTTGTGACGGTGCGCGGCGGACGACCCTACGTGTAAACTAGGCGTCCAACCTACGGTTTGGCGCGGTAGGCATTTCGCTATGACGAACGTAGACACGAACGCCGGGAGCGATCGACGGGGCAGAGACCTGGGCTTGCTTCTGCTCGGAATTCTCGTCCTCCATCTGATCGTTGCTTACTTGAGCCGAAACGGCATCGTGAGGGACGATGCTGAGAGCTACGTCGTGCTTGGCAGGAACATCGCCAGGGGATTCGGTTACGTATTCGCTCCGGGCAGACCGCAGACAGCCTGGCGAGCCCCTGGATTTCCGATCTGGCTCGCCGTCATCTTTCGCATCTCCGGCGGCGGACTCTGGGCCGCCCGCACCTGCAACGCGCTCCTCTGGACGTTGACGTCGTTCCTGGGTTACCGAGTGAGCGCCGCAATGCTGCCGGCCCTGTTTCCCCGAATGCCGTCCCGAGTGCGGCACGGCGTCGCCCTCCTGACCTCTGGTATGATCGGATTCTATCCCGAGTTCGTCGGCCTAACCGGGCTTCTCTGGTCCGAGAGCCTCTTCATTCCGATGTTTCTCAGCGCCGTATGGGCGCTGTGGGCCCTCAGCAGACGTCGGACCGCGTCGGCCGCCCTGATTGCGGGAACAGCTATCGGACTGTGCGCTCTCACGCGGTCGACGTCCGTTATTCTGATCCCGGCGATCTGGTTCGCCGTGCTTCGCCAGGGCGCGACTCGCCTCGCGATCCGCAACGGAGTGCTGGCTTCGGCCGCGGCGGTACTTCTGATCGGCTGCTGGACCGCGCGCAATCGCATGGTAATGGGTAAGTTCATCCTGGTCGAAAGTAATGTCGGTTACAATCTCTACGTCGGTAACCGCCCCGACACTCCGATTCCGTTCGCCTGGACGCGAGCCGCCAGTCTGCCCAGGGATCCGCTCTACCAGCAGCTCATTGTGGGCCGCACGGAGGCGGAAGCCTCCACGGCTTTGACGCACGCAGCCATTCAGCAGATGACGCGAAATCCGGGCCGTACCGCCCTGCTCGGCGTCGGCAAGGTTTTCGACTTCTGGCTTCCGGATTTCTTCATCGCGCTCAATCTGCGTTCGGGCGCCTTCGGATCAGGAGGCGTCCGGCTGTGGCGCCCATTCCTCGCGGTGAGCGTACTCGCCTATCTCATAGTGGCGCTTACCGCAATGGCGGGCATCGTGGCGGGCCGGAAAATCTGGGAGGCGAGATTCCTCGTGCTAGTCGTCATCCTCTACACGCTGCCGCACGCGTTGGTCTACGGAGCGAGTCGCTATCATCTTCCGCTGATGCCATTGTTGATAGTGCTCGCCGCGCCTGTCATACGGCGTATCTGGCTCGCTATTGTGCGCCGAACCAACCGCACTGACCCCGCGAGCGAAACCATGTCGCCGCTCTAATCCACCCTCGAACCGCCCTGCAAAGTTACTGGCTCCGCACCGATAATACGCATAAGCCACCTCACGCGCCAGCTCCATCTCCGATCTCGAGAGGATCCTGCATGACTGTCGTACCGAACCGCGCCTCCCCGCCCTGGTTAGGCATGATCCAGCGAGTTACAAAGCAGAGCGACATCTTCATGGCGGTCCTGATCCTCACGATCCTGGCCATGCTGATCGTGCCGATTCCGGAGTTTATCCTCGATACCATGCTGGTCATCAACCTTGCGGCAGCGGTAATGGTGCTGATCACCACGCTCTACAACTCCCAACCGCTCCAGTTCAGCGCATTCCCGTCCCTACTCCTGGTCACGACCCTGTTCCGGCTATCGCTGAACGTCGCTGCTACCAAGCTGATCCTCACTACCGGTAAGGCCGGCGCCGTGATCGATGCCTTCGGCCACTTTGTCGTCGGAAACAACTACATCGTCGGTATCATCGCCTTCCTTATCCTGGTCGTCGTGCAGTTTATCGTTATCACCAAGGGCGGCGAGCGAGTCGCCGAAGTGGCGGCCCGGTTCGCGCTCGATGCACTGCCCGGCAAGCAGATGGCGATAGACGGCGAGCTGAGCGCGGGCATGATCGACGAGAAGCAGGCGAAGGAGCGCCGCCTTGCCGTGCAGCGCGAGGCCGACTTCTATGGCGCAATGGACGGAGCATCGAAGTTCGTGCGCGGCGACGCGATCGCCGCGATCATGATCATCATCATCAACGTCATCGGCGGCTTCGCGCTGGGTCTCTCGCGCGGAGAGCAGGTGATGGATGTGCTCCAGCGGTATACTCTGCTGACGATCGGAGAGGGTCTCGTCAGCCAGATGCCGGCGCTCCTGATCTCCACCGCGACGGGCCTCCTCGTAACCCGCTCGGCCTCCGATCGACCCCTCGGCGAAGAGTTCAGCACGCAGCTCTTTTCGCGGCCTCGGCCGCTCTGGATTGTAACGGGCTTTCTGCTCTGCCTGCTGGTTCTGCCCGGGTTCCCAAAGCCGCAGTTGCTGCTCGGCGCACTCTGCGTCGGAGGGGGCGCCGTCGTGCTGCAGAGGACCGAAAAGCGGAATGCCGTCGTTGCCAGGGATGCCGAAGAGAGGGCGATGGCCGAGTCCAGGGTCCATCCCTCGGGACCGGAGAGCGTCCTGGAGCTGCTTGGGGTAGAGACGATCAAGGTGGAGCTGGGCAGCAACCTAGTCCCGTTGGCACTTCCCGAAGAGGGGGGCAATCTAGCGGACCGAGTGGCCGGCGTTCGTAAGCAGATCGCGTTGGAGCTTGGAATCGTGATGCCGACCGTGCGGATCCGGGACAACCTGCAGCTGAGGCCCAACATCTACCAGGTCGAGATCAAGGGCGCAGTCCTGGCAGCGCACGAGCTGCAGATGAACTGCGTACTGGCGCTGGACTCTGGAATGACCTACCAAAAATTCGATGGCATCGAGACGATCGAGCCCGCTCTCGGAACTCCAGCAACCTGGATCGCGCGTGTATTGAAGGAGCGCGCCGAGATGGCGGGCTACATTACCGTGGATCCGTCGACGGTCCTCATTACGCACCTGACGGAGATCGTGAAGAGTCACGCGCACGAGATGCTGACGCGCCAGGAGACGCAGAAGTTGATCGATCACGTGAAGCTGCACGACGAGGCCGTCGTAAACGAGCTGATACCGAACGTCATGACGGTGGGAGATGTGCAGAAGGTGCTCCAGGCTCTGCTCAAGGAGCGAGTAGGCATCCGTGACCTTACGACCGTACTCGAGACCCTGGCCGACTACGCGCCCAGGACGAAGGATATCGATGCGCTCTCGGAGTTCGCCCGTCAGGCACTCTCCCGCCAGATCTGCAAGCAGCACATGGAAGACGACAACACGCTCCGCTGCATCACGCTGGCGCCATCGCTGGAGCAGATGCTGCGCGAATCCGTGCAGACGACCGCGACAGGTAATATGCTGGCGATAGAGCCACAGTTGGCTCAGGAGATGATCCGCTCCATGAACGAGCAGATGGATCGCTCGGCGGAGCAGGGATACAATCCCGTACTGCTATGTTCCGGACAGATACGCCTTCCGATGAAGCGGCTTATTGAGCGCTCGATTCCTGCGTTGCCCGTTCTTGCGTATACGGAGATCGTACCCAAGGTGGAAGTCGAATCGCTCGGAACCGTGGAGGTCACACTGGCCCTCGCCGAGGCGTAGGCACAGCCCCGCATTTCCCTCCTCATTCGAATCGCCTCTCCCCGCGGCATTACCTGGAACCTCCCAGGTCTCACGGACCACCGACCGATACCGATCCGCTTTGTTATCAGGTCAGGCAGCCGACCACACGCAGGGAAACCTGCCTTCAAGGTTGAACACGGTTGTCATGACGGAGACACAAGCGACGGATCGATCGATTCTGCCCGAGACGCGAGCGCTGGCGGCTCTCGGGTGTTTCGACCTTCTGGCGACGGTCTACCTCCTTGCGACACACCAGGCGCAGGAGGCGAACCCTGTGATGGCCGGAATCCTCGCAACCCTGGGACCAGGGGGCTTCGCCGCAATCAAGGCTGGATTGCTTGGAGTCCCGCTGGTCATCGCGGAGCTTGCCCGCAAGCACAGTCCGGTATTCGTGCCCCGCGCCCTGCGCGTGGGGCTGATATGCTACGTTGTGGCGCTGTTGATCGCGTATCGGCCACTGCTTCTGCGGTTTGCTGCGGGTTACGGCAGCAATCCGGGAAGCTATTGTGGGCTGACAGTCCGCCCATGTCGTTGAAGTGAGAGCATAGTGCCGGGTGAGAGTGTACATGTTCGCATCAGCTCAGGCCCGATTTGGAATTGTTGCGTGCTATAATGTAATGCTGCGTGTAGTTCATTCCGTTTGTGTAGTCTCGCGGTTGCGATGACGGAGGGTGAGATGGTAACGGAAGAGGCATTTAGAGATTCGGCGCGTGCCCTGCTTGAAACAGGAAAGCCCGCGGACGTCTTGCACCTCTACCGGAATTTTGCGGAGTGGTGCGAGCGCGACGGCATCGCGATCAGCCTGGAGACGCTGGAGGTCGTCGAGGAGGCGCTGCACGCGCTCGACAGGAAGCCAAGGAGCAAAACGCATGCCTCCGTTCCGGGCCGAATCGCCGCGATCCGCTGGATGGCAATTGCAGGTATCGCCGCAACGGTTGGGCTTTGCGTTGTGTCCGTGGGATATCGGCAGCACAATCCATTGACCGCTGTGGCACGATCCGCGCCCGCGCCGACCGCCAACGCGTGTCTGGCCGAGGGCGACCGGTTGTATCAGAGTGCAAGATATTCCGAGGCGCTCGGGTGGGACACCCGATCCTACGTGCTTTTCACCCAACACTCGTTTCCCAGCGGGGCGGCGAGCGCCCTGCTGAATATGGGGCGCGACACGCAGGCGCAGGGACGCCTTGCGTCGGCGCGACAACTCTATGAGCAGGCGCTTGCGATTCGGCGCGCTTCGGGAACCGAGCTCAACGTCGCGGCGGTTAGTGAGGTCCTTGGCGGGCTCCAGACCTTGCAAGGCGATTACCCGGCTGCCCGGAAGAGCCTGACAGAAAGCCTCGACCTGCGGACGCGAAGTAATGACCTTGCCGGCATAATCGAATGTGAAAGCGACCTCGGAGCGCTGGCCGCCGAGCAGGCGCAGTTTGCCGATGCGGGAAGCCACTTCAACATCGCGCTATCGTTGGCAGTGCAGAACAACAAGCCGGAGATGGTCGCCGCTATCCGCGGACAGCTTGGCGGAATGGCGTCTGACCAGGGCGATTTCAGGGCCGCTCGCTCGCTCCTGACCAGAAGCATGACGTACTGGGTGCAGCGCGGACATCAACGCTGGATCGCAGGCATGGAGCGCCAGCTAAGCGTGGTGGCGCTAGGCGAAGGTCAATTGATCGAGGCAGAGACACGCGCTGAGCGAAGCCTGGACCGTTACCGGCGGGTAGGTGATCAGCTGGGGGAGGCGAAGGCCTCCATGGTACTGGCAAATGCGCTGTTCTCCATTGGTGACCGCGCGCGCGCCGATAGTTTAGCCCTTGATGCAAAGCGGTAAAAAGCGGACATAAAGGAGAGCACGAAGCCGTGCATGCCGTCCAGGTCCGCACGACCACGTTCGAAGTAGACCTGCCAATCGTGGACGAAGTGGGCGAGCTGCGCCTGCCAGGAGTGGCTCTGATTATCGGTCAGCAGGCTCTGCGCCTCGCCCGACGTATAGTTATTCAGCTTGGCCAGATATTGGTGGAGGTCGTCGTAGCTGTAGTGGATGATTGCGAGCTCTGGATCGTCCGCCGGAAAGTAGATGGTGGGGCCGTCGACATGTACGCCCGAATGGAGGCGGGTATTGTAGGAAAACTTGCCCTTCTTGAGCAGTTGGGGTCGAGTGTATCCAGGCCACCAGCCGCTGTGCTCCATCCACTTGCCGCAGAAGAAATGCTTGAACGGTAGGCAGACGGCCGAGAACTCATGCCCTTTTTCGAGGAGCATCCGGCGGACGATCGGGCCGAGGCGCGGAGGAACGCGCTCATCGGCATCCAGAACCAGCATCCATTCGCCAACCGCATGCTCGATCGCAAGATTCCGTATGGCGTCAAATTGCGGCTGCGGCGGCGCCGTCAAGATCGTCGCGCCGTACCTACTCGCTACCGCAACCGTCTCATCTTCGCTCTCGTTGTCGATGACAATGAGTTGATCCGTCCAGCCGAGCGTGCTCTCGATGGCGGGTCCAATCCGCTTCGCCTCGTTGCGCGCAAGGATGCAGACTGTTAGTAGCAATCTGCGAGACGAATCAGCATGATCATCCATGGAACGCCTTCCCGGGGTAGACGCAACAACCGCACACGCCGGCACAACGTAAACCGAATGTGATGTTGTATGCTTCAACAGCTTCAACTGAAACTGATTGACGAACCGTACATTGCGCTCAATGATTGGACAGACGGCAGTTTGATTCCTTGCCGGCTTATTTGGTTTGTCGCGGTGAGCGCATCGTTTCAGCCCTCCCACGCGACGCGAGGGTCTGGCCGGCCTGAACGAGGTTTGAGGAGGTCCTGGAACGTCGGCGCGTAGTGGCTCACTTCTCCGGGGCGTCTGACACGCTCGGCACCGTAGCTGTTCCAGGCGCGCATTAAAGACCAAGGTGTACCGCGCAGCAATTGCGACGGCGTTCACAAAATTGTGAATATTCAAATCACAATGCTCAGCCGAGATAGTTGTCGCGGCTGCGTAACATCAGTGACCTAGTCAAAACGTAACCTTGGCATCCTTATTGTGAAATGGAGATTGCGGACCGTAGCTGGCAGATCCGTTGATTGGTTCGCAACCGACACACCAAAGTCGATCATTTCGATTACAGATCGAAGATATGAGGCATATGTGCCAACAACGATTACCTGCTTGCCTGTGGAAACCTGGTATGGAACAATGGCAAGCTTTTCACTATACAGCCAATATGGGCAACCGGTCAATTTAGATAGTACATGTTTCACTTCGAAGTCGAAGTCCGTCGGATTTGCTGGATTCGGTACAGTCCGGTGAGCCAACACAACGTAATCTTGGAGATCGGTTTTCCAATCGTGGGGCATGATTAGAAAGCGTGCATCCACAAACGGCTCTATCTCCTTGTCGGCCCATCTTCCATATGCAGTTTCGATACGCTCGCATAACGCAGTCCAAAACCCGATGACACGGGTCTCTCCCATATAGTGAACCTTGTAAATGTCCGCCGGCAAATCCTCTGGCTTAAGAACCACGCGAACATCAGCATCAAGCATATGGTGGACTTCGATAAGATATCGAAAATAGTCGTCGCGAATGTAGACTTGGGTGCACGACGGTATGTGGAATACCACGTAGGATAGCTTGTCTGGATAGTTCCAATAGGCTTCTCCTTCCGTGCTACGTGCAAATGCTTCCATTTCTTCGTTAGAGATTATGCAATCTGGCAAGCGTTGTGGAGCGCCCATCGCCTTCGCCGTGGCCTCAAGCCTCTTGAGGAGGACGTAGTCCTCTATATGCCGGCGCCAACGGCGAGGCATTTTCTTCAAATAACGGCTCACGTCATTTCATCCTCGGCTTCTTGCGCTGCAAGCCACACCAATGCAATGCCTACCAAAACGAGCCATCGGCATTTACACGACGGGATGAATTCAAACGCACTCCCGAGGAGACAGCCATATTGATGCCCGAATGTCCTATTGTTGAGGGCTGTTCCTAATCACAGATTTTGGCTAAATCCTGCGATGTTGAGCCCACGTACGAGTCGCTCGGGCATTTCAAAGGCTGCAAGCGGAACAGCCCTCAAGATAGAGCATGTATTCTTTGCCGATCCCATTAGTGCTACGCAAACGCGTGTCCTCATTATGGTTGGAGAAGCTGTTCATGCTCCTTCTCAAGGAACAGCATTGCATCTCTTTCTTTGTTGTAGTAGATATATTTGTAGCGTTCTCTTCCAACAAAAACTGGATATGGGTCACCGTTGCGAAGCAGTTCATACACGTCGTTACCCAGGAATGTGCGATTTGATTATCTTACCCCATAAGTCGTGTATCCTGGGGTATTAGCCTTGACTATAAAAGCATCCGGCACTGGCCTACCGTTTTTTCTCACAGTCCATGCATGGCTATGGTAATCTTCCGAACTAGCAAATCGTGAGGAGCGTTTCGTATAGTGACCGTGGCCGACTCCTTCGAGTTCGTATATGTCCCCCAACTGTTGAGTGTTTGCAAAATCCGGCGCAAAGCGATCAACAATCCGGTCGAAAGCGATCACGGTTCCGACGCAAAGCGATCACCAATCCGGTTGAAAGCGATCGGTGTGAGACGGGATAGTTACGGCTATATGTAGTTTGTGACGCGGGACAA
>JBBQVV010000202.1:0-12581 GCA_038211235.1 Chthonomonadales bacterium | reverse complement strand
CCGTCGCGAACTGTCCCATGATTCCCAGCAGCATCAGTGCGGCAAGTTCGAATTGCACAACGTTGAATCGGCGCTTGACGAAAGGTTGCAACATGCAAGGCATGACCGAACAAAGTGGCCCTGCTGCACGTCTCACTCGCACGAAACTACCGGTTCATCCCACAGTGTAGAGGAGGTCGACGTGATGGAACCAATCACTCAACTTACGCCGGAACAGCGACGCACGGGCACAGCACTGCTGCTTGTGCGCCTCGCGGCGGCGGCCGCATTCCTCTATCACGGAGCGGCAATACTCTTCGGCGCCTTCGAGGGTCCGGGCCTTCAAGGGTTCTCGCAATTCACGCACCTGCCGATGCCTGTCGCATTCCTGGTGGGTCTGGCGCAGTTCGGCGGTGGATTAGCGATGCTGACCGGAGTGCTGGCGAGGCTTGGAGCAGGCGGTATTATCGCGGTGATGCTGGGCGCTATCTTCATGGTGCATCTGCAGAAGGGATTCGACGTCTCAAAAGGTGGAATGGAGTACCCGCTGACCCAACTGCTGATCGCCGTGGCGATCCTCGTAGCCGGTGCCGGACCGTACTCGCTCTACTACGTGCTGCGGCCCTCGGCACGGCACGGTGAGCAGCGTAACCTGCCACTCTACGCGCCACGGATGTAAGTCTCGCAGTCCGTCAGGGTAATTGGCATGCGTATGGCAGCATAAGACGCTTATCGCCGTACTCATGCCATAGGTAACGGATTTGCGGCAGACCTGGTACGAGATCCTCTAATTCTCACTATGAATCGGCTGCGCGCCACGGTCAGTCTCCGTTCTCCCTAGGCCTCTGAAACCGCGATACCAGGTCTGCACTTACGCGGCGCGGCCGTCCATTCGTGGCGCCGAGCGCGACCCATACGCTCCTGGCCTTTGCGACAAGCTTGCTGCCCGTCAATCGCCAAATCTCAACGTGTCGGTCGAATCTGGCGCCGGTCACTGCGCCGACATATGTCCGTGCAATCAGATCGTCAGCAAGAAACGCGGGAACAAAGTAGTCGATTTCGTGCCTAACCACCACCCACATGTATTCGGTCTTCTGGTCGTCCGTCGCGGCCGCGCTCCAGTGTGCGGCCGCGGCGTCCTGCACCCACCGAAGATAGACGATATTGTTGACGTGGCCTAAGCCATCGATGTCCGACGGCTCAGGTCGAACCGGCAGCTCAAACACTACTGCGGAACCAACAACGGAATCGGCAAACGCCATGGCGGTCAAGTCCCTTTTAAGTGCCACGATTTCTTTCGGTAAACAGTACAACTCACTATTGCTGACTTGCTCCATATGCGCAGGAAACCGTTCGTCGGAACATGAACTAACAGACGGACGTCATGCGGTATCGGTTGCATATCAATTCCCGGCGATCTATTTGCCACGAATGAGAGGATGACAGCGTGGGACATTCTTTTACAGGTACCGGGCCAGGCAGCCTGGGCAAAGCCGGCGACTCGAGGCGTCGCGTACTCGTTACGGGCGCAGGAGGCAGAATCGGCACGTACTTCGCCGAGCACTCTTCCGGAAAGTACGACCTGAGACTGATGGTGCAGTACGAGAACCAGGCGGACTCCATTCGCTCGTACGGCGAAGTCGTTCTGGGAGACATCGGGGATCTGGAGGCAATGAAACGATCCTGTTCCGGCGTCGACACAGTGGTTCATATGGCGGCCAATCCCAATCAGTCGGCTACCTGGAAGCCTTTATTGGAGACGAATGTCGTCGGCACCTACAACACGATGGTTGCCGCAAAGGCGGCCGGCTGCCGACGCCTCATCTTCGCGTCGTCTATCCATGCGGTTTCCGGATACCCGCGGAACGTGCAGGTTAAGACCAGCGAGCCTCCCAACCCCGGCGATCTCTACGGTGTCACCAAGGCATTTGGTGAGGCGCTGGGCCGATATATGGCGGAGCAGGAGGGACTATCCGTGATTGCAATTCGGATCGGGGGATTCCAGTCGGTCGAGAACGCACAGAGCGAGGGCAGTTACCGAATGGCCGATGCGTGGGTGACCCATCGAGATCTGAACCAGCTCATACAGCGATGCATCGACAATGAGAACCTGAAGTTCGCGATCTTCCACGGCCTGAGCAATAACGCTTTCAATCGACTAGACATTTCGGACGCTCGCGAGCTGGTCGGTTACGAGCCGCAGGACGACTGCTTTGCACTTAATCCCCGACTTGCGCCGCTCGACCTGGCCAACACGGTTCATACGCACAGCAACGACAGGCCGGAACGTTCCGGCCTCCGCGATGATTTGTAATCGGTATTGGACTCAAGGCTAGGCATCAAGCCGTGCTCTCATTGCACCCTCTATCGTGCCAATTGAGCTGCCGGGAACACCCTGGCGACGAAGAAATGAAGGAGCTAGAATGATGAAGTGCCTGACTTGTGAGAATCAACTCGACGACGTCGAGAATTCCCTACCCGCCCTTCGTATCAGCCGTCAGGTACAGAATCTCCGTTTCCCATTTGTTTGGGTCCGGCTCCCTGCTCGGGTCTATCTTGTAGAACTCGATCCGCCCAACCCACTCACTGCCGTGCTTCGTTTTACGCATCTTCCAGGTGAGACCCTTATTCTTGCCCCACTCCTGGATCCGCGCGTTCGGCGGAATCAGGCCGCTATAGTTTCCGAAGTGCGTCAGCGAAGCGTAGCGCCCCGCCGGCAAGACCCCGGACTTCACGCGACCGTCCCCCGACACACTCGTCGCGACCGGAATGCCGACCTCAATGTCGAGTCCCTTGTCCATATCGATCACGCTGAACCGAATGAACTCCGGTCCCGAAGGAGTCACCTTATGCGCATCTAGCCACGTGTGCAACTCCGGCATTAGCCTTGCCATGACGGTGGACATACCTTGCAGCGTCACCGTCGTCCGAATTGCCACATAAGGCTGCTTTTCGCGAACCACAAGTTTCGGCTCCTCGGTCGAAGCCTGCGGGTAACCCGCTAGCGAGATAGCAATGACGGCCGCAAATAGTCGGTCAACCATCGTGATTTGATCTCCGCGCAATCAATCTTAAGACTCTTGCGTTTCCGCGCTCTTCGCCTCCACGCTGGTCTACAGCAGCCCGGCCACTCGTTCCGCGACGGGCTGGAGCGATGGGAAGACGCCGTCCGGACAATCGAGGTAGAGGTACGCGGTTGACGACCAGTCGTCCTGGCGCCAGAAGTTGCACCAGCCTTCCGGCACTGTGGGAGACAGCAAGTTCACCGGCTGCTCACGGTCCATCAGGCCAACAAAGCCATGCGCTTCCCCGGTGTCGATGCTGACCGGGATTAGCGGCGCGCCTGTCTGCTGAAGCTCCACTGCGGCGCCCTTGCCGCAGCCGCCAATCGTCTGAATGGCGATTTCGCAGCCGTCATCAAAATAGACCGGGTCGTCGATGTGGTAACGGTAGAACGCCCACCGGTGCAGGTCCCGATCGGCGACGAGACAGCCCTGAGTGCGATGAGCGTAAACACCCTGACCCCAGCCGGTGCCGATGTAGTCCTCAGTGCCTGTCCCGCACAGTGTGGGATGTTCGTCGCCACCGAACCTGCACTTGACCTCGCCTTCGCCCCACCAGGCGCCTCCATAGATCGGATCGGAGATCACGCCGACATTACATCCGAGGAAGCGTCCGCTTCCGCCGACGCGAGGAACTATGACAAACTCCTTCCCGAGCGCATTCGGTGCCTCGCGCCGCCAGTGTGAATGAAAGTAGAGGGCTTCGGAAGAGTGGTCCACGCCGAGCAGCACGTCGATGTCATAGAAGAGGTGCGCCAGCCGCCTATCCGACTCATTGGTCACGGTGATGCATGCCCCGTCTCGAAACGGCATCAGAATGAAGCAGTTGAAGCTCCGTCCCTCGGGGTCGGAAAACAGAGCGCACTCGAACGGGACTCGCCTACCCAGGCCAACGCCGAAGAAGTCGCCGATCGGCGCCGAAACCGCGGGACGATCCGAACGATCCCAGCTCATATCGATGCGAAGACTGCGGAGCATTTCTGGGCTGCGGTCGCCGATCGTCATCCAGATTCGGCAGACCGTGCCGCTGCCGGAGATATCCAGCAGCGTTTTCGTCTCACCGGCGGCAATCTCGTCAAAGGCGTGGCCTTTGTGGCCCCGATTAGCCAGCCCCGCGCGGCCCCGGTCAGCGTCCGAGTTCTCGAAACTGAACCAGCGAGTCTGAACTCCTCGTGGCTTCTCAAACAGATGCATCGGCTGCCCCGTCTCTACTGGAGGTATCCTCAGTATTCGCCCATGCCAAGCGCCACCGGCTCGGCGGATCGCAGCTCGCCCGAGGCGAGCCGGCGCTTCAGCTCGTCGAGCATGACCGCACTGGCGGTCGCTCCCACGCGCGACACGCCGAGCTCACGGACTCGGATCAGCGCATCCAGATCCCGGATGCCCCCGGCCGCCTTCACCCGTACCTTCGGGGAGCAGTTCGCGCGCATCAGCTTGAGATCGTGCTCCGTCGCCCCCTTGTAGGAGTACCGCCCGTCGGTCCCCTTCACGAATCCATAGCCCGTCGAGGTCTTGACAAAGTCCGCTCCTGCCTCCTCGCAGATCCGGCAGAGTCGGATCTTGTGGGCATCGTCCGGCATAAAGTCGTTCTCGAAGATCACCTTGACCAGCGCGGCGCGTCCATGCGCCTCCTCGACCACCGCGGCGATATCGCGCGCGACGTAGTCCCAGTCGCCTGAGAGCGCCTTGCCCACGTTTATCACCATGTCGATCTCTGTCGCGCCCTCCGTGCACGCCGCGGCCGTCTCCAGCCGTTTCACCTCGGTTGCGCTGCCGCCGTGAGGAAACCCGATCACCGTTCCAGCGGCGACGGAACTACCCCGCAGCAACTCAGTTGCCCGCTCCACGTAGTAGGGCTTGATGCAGACCGATGCGACACCGTATTGGACGGCCAGCCGGCATCCCTCCTCCAGATCCCGGTCCGTCATGGTGGGATGGAGCAGTGAGTGGTCGAGCATCCCTGCGATATCCTCATAAGTGACCTGCAATGGGAATCTCCTTACACGTAGTTTCTAAGAAACCGATAGCTCTGGCGTAAGGCGGCAAACCTGGCATCCAGCGAATGTTCGTAGGCGCGATCTTCCACTTCGATAGCGATATGGCCCTGGTATGCGGCGGATCCAAGCTCTGAAATAAACCTGCCCCAGTCTATCTCCCCAAGACCGGGAAGCTTGGGCTGGTGATACGCGAGCGGGACGGCAAGAGTTCCGACATCGTCCAGCCGGTTTCGATCGATCCGTACATCCTTGGCGTGCACGTGAAATATCCTGGACGCAAACTCACGCACGGGCTTGAAATAGTCCATCTGCTGCCAAACGAAGTGGGACGGATCATAGTTGAGGCCGAGTGACTCGCTGGGAATTGCATCGAATATTCGTCGCCAGATCGCAGGAGAGACGGCGAGGTTGTTGCCTGCCGGCCATTCGTCTTCCGAGAAGTACATCGGACAGTTCTCGATGCCGATGCGAACGTGATGCTCTTCAGCGAAAAGGACTATGTCCGGCCAGACAACGAGGAACCGCGACCAGTTCTGGTCGACCGTTCGTGTCCGATCGCGTCCGACAAAGGTGTTTACCGCATGGACGCCGATACGTGCTGAAGCGGCGATCACCTTGCGAAGATGACGGATCGCAGCACTTGCCTCTTCCGGGTCCGTTGAGAGCGGGTTCGGATAGTACCCAAGCGCGGAAATCGCTACGCCGTGCTTTGCCATTGCCGCACGGCACTTATCCGCCTGCGTTTCACTGAAATCTGTTACGTCTATGTGCGTAACGCCTGCATATCTCCGGGAAGCCGGCTCGATGGGCCAGCACATCACTTCGACACTGTCGAATCCGGTCTCGGCGGCGAAGGCAAGAACCTCCTCCAGGCTCAACTCAGGCAATATAGCGCTGACGAAGCCGAGCTGCACTGTCAGTCCTCCCGGGCGGCGCTGCCGACGGCCGGTTCGTGCCCATGACCGAGAAGGACATCTGTCTGCCGCGCTTTAGCCATCGATCCATCCCTCGCCTGGCGACTCTTCACATTGGTCCTGTACATCGGGAGCATAACACGTACGGAACCGGGATGTCAACCGAAATGTCCATGACCCATTGCCAGGGTATTTCGCGGTCAGGTAGGAGGATGGAGATCTCGGCAGCCGGAAAGTCTGCCCGCCGCGGCCGCGGGTGTGGCCACGGCGGCAGGAGCGAATCAGCCTGTCGATCTCTTCACAGGGAGGCAGAGATCGGTGCGGAGGTCGTCTTGCGGCACTTTATCGCAATCATCCACATACATCTCGAAGCACACTCCGTCGCCGAAAGTGTATCCACTGGCCGGCAGCCATTTGGAGTACATCTCCATCCAGCTGTTCGAGATTCCGTCGTACGGACCGACGTGCGCGTAGACCGCGTGAGCTCCTCCCACAACGTCGACGATGTGAACGCGAGGATCCTGAATGGCAAAGTCATCCGCTACGATCGCGCCCGCATCCGACCTTAGCTCATCCGGAGGCGTCGCGGAGGGATCGTCATAGTACAGGCCAATGTCCATGCCTGCGTCGATTCCATTCTCCGCACGCCAGTTTCGAAGCTTGCGAAATGTCTCGCCGATCCTGAAATAGGGGCCCTTGTGGGCCATGCACACCGCCTTACGCGATGGCAGCTCACGAATCTCAACCTTCATGGCTCAATCCCCTTCCGTAACGACACACCGTTCTTTCAGCCCGGATACATAAGGAGAATCGTTCGTCAGCGGACGTTCGCTCTTTATAGTCCAGCTATGGTTTGCCGTCTCGTCGTTGTCCCATTATGCAGGCACGAGAGCTTCGAAAACTTGCCTCTGCTTGCTATTTTCCACTCGACGGCTTATACCAGACCCAGTTCCCGGGCACGAACCAGAGCCTGGATGCGATTGGATACGTTGAGCTTTCGGTAGATGCCTACAAGATGGAAGTCGACAGTACGCTTGCCAATGAACAGGGTGTCGGCGACTTCCTGGCTCGTTCTTCCCTCGCACATCAGCTTGAGGACTTGCAGCTGCATTTTAGTCAATGACGTTGCCTGGCCGCACAACATGAATGGACTCCTTCTACCTCGCGGACGAACGATGAATGATATATATAGACATAAACAAGCATATATTTGTTTAATAAGGGCGGAATCCTTCCAGAAGATCCGTCTCCCGCGTAAATCGAGCAGCCCATTGGTATCAATCCGCCCATGAAAAGACCCTCTTCGGGAGGGAAGAGGGTCGATCGTTGCAAAACTCGCTCGCTGTTCATTATGCACACTTACTCCTCATCGAGCTCCGCATCGTCACCCGCGATCGAATCCATGTTGCAGAAGCCAAGAATCTGATCGAAGGAGAATGCGGCGATCATCTCGTCCCCAACAAAAAATGTGGCGAGGTTATCGGAGGCGTTAGTCTTCTCAGCCTGTATGAGCAGCACCTCTTCATTCACGAACCAGACCTGATATGTCTTCAATTTCGCTCCTCCAAAATTGTTACCCACCGTCCGAGCGTGTCAAGGAATCGGCGCGCATCCGGATTGCAGTTTCGGTCCGGTGACCTAACGCTCATCGCCGCAGCCTGCGTGCTCGTGCGCCTCCATCTGGCAATAGACCTCACTGGTGTGACAGCCGCAGCACTCCGTCTCGATCGTCGTATGTCTCATCGCGTACTGGTCCGCAAGCATCTCCTTAACGGCCTGGACAACTGATGAGGAACTCATTGCGTCGGAGCCTGAAACCCGCAAATGACAGGAGAGCGCATTCATGCCGTCTCCGATCGTCCAGACATGCAGATCGTGAACGTCCTCCACGCCAGGTACGGTCTGCATTGCGGTGACGAGCCGCGACATATTCAGCCCACGCGGGGCGCCCTCCAGGAGTATGTTCATCGCCTCGCGGACGATACCTATCGAGGAGTAGATGATGAAGCCCGCGATCAATAGCGATACGAGCGGATCGGCGAGACTCCATCCCGTGAAATGTATGACGGCGCCGGCCGCCACGACGCCGGCCGACGACAGGGCGTCACCCATCATGTGAATGAAGGCACTACGCATGTTCAGGCTGCCATGTGACTCGGAGTACAGCCAAACCGCGATGACCGTATTCATCGCTACCGCAATCAAGCCGACGCCGACCATCAGACTACTCTGGACGGGCTCGGGATGGGCGAACAGGCGGACCGCCTCCGCGATAATGAGCGCGGCGATCACGAGGAGAGTCATCGAGTTAAAGAGCGCGGTAAGGATACCTACCCGGTGGTAGCCGTAGGTCTTTCCGGCAGTAGCGGGCTTACGTGCAATCCAGAGTGCGTACCAGGAAAGCAGCAGAGCAAAGCCGTCGGTAAAATTGTGTCCGGCATCGGACAGGAGCGCAAGACTATGCGCACGCATGCCGGCGACGCTCTCGACGGCGACGAACCCGAGCGTCAGCGCCAGCGACACTTTGAGTCTACGCTCGCTCATCCCAGCTGCATGATGATGGCTATGCTGATCCGACATTACAACGACCCCGCGACCTGACGAGCCGCAACGATACCGCTCGGTCGCACCCCGAAGGTCCTTCTAACTATCATACGCCGCGGACAGTTTACCCGTTCTGCGCGCACGATGCGTAAGCGGCCCGCACCCGCATGCGCTCAACAAAACAGCAGACTCGTTCGTATATTCAGCAGCGAGCTAATGCGCACGCGTCGTGCCGAGAGGGGTGTTCATGCCGATCGTGACGGTGGAGGGGGAGAAGAGCTTTGAGGTGGAGGCAGGCAAGAGACTGGTTCTCTGCCTAGAAGACAACGGGATCGACGTGCTTCACCGTTGCGGAGGCTTTGCAAAGTGCACGACTTGCAGGGTTCAAATCGTACGCGGCGACGCTCCGCCTCAGAGCGAGTTGGAGCGATCCGCACTGGCAGATCCGGAGTTGATTGCCGCCTACCGGCTGTCGTGCCAGATCCGGGTTGAGAGCGACCTGGTCGTCCGAGTGGCCAACAGGGCGCACGTGGTAGGACTCCGGCCCGGTCCGCGCCCTACCTCATAACCTGATCTGCCCCGATGTTTGATAGTGCATCGGCCCGGCGATTGAGCTCGCGCCGCACGTGACTTACGATGGCATGGTCGAACTGTGCCAACAGGGTCCGAGCACGCTGGAACAGTGGGACGAGGTGCGGGGCCTTGACGGCGTATTTGCCGTTGATCTGATGCGCCATCAGCTCACTGTCGGTAAGGACGCGAATCCTCTCGCACCCGAGCGACCTCGCCTCCTCTAGCGCCCGGATCATGGCTGAGTATTCAGCAACATTGTTCGTCGTCCGCCCAAGCGGCTCTCCAATCTCTTTCACGACGTTTCCATCCCCGTCCACGATCACCACGCCGATGCCGGCCGGTCCCGGATTGCCGCGGGCCGCACCGTCCACATTCGCCGTCCAGAGCTCCAACTTGAGGTTCCTCTCCCCATCGCCCTATAAGAGCAAGACCAACACCCGTCCGCAGTTGTCACACGTCTCGATATTCCCGCCGGCCTGAAGCCGCTTCACTGTAGAGGATGAAATGCCCATCTTGCAGCCACCGCATGAGTTTCCATCTTCGACCACCACTACTGCCAGACCGCCCTTGTTACGGCGAATTGCCTCGTACTGGTACATCAGCGGGGGAGCGATCTGCCCGGCGGTTTCCGCTCGCTGCGAGACGAGCAGGCGCGCCTGCGCAACAATATTCTCCGAATTCAACTTGTATGCGGACTTGACCGCTTTGGACTTGGCGTCCGCTTCCTTCTGCGCCTTACTGGCGACACTCTGCCTTGCACGGCACTCCTCGAGCTCCTCCAGGAGAGAGTTCAGCTTCTCGCCCAGCCGATCGCGGTTCCTTGCGAGCATGTCGACTTCGTCCTGCATGGCCTGAAGCTCTTTCGGATTGGTTACCTTGCCGCTGTAAAGCTTTGTCTCGTACTCTCCGCGCCGCTCCTCGACCGTCTTCTGTTCAAGTTCCGCATCCACGACAGACGCCTTCAGGGCGTTCACCGCGGCATCCGCCTCCTTGCGCGCAGCCTGTGCCGCGTGCAGCACCTCAATCTCCGCTTTTCCTGAGTCGAGCTGCGCGTACTGCTTTTTAAGTACATCTATTGCGCTGTCTTGTTGCTGCAAGGCAAGCAGCGCCGCGAGCTTCTCTCTCATAAGGTTACCTTCTCTCTATCCGTCCCGAGCTCGACTTCGTGCCGGCTTTTGGTTATCACTGTCATTACGACAATATTCACCGCCGCCGGTCAAAACCCCTTCCCCGGGCCGAGTGGACAGGCTGCCGAACACACCGCCAAGATTCGCACCACGAATTGGAGCGCATGCCGGCTGCGGGCTCCGTTGTGGAGGTCAGAATCGACATGGAAGGGCATCAGTGAACGGGGAGCGGACTATGCAGCGAGCTGCCGGGCGACAAGGAGTAGGGTCGACGGTATGTGGACTTGAAGCAGAAACACGTGCTTGCAGCGACCGGTATATTGTCGGAATTGCGCCTTGCAATCTCACGCCAACTCCCTCGTATCCGCAAAGTGGGTGATGCGATTGCGTCCACGGCTCTTGCACTCGTACAGGGCCATGTCAGCCTCTGTAGTGAGATCGGCGCGGGATTGCGGAACGATCCCAAGGGTAGAGATTCCCATACTCACCGTGATCGAGCAACCGTGCCACGATTCCTCGGCGATCGCCGCACTAAACCGCTCGGCCGCCGCAATCGCGTGCTCACGGTCAGTGTTCGCGAGGATAATGGCAAACTCTTCGCCGCCATAACGAGCCAGGATATCCGAGTCGCGAGCGTGCTTTTCCAGGATCTGAGCGAGCCGAATTAGCACTTCGTCTCCGGCCGGATGTCCGAAACTATCGTTGAACCTCTTGAAGTGGTCTACGTCGAGCATAACGAGCGATAGCGGAAGGTTATATCGTGTCGCCCGGTTTACTTCGTCTTCAAGCCGCTCCTGAAATTCGCGATGATTCTTCAGGCCGGTGAGGCTATCGGTGATAGCCCTTGCTTTCAAGTGTGCGTTCGCAAGCTCGAGATCGCGGCACATAGCGCGGATCTCAAGGGTATTTGTCTCGTTCAGGTCGCTGATCCGCTCGAGTTCCAACTCCAGCCGCGCGACCTCCGCCATCGCTCGATCCAGTTCAGCGCTTAGATCGAGGACGCGCCGCGCCAACGCAACCCGGGCGGCCAGGTCCGTGGGATCGACGGGTATCGCCAGATAGTCGTCTGCCCAGGCCAGTTGACCTGAATCCTGATCCAGGCCACGAGCCCTGGGGCAAAGCAGAATGATATAGGGGACACGGTCCTTCCGCAGGTCGCGGATGCGTTGAACCAGGTCGAGCGCATCCGTTTCCGCCGTCAGTCTCGCTGCAAGAACCAGCACGTAGTCGCCCGTGAGCAGCGCTTGCCACGCGTCCCTCGCATTCTCTACGAGTGTGACCTCGTGGCCCCGCTGCTCCAGCAGCCGCCGCAGTGCAACAGCGGTGACTCGATCTTCATGTACGATCAAGGTCTTCACATCTGATCACCAGTTTGAAGGCGTTTCCAGAATTTCCGTGTCGCCTTCTGCCTCGAGCAGGCGCTCTGCCTGGATGGCCGCCATACACCCGGAACCCGCGGCGGTAACGGCCTGTCGATACTCGTGGTCCTGTACATCGCCGGCCGCGAAGACCGCGTACCTGCTGGTTCGCACGTCATGCGTCGTTTTCAGGTATCCGTTCGCATCCACTTCGAGCTGGCCGCGAAACAGGTCCGTATTCGGACGGTGTCCAATGGCGACAAATAGACCTTGTACGGGCAGATCGCTTAGCTGGTCGGTTTTGAGATTCCGCAGCGTTATTCCAGTTAGCCGCTTCGCGGCCGGATCGTGCACTCGCTCCACCGCCGTATCCCAAATAAAGTCGATCTTGGGATTCCTGAAGGCCCGCTCCTGCATGATCTTTGATGCGCGCAGCGTATCCCGGCGATGGATCACAGTAACCTTGTTCGTGTGGTTCGTAAGGTAGATCGCCTCTTCCATCGCCGTATCGCCGCCACCCACGACCGCGACCTCTTTGCCCCGAAAGAAGAACGCGTCACAAGTCGCGCAAGCCGATATTCCCGCGCCGCCGAGACCGCCTTCCCACACCGGCTTCTCTTCGGGGATGCCGATCCATTTCGCGGCCGCGCCCGTGGCGACAATGAGCGTGCGGGCTTGGTACAGGTCATCTTCGACCCATACCTTGAACGGTCGTTCGGAAATGTCAACTCTGGTCGCCAGGTCTTCAACGACATCTACGTTAAATCGGAGCGCCTGTTTGCGCATCATGCGCATTAGGTCCGGACCCTGAATGCCGTGCTCGAAACCTGGATAGTTTTCGACCTCCGTCGTCAGCATCAGCTGCCCGCCCGCACCCTGGAGCTCCTGGCCGCGTCCGACGCCGCCGTCGATCAGGAGTGGCCGCAGATTCGCGCGCCCGGCGTAGAGCGCGGCAGTGTATCCTGCGGGTCCAGAGCCGATAATGATCAGTTTGTGCACCATTTAAGAGGCAGCCTTTCTCTTAGTC
>JBBQVV010000201.1:0-12591 GCA_038211235.1 Chthonomonadales bacterium | reverse complement strand
CGGAGCCCAGCAAGCGCCTGTGCTATACTACGTCTAACCTGGCTCACATTCCAACAACTGGTGTTAAGATTCGAGTCTCCGCGCGCAGACAGCAACCATGAAGCTACTCGATCGTTCGCTTCTACGTGAGATGATCGTCCCATTCCTTATAGGGCAGGCGGCCATCGTACTGATGTTGATCGGATCGGTGCTGTACAATAACGCGACCGTACTTCTGATGAATCAGGTTCCCATCGTCTACGTTGCGAAGCTAATCCTCTACTTTCTGCCGTTTCTCATCCATATGACTATGCCGGTAGCGATGGCGGTCGGCGCTTCGCTTGCGGTAAGCCGTCTCGGACGCGACTCGGAAATCACCGTCATGCGCGCCTCCGGCGCCAGTCTCATTCGCATCTTCATGCCGGTCTTCGTACTCGGTCTCCTCATCAGCATTGGAGACTTTTACTTCGGCGAGCTAGTCGTGCCACTCTCGGTTCAGCGGCTCGAGGCCGTGCTTGCGGAAATTCCGAACCATCTGCCCAAGCTCCAGCCGCTGGCTGGTGAGTGGATCATCTCCAATGACAAGTCTTACGCCATCTTCGTCAAGACCATGATCCCGCGGCACGAGTTCATCGAGCTCCACGGCGTTATGATTGTATCGGGCCCCAAGGCGATCTACAGCGGCGAGAGCGCACCGATGAACTGCTACGCGGCAAACGGTCGCTATCAGGATGGACATTGGATCCTGGAGCATCCGGCGGCTTTCTCCTATACCACGGACGGCAAGAAGGTGAGCCAGATGTCGCCGCCGACAATGGACTTTTACGTGACCGTCGACCCGCAAGCATTTCAGAGCGGATTTCTGCTGCAGCTTCCCATGTGGACCATGGCGCGCTCGTCCAACCGGACCTTCTGGCAGCTCGACGCGGAGATCAAGCGGAATAGAGGACAGCAAATCAACGACGTGCTCACTGTTCTGGACTATCACTTCAAACTCTCTATCCCATTCTCATGTCTTGTGATGGCTCTTTGTTGTCCTCCGCTTTCGTTGCGATTCTCACGAGGCGGCGGCTTCATGGGTGTGCTTCTATCGATCTGCCTAGTATTCGTCTACTGGAACACGATGCTTCTTGCGCGCATACTGGGCACGCCGGGACCGGATGCTGGAGTGCCAATTCTTTCGCCCCCAGTGGCAGCCTGGGCCCAGAACGTGATTTTCATACTCATAGGTTTCGCGGTCTTAAGAAAAAGCGAATAACCTGAGGAATCCTGTTGGAAACAGGTAGATGTTATGGAACAACCCCTTTGTAAGAACGGTCGGCGAGGCTCAGTATTCCTGGCGCGCCGTAAAACTGTCTGCGACTTCGGTCTCAGGCGTAATGCAAGGGGATTGTCAAGCAATGTCCAGTCCGAACCATACGGAGATCGCGGATAGCGCACGGCTGACGAGGCGTGAGGTAGAGATTCTGTCGCTCATCGTGGAGGGCCACTCGAGCAAGAAGGTCGCTGAACTCCTGTTTGTCAGCAAGCGGACCGTCGATTTCCACCTTGATAATATCTACGAGAAGCTCCAGGTGTCGAACCGCATGCAGGCACTGCAGCGCGCAACACGCCTGGGTCTGCTGCCACGCACGGCATAGTCCGCGGATCTCGTCTTCACCAAACACATAAGAGCGCAGCGTTCTCCCAAGAACGCTGCGCGTTTGCGTCTGTGCGGTCTAACAGCAGGATTCCAGGGGGCCATGGCGAATTCACGGGAAGCAGATTGTGGAAGTTTTGCGCCATGAGCGACACGCGCCGGAAAGGAAACGTATGCGTTATCGGGCTCCCATATTCGCCTTGTTGTCCTTGCTCCCGTCCCTGGTATGGGCGCAGCCTTCGTCCGATTGGAAAACGTTCAGGTCAGGTCCGGGGCGTTTCTCAGTCCGCGCGCCGGGTTCGCTCCAGGAGGAGTCGTCGCCCCAGAAGCCCGGCGACACGTTGCCAGTCAATCACACATTCTCGCTAAGCCTGAATGATGCAGCCTACATCGTTACCTATACCGACTTCGCCCCGGACCAGGTAACCGCTGCAAACGTCAAGGCGATTCTATCCGCTGCCCGTGATGGAGGCATCAAAAACGTAAAGGGTAAGCTAGTCTCTGAAACGAGCATATCCGTCAGCGGCTACCCAAGTCGCGACGTGATCGCCTCGCTGCCACTCGACAATAACGTGGGCGGCACGCATTTTCGACTCGTGTTGGCGAAGTCCAGGCTGTACTCCGTCATCTTTGTCGGACCCGGCGACAGCGCGACGCGTGCTTCGGTAGATGTCTTCCTAAAGTCGTTCCAGGTATTGCCTGACGAGCCGTCGGACGGTTGGCAGACATTAAGCTCTGATGCCGGCAAATTCCGGATTCGGATGCCCGGAATGCCGAAGGAGGAGACATCGGATCTCGGCGACGGCATCAAGATACACCAGTTCTTGCTGGACAAGGGAGAATATGCCTACATCGTTTCGTACAACGGGATTGCTAGCGGCCCGCCAAATCCGGAGGCGATAACCGGGCTGCTGAACAAGGGCCGGGACACCATGGTGGCGAGCCTCAAAGGGAAACTGGTTGAGGAGAAATCGATCTCGCTCAATGGCAACTCGGGCAAGGCTATCCGAGTATCGATGCCGGATAAGACAGGTACAGCCTACGTAAGGGGCTACATTGTCGGTGACCAGTACTACCAGGTGATGCTCATAGGAAGCAATAAGAGTCTCGATGGCGCCAACGGCGACCGGTATTTCGCATCCTTCGCGTTAGTGGGCGGAAGCTCCGACGGTCCATGGATGAGCTTTTCGTCCAAGGACGCCGGGTTCACGGTTGATCTTCCAGGCGCCCCCAAGGAAGAAAAGCTAAAGGACGGCACGGCCAAGTTCACTGCGGAGTTGGGTACCGCCGCTTATATAGTCGTTGTAGCGGACCTGCCCGTACTCATCTCAGATCCTGACAAGATCACGACTGTTCTCGAGGCCGCGCGAGATGCCGAGCTGAAGGTTCTAAGCGCGAAGAGTATCGGCGAGAAGCGAGTGATGCTGGGCGATAACTCGGGACTGCAGGTGAATCTCTCGGTGCCCGCGTCCACCATACCCGGCGGAGGTATCGGCTTCGAGCGGTACTATGTGATGGGTAAGAAGATCTACGAGGTCGCTGTTCTCACCAGCGACACGAAGGCCGACGAGATAAGTTTTTCGCGATTCTTCAACTCATTCCGGTTCGCGGCGCCATAAGCTGTGCGGCTGATTTCCGTATCGAGTCCGCCGATTCGCCCGGAATGGACGGGATGAAACCGTTCGACCGTGCGAATCGGTCGATCGCGGCTTCCTACTCGACGGTAGTCCATCCATTCCGCGCCGCAACCTGTCGGGCTCCGTTCCGGTCAATAGGATGAGCAAAGGTTGAACCGATGAACCTCAACGATCTCGACACGCCCGTATTGCTGGTCGACCTCGATATACTCGAGCGTAATATTGCCGCGATGGCCCGTATGGTTGCTGACGGTGGTAAACGCCTGCGACCGCACACCAAGACTCACAAGACTCCCGAGATCGCGAGGATGCAGGTTGGGGCGGGAGCGAGTGGTCTGACGGTCGCGAAACTTGGTGAAGCCGAAGTGATGGCGGATGCGGGACTTGATGACCTGTTCGTCGCCAACCAGATCGTCGGTCCGATTAAGATAGACCGTCTGCTGAAGCTGATGTCCCGCGCCAGGGTCGCGATTGGCATCGACAGCATCGATGTAGCCGCCCCAGTTGCGGACGCGGCTGCCAGAAGGGGTATGAGAGTGGAGGCTCGTATCGAAATCGATACGGGCCTCGGGCGCGCCGGAGCGCGCTCGGACGCGGAGGCGCTTGCCATCGCCCGATTCGCGGCCGATCATCCGGGCCTCGATCTTACCGGAATATTTACACATGAGGGTCACCTCTACAAATCGTTGAATGCCGTCGACACCGCACGCGAGGCTGCGGCACAGATGAGGTCACTCTCCGAGATTCTTGCTGCCGACGGCCTGCCGTGCGATGTGATCAGCATGGGATCGACTCCCGGAGCGCCTCTGCTGGCCGGCGAGCCCGGAATCATGGAGCTGCGGCCGGGCGTCTACGTCTTCAATGACCGATCGCAGGTTCGGCTCGGCGCTTCTAAGGACGCGTGCGCCCTTACCGTGATGGCGACGGTGACTAGCGTTCGGCCGGACGGAAGGGTCATTCTCGACGCCGGGACCAAGTCGCTGGCGAGCGACTGTCCGTTCGAGGACCGTACGTTCGGCGAGATCGTCGGCCATCCGGAACTTCGATTCGTCGGCGCGAGCGAAGAGCACGGGCATCTCTTGGCGGATTCGACGGCAAGGATTCGCCCCGGCGACCGTCTGAGGATCCTGCCGAACCACGCCTGCACATGCGTTAACATGCACGATACGATGACCGGCGTCCGCGGAGAGGACGTCGAATCGATCTGGAATGTTGCCGGTCGCGGCCGTATCCGATAGGGTCCGCAAAACTGAACTCTAAGGTGAACGCATCGGTTATGAAAGCCACACAACTATTCTTCCCAACTCTGCGAGAGGTCCCCAAGGACGCCGAACTGAAAAGTCATCAGCTCCTGCTGCGCGGCGGCTTCGTGCGCAACGTGGCGGCAGGGATCTATTCGTATCTGCCACTCGGTTGGCGGGTTCACGAGAAGATAGCGCGGATCGTCCGCGAGGAGACAAATGCGTTTGGCGGACAAGAGCTGCACATGCCGGTGCTGGTTCCGAAGGAGCTCCTCGACGAGACCGGCCGTTCCAGCGTGCCTGTGCTCTTCGCGCTGAAGGACAAGAACGAGAGGGAGTTCTTCCTGGGATTCACGCACGAGGAGGTCGTAACCGATATCGTGCGCGGGTCGATCAGCTCGTGGAAGCAGTTGCCGCTATACCTCTACCAGATACAGACCAAAGAGCGCGACGAGCCGCGGCCGAGAGGCGGGCTTATTCGCGGCCGCGAGTTCACGATGTTCGACGGCTATTCGTTCGACTCGAGCGAGGAGGGTCTCGAACAGGCCTATCGCGCCAACTATCGCGCCTACGAGAACGTATTCCGCCGCTGTGGACTTCAGTATCTTGCGGTTGAAGCCGATCCCGGCGCCATCGGCGGCAGCGAAAACCATGAGTTCATGGTCCTCGCGGAGAGCGGGGAGGATACGGTGCTCAGGTGCGATACCTGCACGTACGCCGCCAACGCGGAGCGCGCGGAGGTACCGTATCGGGCCATGGCCGGCTCGCAGCCGGAATCGACCCCGGGCTCTGATGAGATCAGCTATGCTCCGGCGGACCTGGTTGCAACGCCAAACGCTCACACCGTTCAGGAGGTCTGCGTCTTCCTAAACGTCGCTTCGGAAGCGCTCATCAAGACGATCGTATGCGTCGCGGACGGCCGTCCCATAGCGGCGCTTGTCCGCGGAGACCGTGAGCTAAACCTGCCAAAGTTTGCCCGCGTGCTGGAGGCGAAGCTGGTGGATCTCGCCGATGCGGCCACCGTTGTGCGCGTAACTGGGGCGCCGGTCGGCTTCGCCGGGCCCATTGGATTGGCTGAGACCATGCCGATCTACGCGGACAACGAGCTTCGGGCCGGCGGCGAGTACATTATCGGCGCAAACGTGGCAGACGCCCATCGTGTCCACGTTGTCATAGGGCGAGACTTCGAGGTTCAGACGTGGGGAGACCTGCGCACTGCGATCGCGGGAGACGCCTGCGCGCGGTGCGACAATGGTCGTCTGACGGAGGCTCGCGGAATCGAAGTAGGGCATATCTTCAAGCTCGGCACGAAATATAGCCGGGATATGAGCGCCCTCTTCCAGAACGAGTCGGGCCAGAAACATCCCATCATCATGGGCTGCTACGGACTCGGCGTTAGCCGCACAATGGCGGCGGCCATCGAAGCCCATAACGACTCGAACGGAATGGCGTGGCCAATCTCAATCGCGCCATACGAGGTTGCAATCATTGTCGCCGCCTCTAAGGACGACGTTCAACAGAGAGCAGGACAAGAGCTCTATGTAGCCTTAAAGGCCCGGAACGTGGACGTGCTGTTGGATGATCGCGACGAGCGCGCGGGCGTAAAGTTCAAGGATATCGAGTTGATCGGCATTCCGATCCAGGTCGTCGTCGGAAAGGGGCTCGCCGAGGGGACCGTCGAGGTCGGCCTGCGCGGCGCGGATAGGGAGACCGCGCCCGTCGTCGACGCGGTCGATCGCATTGCCGACCTTGTGTTGAGAGAGAAGTCCAAGCTGTCTCGAACGGAATAGCCGTGGACCCAAACCGCTTCTTTGGCCATCATATTGATGCACTCACCCTCGGCGGCAAGGCGGCGGCGCTGGTGCTGACCGTGGTCCTGAGCGGCCTTGTCGGCCTCGAGCGCCAGTGGCGCGGCCAGCCGGCAGGGCTGAGGACGCACATACTGGTCGGGCTTGGCACAACGGTGATCACCCTGACGTCGATCGAGTATGGAATCGGCGGCACGATCGCCGCCGGAGATCCCGCGCGCATCACCGCGCAGATCGTGTCCGGAGTCGGATTCCTTGGGGCCGGAGCGATCATGCGCGACGGCGCTACCGTTCACGGCCTTACGACTGCCGCAAGCATCTGGTCCGTCGCCGCTATCGGTATCGCTGTGGGAAGCAGCCCGCGTCTCGGCGAGTTGGCCGTCGTAGCCACCGTCATTGTTCTCGCGACGCTGGTGGTGCTGAATCGGCTTGAGGACCTGCTGCATCTGAAGCAGAGGCCCCATGTGCTTACGGTACTAGTGCGCGAGGCAGACAATGGTGCGGCTCGCCTTATGGCTGTTCTCGCGGAGCAGGGAATTGTAGTTGAAGGAGCAGCGTTCAAGGAAAGCGATTCGACCACACCCGAGCCCAGGTCAACCATGCGGTTGACGGTCCGGCTGCCGGCCGGATTCGACCGGGCCCGCTGTGTAAAGCTTCTTGCCGGTAATAGCTCCGTGGTCAGCATGGAGCTCGATTGAGCTCAAGGAAAACAGTATGACAGGCAAAGAGTTACGTCCGAGAGATTCGGCTGCAACAGACGTAAGCCCGCTCGGCGCAATGGAGCTGGCGGAGGTGAATGCCTACTGGCGCGCCGCAAACTACCTCTCTGTGGGTCAGATCTATCTCCTTGCGAATCCACTGCTGACCGAGCCCCTGAAACGCGAGCACATCAAGTCGCGCCTCCTGGGCCACTGGGGAACGACACCAGGCCTCAACTTCATCTACGTTCACATGAATCGAATCATCAGGGAGTTCGACCTCAACGCGATCTACATCGCCGGTCCAGGGCACGGAGGACCGGGCATCGTCGCCAACACCTACTTGGAGGGAGTCTACTCCGAGCTGTATCCGGATATCAGCCCGGACGCGATCGGCATGCAGAAGCTGTTCAAGCAGTTCTCGTTTCCTGGCGGCATACCCAGCCATGCGGCTCCAGAGACGCCGGGCTCCATACACGAAGGCGGCGAGCTCGGCTATTCCCTTTCCCATGCGTTTGGCGCTGCCTTTGACAACCCGGATCTCTTCGTCTGCTGTGTCGTCGGTGACGGGGAAGCGGAGACCGGGCCACTGGCGGCAAGCTGGCACTCCAACAAGTTTCTTAATCCCGCGCGTGATGGCGTGGTGCTGCCGATCCTGCACCTGAACGGTTATAAGATCGCGAACCCGACCATTCTGGCGCGAATGACCGACGCCGAGCTAGAGCACCTGTTCACCGGATATGGCTACAGGCCCTACTTTGTGGAGGGCGACGACCCGGAACCGACGCATCAGAAGATGGCCTCCACGCTCGAGCGCATTGTGAACGAGGTCGGAAACATCCAGGAGCAGGCGCGAGATCACGGGAATACCGTGCGGCCGCAATGGCCCATGATTATCCTTCGTACGCCGAAGGGCTGGACGGGCCCGAAGGAGGTGGACGGCAAGAAGACCGAGGGATTCTGGCGATCGCATCAGGTTCCCATCGCCGATATGAACACTCCCGAACACGTTGCGCTGCTGGAAACGTGGATGAGGAGCTATAGGCCCGAGGAGCTGTTCGACGCGCAAGGGACGTTGAGGCCCGAGCTGAAAAGGCTGGCTCCCGTCGGCGAACGGCGGATGGGCGCGAATCCCCACACGAACGGTGGCGCGCTCCTCAAGGCGCTCCATCTGCCGGACTTCCGAAACTATGCTGTCGACGTTCCAAAGCCTGGCGAGACCGTTTCGGAGGCGACTCGCGTTATGGGAGGCTTCCTCAGGGACGTGATGGCGCTGAATCTCGAATCGCGCAACTTCCGCATTGTTGGCCCGGACGAGACGACATCCAACCGGCTCGACGCCATCCTGACCGTCACCGGTCGAGAGTGGATGGAGCCGATCCTGCCGTATGACGAAGGTCTTTCACCCGAAGGACGGGTAATGGAGATTCTCAGCGAGCACACCTGCCAGGGCTGGCTGGAGGGCTACCTGCTTACCGGTCGTCATGGGTTCTTCTCCTGCTATGAAGCGTTCATCCACATCATCGACTCCATGTTCAATCAGCACGCCAAATGGCTGAAGTCGATCCGGCACATCGCGTGGCGACGGCCGATCGCATCGCTCAACTATCTGCTGACATCCCACGTCTGGCGGCAGGACCACAACGGATTCAGCCATCAGGACCCGGGGTTTATAGACCATGTCGTCAACAAGAAGGCGGAGGTCGTGCGCGTCTACCTACCGCCGGATGCCAATACGCTACTTTCCGTCACCGATCACTGCCTGCGAAGCCGCAACTATGTAAACGTCATCGTAGCGGGCAAGCAGCCCTCGCCGCAGTACCTCACGATGGATGCCGCCGTTAAGCACTGTACACGTGGTATCGGGATCTGGGAGTGGGCCAGCAACGACGAGGGCAGCGAGCCGGACGTAGTGATGGGATGCTGCGGAGACGTGCCCACGCTCGAGATCCTCGCTGCCGTCGACATTCTGCGCAAGAGCTGCCCCAGGCTAAAGATTCGGGTCATCAATGTCGTGGACCTCATGAAGCTGCAGCCCGATACCGAGCATCCGCACGGACTTGGAGACAAGGACTTCGACGCGCTGTTTACAACGGATAAGCCGATCATCTTCGCTTACCACGGCTACCCGATGCTCATCCACCGTCTGACCTATCGTCGCGCCAACCACGCCAACCTCCACGTGCGAGGTTATAAGGAGGAGGGCACCACGACGACACCATTCGACATGTGCGTGCTGAACGACCTGGACCGCTTTCACCTGGTCATGGACGTCATCGACCGTGTTCCGTCGCTTGGATACAGGGCCGCGTACCTGAAACAGGAGATGCAGAACCTGCTGATCGAGCACACGCGCTACGTTCGCGAGGTTGGTGAAGACCTGCCGGAAGTACGGAACTGGGTCTGGTCGAACTAGCACTGGATGGGAGGCCGGCATGAATATCCTTGTGCTGAACGCCGGCAGCTCCAGCCTGAAGTTCAAGCTCTTCAGGATACGATCGCCCGTTCCGCTCGACGAGCCCGAGGAGACGCTCGCGGAGGGGAAGCTGGACAGAATTGGAACCGCGGATGCGCAACTAACGTTCTTCTCGGGCGCCGGTGATGCGGCCGAGCCGGAGCCACTGCTTGCGCGCTCCGTGGCGGACGCCGCGCAAGAGATAATCCGCCGCATAAGCCGGCTCCCGGCCGCTGCTAAGGGCGAGCAGCGAATAGACGCGACGGGCCACCGTATAGTCCATGGCGGAGACAGGTTCCACGAGCCCGTCGTGATCGATCCGGCGGTGCTTACCGATCTCCATGAGCTCGTCGAACTCGCACCGCTACACAATCCCGCGGGCATCGCCGGGATAGAGGCCACAACGGAGGCGCTGCATGGCGTACCCAACGTGGCCGTCTTCGACACCGCATTTCACCACGCGATGCCGGCGGTCGCGGCCACCTACGCGCTTCCGCTTGGGGTATCCAACCGGTTTCGGCTGCGCCGCTATGGGTTTCATGGCATCTCCTACCGCTTCATATCCGAGCGACTCCAGCAGGGCTTGAAACCTCCGGTTTCCGCCGTGCGCGTGGTTGTTTGCCACCTGGGCAACGGCGCCAGTGTCTGCGCGATGCGCGATGGACGCAGTGTGGATACGAGCATGGGTTTCACACCAATGGAAGGGCTGGTGATGGGCAACAGGAGCGGCGACGTAGATCCCGGCCTGGTTCTCCACCTGCAGCGCGCGGGAAAGATGACCGTGGATGAGGTGGACGGCCTGCTGAACCGCGAGAGCGGCTTGCTCGGCCTTTCCGGGAGGAGCGGCGATGTACGCGACCTGGAGAGGCTTGCCGAGTCCGGAGATTCAGCGGCACGGTTCGCGCTGGAGTGCTTTGCCTATCGGGCGCGAAAGTACATCGGGGCATATGCCGCCGTGCTCGGCGGCGTCGATACGGTTGTCTTCACCGGAGGCATTGGCGAACACTCCGCCGACATGCGCGCTCGCATCTGTGATGGGCTGGAGTTTCTCGGTCTGCACCTGGATGAGGGCGCAAACCGCGCGGCGTCCGGGGCAGCACCCGCGCCTATTGGCGCTGATGCGGCGCGGGTCTGGATCGTCCCAACCGACGAAGAGCGCCAGATCGCGCGCGAAACGTTCACGCTGCTCAACCGGACCTGACGGCCGACCGGATACCTACGTCTGACCACTAACGTCCTCTGATCGGGCGGACGTTCATGCCGCCGTCGCCGCCGATGGGATAGCGCGAACTGCGCCGCGTCGCCCAAGGCGCTGTCGAAGGAGATTGCGATCGGGCTGGTGAAGAGTCGTCCACCGGAAACACCAGAACTTGCCCATTCCGGAGGATCGCAACGATAATGACACCGAATTCACGAGGACGACGCTGCCTCGAAATAGCGGCGATCGGAACCGTGCTTCTGCTTCCGTTGTCCTCCGAGAGCGAGGACTATCATGGCCGCCGAGCATGGACGCTGCGGAACGATAAGATCAGTCTGACAGTCACCCCAGGCGGCGGACACATCGCGAGCCTTACGCTGAACTCCGGTCCCGGCGCGAACCTGAATCCGTATTGGCTTCCTCCGTGGCCGAGCGTCGAGCCAGGGGAGTGGCGGCGCCACGGAAATACGTACGGAGACCGACCCGGCGCGCAACTCGTCTCGAGTGTCCTCGGTCACAGCCTGTGCCTGGACTTCTTTGGGACGCCGTCCGATGCCGAGACGAAAGCAGGAATCCCCGTTCACGGCGAGGCGCCTTGCGTCAATTGGACCGCCTTGCTGCGTACCGCGAACAAGATCGTCTATAGTGCGGAACTTCCGGCTGCGCGGATGCAAGTAACTCGCACGATCTCGCTCACGCCGGGGTCGTCCGCGCTCTGGATCACTGAGAGAGTGGACAACCTTTCACCGATGGATCGTCCGTTTGGCTGGCAGCAGCACGTCACTCTCGGCCCTCCCTTCCTTCAGGAGGGAGCGACCGTCTTCGACATGGACGCCGGCTGGTCGAAGGTCGATCCCAGGGAGTTCAGCAAAGGTCAGCGCCTGAAGCGAGGCGCGGAGTTCGAATGGCCAAACGCTCCGGGCGCGAATGGCGAGACCGTCAACCTGCGCTCGTATCCGACGCAGGCGAAGAACAGCGACTTCACCGCATCGCTGATGCAGCCAACCCGCACCTGGGTCTACTTTACGGCCGTCAATCCTCGCAGGAACCTGCTGATTGGATACATCTGGCCACGAAGCATCTGGCCATGGGTGGCGAACTGGGAAGAGAACCGATTTCGAACGGGCCATCCTTGGAACGGCAACGGCGTAGCTCGCGGGATCGAGTTCGGCGCCAGTCCGTTTGCAACCTCACGCCAGGATGCAGTCGCAATGGGCAGCTTGCACGGCACGCCGACCTATCGATGGATCGCGGCCCGCGGGTCGCAGAGCGCATCCTATGCCGCATTCGTCGCCCCGACGCCGGATAATACGACCGGGGTTCGGGACGTTCGCCTGTCCAGCCGTGGAGTCGAGATCGACCTCATGGGCGCCGACCGTACTATCATTTTGCCACTAAAGCGGTAGACGCGTTCTGAGGATGGCTCGACCGCATTCCATTACCTCACGAAAGTCAATACGGAATGAAACTCCTCGCTCGATACTGCGCTCTTTGCATCGCCATCTGCATGTGTGCGGCGGGTTGTAACCGATCGACCGTGCGGCCCAATGGGTCCAGCACGGAGAGCGGACCTGGCGGTAACTCTCTCCCGGATCGAAGCGCCGCGCCGAAGCCCCCGACCACAACCGATGCGGATCTGGCAAAGGCCACTGTAAACGAATCCGGTCAGATTCCGATCCTGGAATATCACAATATCCAGAGTAGAAGGGGAGACTACTACCGATCGCCCGCCCAGTTTCGCGGCGACCTCGACACTCTCTACCGGGAAGGCTACAGGCCGGTATCGCTGCGAGACTATCTCGATAACCATATCGATGTGCCGCTGGGCATGACGCCCGTTGTCTTCACATTCGATGACGGGAGCCGTACGCAGTTTCACTACCAGGCGGACGGAAGTCTCGATCCGGACTGCGCCTACGCCATCTTAAAGGTATTT
>JBBQVV010000200.1:0-12650 GCA_038211235.1 Chthonomonadales bacterium | reverse complement strand
CATACCGCGCGGTCGGATCGTGAGACACGGCGCGCATGACGGCACTCCGCAGCGGTTCGGGTATCGAATCGGGCATGGGAGTCGGCTCCGCGCCGGAAAGCACCGCCGTGAGAATGGAGTGAAACTCTTCGTGCGGATAGGGTCGCGCGCCGGTGAGCATCTTATACATCAGCGCGCCCGCGGCCCAGATATCGGAAGCCGGCGAGTAGTGCCCGCGAAAGGCCTCCGGCGACATGTAGCCAGGAGTGCCCGCCACGTTGATGCTTTGGCCGCCGGACAATAGCGCACGCGTAAGCCCGAAGTCGGCGAGGCGGGGAAGGCCCTCCTGCAGGAGGACGTTGTCCGGCTTCAGGTCGCGATGGATCAGTCCGATGCGGTGGAGATAGTCCAGGCCGGCGAGCACACCGGCCATCATCGTCAGGGCCGCTCCGATCGAGGGAGCCTTGCCGCCGTTCTCCCGCAGCCAATCCTGGAGCGTGCCGCCCGCCACATACTCGCTCGCGATAACCATCTGGCCGTCGAACACGTCCGCGTCGAGCACCGGAACGATATTGGGATGCCCCGACGCCCGCAGCCAGGTCTGTGCCTCCTGGCTGAGCGTCTCAAGATCGGCCTGGTCCGCGTGCGGGAGCTTCAGCGCCGCCAGAGTAGTGAGCACCGCCGTGCGACGCTCCGCCAGCCAGACCTCACCGAACGTGCCCCTGCCAAGCTGCCGAACGAGAGTATAGGGTCCAATGGTATCCAGCGGGCGAAGCATGCAGCCTCCGGAGCGTCTTTCGCTTGTCACGAAGTTCACCAAACGACCATTCAAACCCTGCCGCCCACCGCGAACCGATAACCGATCCGCCTGCTCCCTCCAGGCAAGCCCCGCAGGTACTGACGTCGCACCGAGGAGTCACCTGTTCAAGATTCTGAAATGGGATATACCAAATGCCCGTACTCCTACCGGCGCGGCGGAGCAAACTGCCAACCAAAAAAGCACGTTTTTAACCGATTTTGATACAAAAATGCCCCGTTCCGATACACTTTTGAACGGTGAGCGCGGCCGGCTTGCCGGCAAACCAGCTCAATCCCATCCTGAAAACGCAGATGTCAGCCGAACGATTCCGTGGGACCCCGGGAGATCGTTTCATTCGAAGGAATCCAGAATCCCCAGTTGGTGAACTGAAATGAAATATCTGGCTCCGCGATTCCGAAGTTGAGACTGTTCCCCAGCCACCTCGGCAACCACAAGGGCGGTCCGCAAAGCGTTTAGTTACACGACACGACCACAATGGCTTTGCCGAGATGCCTCTCGATCCTTCTGGCAGTGCCTGCGTCGGTTGGGATACCGGTCAATGCTCCTGTCCTTCAGCCGCACTTATGGTATTCTCAACAAACGACTCCCAGTTGTGGCAATACACTTTGTTACAACACGACAATGCCTTCATCTGGAGGTTTGCGCTCACATGCCCGTTTACCAAGATCCAGACGAGGGAGTCATCATCGATGCTACGGCTCTTACCGCGTGGACGCAGGCGCTGGTTGAGCGCCTAAATACACCGCCCGATATCGCTGCCGTCGTGGCCGAAGTGCTCGTCGCTTCGGATCTACGGGGTATCGCGTCGCACGGTACGGCGAGGCTGCCGTTCTATCTTGAGCTTATCGAGGCGGGCGTTCAGGATCCGGCGGTGCGGCCGACCAGCGAGAAGTCCAGACCAGCAATTGCCAGGTTCAACGCTAACAACGGCTGGGGCCATCACGCTGCGAAGATCGCGACCGACGACGCCATTACACGCGCATTGGACTACGGCGTCGCGATCTCCCTCGTCCGCAATACTAACCACTACGGTATTGCGGGCTGGTACCCCATGCGGATGGCGCGGGCCGGATTGATAGGCATTTCGATGACGAACACTGGGCCGCTGGTCGCACCGACGCGAGCGCGCGTTCCCATGCTCGGATCGAACCCCATCGCCGTCGCGGCGCCGGCCGGCCGCTTTGGCATGGTGGTCCTCGACATGGCAACCTCCACCGTGCCGCGCGGCAGGATCGAGGTTGCTGAGAGGCGAGGTGACGCGATTCCTCCAGGCTGGGCCATTACCGCCGATGGCACCGACGCGGTCACGCCGGAATCCGCACTGGCCGGAGCGCTGCAGCCGCTTGGTGGCGCAGAGGAGACGGGCGGCTACAAGGGATACGGACTATCGCTTGTCGTCGAGATTCTGACCGGCGTTCTGTGCGATGCAGCCTGCAGCCCAAATATCCTCGGTCTCTTTTCACTGATCGGCAACTCGAATCTGGGCCAGTTCTTTATGGCGATCGACCCGGAAGTCCTGGACGAAGAGGTGACATTCGAGACCAGGCTGGAGGGACTCCTCGACCAACTGGTCAGTGCGCCAACGATCCCGAACGCGCCTGGTCCCGTCCTCTATCCCGGTCAGCCGGAGGCGGAGCGGTCTGCCTACCAGGCAGCCAACGGCATTGCAATGGAGCGGCCGGTTCACGATTCCTTAGTCAAGCTTGCGGACCAATATGGATTGCCGCTCCCCGCAACCACCCCGCTTCCCCGCACCCACACAGGACCGTAGGGCCGATCCGTCGATCACCGATGCAACCGCGGTCATTCCGTTTGCCACTTGTCGTCCGGACCAGCGGTCCAGTATCCGTACGGGCAGGCTGGGTCCGTAGGGATCAAAACCGCGTTCATATGGGCCGAGTGGCTGAAACAGCACGAAACCCACCTACGCGGAACAATGCACTTGTCCGCGCAGGCGGACATCACCTAGTCACCAGACGAGGACTTCAAGCCTGCCCGTATGGGTACCACGTCGACAACGGAAAGCACTGCCGATCAACCAGGGTAATTCAGTTCTCGCGCAGGAGGCATGTTTTTTCGTCCGAAGGACGCATCGGCCGAAGGTCCTCAGCCGGAGGACTTCAGTCCGCGGTGGCTTCCGGCCGCTGTGGCCGAGAACTGAAGGACACTGCCGATCAACGCCTTTAGCAGGTAATCTGCTCACCTCCGTTCAATGGATACCCGGTGTCACCGGACGGCACTTTAGTGGCCCATACTCTCAAGGAGCGGATATGCGTATCGTAAGATTGACTCTGGGTCTATTCACCATTCTCGCATCAAGTGCAGTAGCCGGCCAGGGTGGAAAGTCTGTCATCGCCCCCGGCGCGAAGCTTCAGAAGCTCTCCTCGCAGTTCGAGTTCACCGAGGGACCGGCGTGCGACGCGAAAGGCAACATCTACTTTACGGACCAGCCGAACGATCGAATCATGAAGTGGAGCACGGGCGGTCGGATCACAACGTTCTTAAAGCCGTGCGGAAGGTCGAATGGACTCTGTTTCGACGCTCACGGCTACCTGTGGGCGTGCGCCGACGAGAAGAATGAGCTGTGGCGGATATCACTTTCGGGCAAGCATGAGGTCGTAATCAAGGAGCACGACTCCCGGCTACTAAACGGCCCGAACGATGTCTGGATCCGGCCGGACGGAGGGCTGTACTTCTCCGACCCATTCTATCAGCGGCCCTACTGGCATCGAGCATCGAAGGAGTACAATGGCGAATGGGTATTCTACCTATCCCCGGATCACAAAACCCTCTCGCCGGTCGCAACCGACCTGGTGCAGCCGAACGGCATCATCGGGACGCCCGATGGCAAGACGCTATATGTTGCCGATATCGTCGCCAAGAAGACTTACGCCTACGACATCGAACCAGGCGGCTCGCTTACGCACAAGCGGCTGTTCTGTGAGTTGGGATCGGACGGGATGACGATCGACAATGAGGGCAACGTCTATCTGACCGGCCAGGGCGTCACCGTCTTCGATAAGACCGGCCGCCAGATCGAAAAGATCGCCATCGTGGAGCCGTGGACCGCCAATATCTGCTTTGGAGGCACGGACCGGCGCACACTGTTCATTACCGCCAGCAAGAGCGTGTACTCCATTCGCACGCGCGTACACGGGGTAGGCAGCCAGTGACTTGGCGGTACGGTTCGCTCATTATATGCGCAACCGTCCTCATTCCCACAGGTCCCGGCGCCGGGCAGCGAACCGCGCAGTCGCACCTCGGCATGGTGGTATCAGCGAGTGCGCCGGCCTCCCGCGCGGGAGTCGAGATCCTGAAGCGGGGCGGCAATGCGGTCGACGCCGCTTGCGCCACCGCTCTGGCGCTCGCGGTCACCTATCCGGCGGCCGGCAATCTGGGCGGCGGCGGGTTCATGGTGATCCGGCTGGCGGGCGGGCGGACGACCGCCATCGACTACCGCGAAACGGCCCCGGCGCTCGCAAATCGAAACATGTATCTCGATAGTCGCGGCGACCCGATTCCCGATTCGTCCCTCGTCGGCGCTCGCGCCGCGGGCGTTCCGGGAACCGTCGCGGGCCTCGCACTGGCGCAGCGGAAGTATGGTAAGCTGAGCTGGAGCGATGTGATCGAGCCGGCGCGCAGATTGGCCGAACACGGATTCCCGATCAGTGCGGCGCTGGCCGGCGATCTGCGGGAGAGCAAGGTCCTCGCGCGGTTTGATGAAAGTCGGCGGACCTTCCAGAACGGGGGCGCCTACCTACGAGCCGGCGATATCCTGAAGCAGCCGGATCTTGCCGCGACGCTCGGCAGGCTTCAGCGCAAGGGACCGGACGAGTTCTACACGGGTGAAACGGCGAAGCGGATCGCTGCCGATCAGTCTGCACGAGGGGGCATGATTACTCTCGCCGACTTGAAGGCGTACAGGGCGGTCGAGCGCGAGCCTCTGGTTGGTCGATATCGTGGATATGAAGTGGTCACGATGCCGCCGCCTAGCTCGGGAGGAATCGCGCTCCTGGAGATGCTGCACATTCTTGAGCGCTACAATCTCGCCGAGATGCGCGGCGATCCAATCGCTACCGACCACGTCTTGATAGAGGCGATGCGGCGCGCCTTCGCCGATCGAGCGGAATTTGCCGGCGACCCGGACTTTGTAAACGTCCCGGTTGCCTCCCTGACATCACACCGTTACGCAGCTTCAGTCGCGGCTTCGATCGATCTCGAAAAGGCGACGCCGAGTTCGCAGATCGGCCACGGTCAACCGACCGCCTATGAGTCGCCGCAGACAACGCACTTTTCCGTCGTGGACTCGGCGGGCAATGCAGTCTCGAACACCTACACGCTGAATATGGGATTCGGAAGCGGTGTAACGGTGAAGGGCGCGGGCTTTCTGCTGAACGATGAGATGGACGACTTTGCCGCGAAGCCCGGAACTCCCAATGGGTTCGGCCTGATCCAGGGTGAGGCGAACTCCATCGCGCCTCGCAAGCGCCCGCTATCCTCCATGACGCCGACAATCCTGCTAAAGGACGGCCGTCTTGCCCTTGTGGTCGGAAGTCCTGGCGGACCGACGATCATCTCGACCGTGCTCCAGATTCTGATCCACGTGATCGACCATCGCATGTCACTTGAGGAGGCGATCGCCGCGCCGCGCATTCACCATCAGTGGATGCCCGACCTGGTGCGTGCCGAGCGCTCCGCCGTTGCGCCGGTTGTCCAGTCACGGTTAGAGGCGATGGGGCACAAGTTCGCCAACTATGTCGGCGAGCGATCTGACCGGTGGGGAGATGCGGAGGGCATCGCAATCGATGCCGGCTCCGGACTCCACACCGGCGTGTCGGATCCAAGATCGCCAGATGCCGCAGCAATCTCATCCTTCCCGCCGCATACACATCCAAATCATCCAGCCACAAAACGACACTGACGTGATCTACACGCGCACGTAGATGCGGCGTCCCGCCGCATTCGCAACCTATCCACCGCATTCACGCCCGACCCGCGCAGGCCACGGGTCGATCGTGGCGCGGTCGGCCCTCGCCGTAGATGAGGCGTCCCGCCGCATGCATCTCCATCGCCGCCTGTACACACGATAGCCATAGCCGCAACCCTGTCCGCCTAAACGTCCTTGCCTGACCCATCCACAGCTGCACAGTCCACGTGGCACGGAGCCGGTATGACCGTTTGGCTGGAGGTTTGCGATGGCGGCCGCAACGCTCCACGTGACACACAGTCTATTAACGAGTGACTCAACCTACTCGCCGATAGGTCGGAAGAAGCCGCCGCACAACCAGCCGAGGAAGCTCAGGCAGACCCCGAAGAAGCCAAGCCAGTTAAGGAATCCCCACATCATGATGAGCGACGCCGTATCGGCCTCGGGCGCGAAGGCGATGCCGAACAGCGCCTTGACGAGAAGATTGATGGCGAGCAGCGCCACGATCGCTACATTACACTCCTGCTTGACCATGCAAGTCAGCAGATAGACGATGAGCGCGACCAGCGGGCCAAGCAGGATGGCCACCACCAGCACGACAGTGCAGTCTGCGATCGCGTCCTCGAAGCGGGGTATGGCGCGAATCGCGCCGAGCACGGCGGGGAGAATTAGCAGGTTGGCGAACACAATCGCGAGCATCGCGGCCGGCGCGAAGTGGATCGCGAGCATTGAGACCGCGATGACGGGCAGCGCGATCGCAAGTCCCTTTTCCCATCGCTCGCCGATCGGCGGCCCCTCATCGGCGGCCTGTGCCATGAACTCCGCGGAGTAGGTGCTCGCCGGGAGCGCTGCACCCAGATTCATTGGCGGAGCCGGATACTGCGCCAGTGGCACGGAGCCGTAAGTCGTGGCCGGTCCACCGGCTGCCATCGTTTGTGTCTGGTCCGCCATCCGCGTCGGTATCAGCAGCGTGGTTTCGACCACTTCGCCTGTTAGCGATACGCGCCGCACGGTCTGCGACTGAGGCGGCATCTGAAGGGTCGTCTCCGCCGCGCTGGCCAGCGGTCGGCGGCATAACTCGCAGAAGTCGTCGGTCCTGCTATTCAGCCCGCACGCTCGGCAGAAAGTCATCGACTGCCTCCCTGCACATCCAGTTCGAGTGAGTCCACCATCAGTTTGAACACAGGCAGGACGATCGGCTCCATCTCCTTGAGACATCCATATACGACTGAAACGTGGTGATCGCCGGACAGCAGCGTGATGCGGCGTCCCACGACTGGCCGGCTGCCCAACAGACCGGGAGCGCTCCAGGTACAGTCCGTAACGACCGCCTCTCTGCCTGCGATCTGCTCCTTCGTGGTCTCACCGTCCTTGAAATCGGGATAGTCGCTGATTTTCCTGCCCATCTGAATTGCCTGGGCGGCGTGCATCGTCTCGGTTGGCGAGAGCCGGTGCTCGACAATCGCTGGCCCGCCGGGAACCATACCCGCAAGGTTGGTCAGTTGGCTGTCCGCGGACCTGGCAATGTCGGCCACCAGCGAGCCCTGAAGATCGATATCGATCTTCAGGGAAGCGCTGCGGGCCGGCTCGAAGGCGAGCTCGCTTTCGACGCCGTGCATTCCGCGCTCGTATGGTTTCCAGTTGCCGGGATGAAGAATGCGGATCGCCTGGTCTCCCGTCGTGAACCGCTTCATTTCAGCGAGATCGGGGAGAACTAGTGGTCGGGAGCCAAAGTAACCTGCCATTGCAACGATAGCGACCGCAGACGGGACCCAGATGAATCGATAGACGATGCGCATGGTTGAAGTATGTTTCGCTGCGTCGCCGCAATCCACCGCCGTGAATCGCCGGACCGTGGTTGGGCCATCCCTCTGGACGCGATTCCAAACTATTGTGCGAAGCGCAGTTGTGGTTGCGCCAGATCTCCTGATGTCATTCCAATGGCGCTGAACCGCCTAACCCAGATAATTCGCGCAGAACGCGTTCCGTAGGGGCACTGTCCCAAGATCCGTATGGACTTGCTGCTCCCGATGTTCGTAAACAAAGCAGCCTAATATGAAGTGACGAACATTTTGGAGCCTGTTGCACATTCGCAATCTAATTCCTTCTCCAAGTTAAGGCATTCTTCCACGAATAGTCGGGGCGAAGGCGCAGAAACATCCGTTGAACTTGCCCGCTTAAGTGCGGCCCGCTCTCAAACGCACCTCACCATTTGGAGTGCGCGCGACGTGTCGGCGCTTTACGCCCGGCGACACGTTGCCCAATGCCGGGGTCATTCCGATTCCCGTCGGTCGCAAGATCCTTCGCCGCTGCAACGCGTGCCGTGGGAATACACCTCGCCGTCATCCGCAGGCCGCTGCTTGAGACCATCCGTCGCCGGGAGCGGTGGGAAATCTCAGTACGCAAGACCTGCTGCACCGGCGCCTCGGTCGACGTAGGAATCGAGACGCAAGGCGACAGATCCGAAGATTGAATCGCCGATCTTCGACTACCGAAGGTTTTGCTCTTGGTATCGGCGAGATCCGCTATTCGACGGCGATTCTCGCGAGTGGGTGCTGGAGGCCGCAGCGGGATCTGACCGAGCCTGAGGCTCGGAATGGAGGAGGGCTGTGGACGGAGAAGCGGCTAATAGCGAACAACTGCAACGCGAAAGCCGATATGATCGTAACGCCGCTCGGGTTCGAATCGCGCTCTAAACGCGGAGCGGCAGTACTGTCCATCATCGTCCCAGGCGCCGCCGCGGCGTACCCTCGAGTAGGTCCCATCACGATTGGCCGTTCCCTTGTGGTTCGATAGATCAGGATCGCTTCCTCCCGGCAGGTGCGAGTGGTACCAATCGCGGCACCACTCGAACGTATTGCCGTGCATGTCGTGCAAGCCCCAGGCATTAGCGGAATAACTCCCCACCCTTGCCGCCCGATTGAGCGGTGGGCTCGGTTCGCCGCCGTTATACGGCGCGCCTTTGAAGTTGGCCTGCTTGCTGCTCAGGCTATTGCCAAATGAGGTCGCCGTCGTGGTTCCCGCGCGACACGCGTACTCCCACTGCGCTTCAGTAGGCAATCGAAACGAATAATTCTCTGGCAATGCGCCGGATCGACGACCCAGTATCGTCAGTTTGCGGCAGAACGACACCGCCTCCGCAAAGTTGACGTTGCCGACCGGATAGTCCTCCCCCTCCGGCAGCTCCGCCGTAAGCGGACCAGGCAGGTTTCCCATGATCCGATTCCACTTGCCCTGCGTCACCTCAAACTTTGCCATCCAGAAGCCGCTGGTCAGCCTGACGTCAACCTGCACCTCATCGGAATGGCGGTCGGGTTCGCTTGGCGGGCTGCCCATCGTGAAGCGCCCTGGCGGACACCAGCAGAGATGGATCCCTTCGATCCGGCGCTCATCGCCCGCCTTCGCGCCATCGAAGTGCGAGGGAGCCCCCAGGGGGATCGGCTCGTCGATATGTGGGCAGTAGTTGAGAAGCTGACCGCCGAGGCAGCAGAAAGTCACCAGGCCTGCGGCGACAGCTTGTTTGAAGCCATTCAAAACGGTTTGTCCTTAGTTGCCCTGAGATGGAGCGACTTGCTCCAAGTAGCTGCTTACTGTTGGACGCGCCACCGTGAACTATGCAGCGGGCCGTCGCGCTCAATGGCACGGAGCGCAGCGAGATCAACCAACTCGTCGTCCTGAACAGTCCGCGGGTCCATCCACCTTAAACGGCCCCAGGTCTGCTTCATCGCCATAGCGGATAACGGATGCCTGTACGACCTTCTCGTCCGTCTCGTTCGCATGGAGCACAAGCGTGACTTTGCGACCGTTACCTGATCCACGAGCCAGGCTTCCATTAACAAATAGCCGCGTGGATCGAAACAGATAGCAGTCCCATACGCGCCAACCTGTTTGACGACTATTCGCGCAGTCGCCCTCCTGGCGCGTTCGAGGATTTCATGACCGGGGACCGCACAGGTATCCCGTGTAACAGCCAGAACCGCTATCCATGCGCAGAGCGAAAACAGGATCCGCCGCATCACAGCCCCCCGTCAGCACGACAATCGATGAGTCAGCCTACCAGTCTGGCGGAGCCTGTGTTCCCGCAAGGGAATCCGTTCTGCCAGAGGGCAGACATCGCTCATTTGGAACTCCTTTGTTCATAGTTCTCCTCAAGTCCTCCAGAGCGCTCTAACCGCCCGGTTTATATCTCCGGTGGTAGGCCCTTCCAGCCTGCCGGCGACCAGCGGACGAACAGACATGAGTTCGGCGCCGAACCTATTGGGACCGTCTACCGCGAGCCGGACTCGCTCCGGATCGCATGGCTGACTGCGGTATCGAATGCCGACTTGCCGCTGCCCTGCTTGCGCCGAGCGGCCGCAATGTAGGCGTCCCGCTTTTTCGAGAGCGCCAGGATCTCGGAGCGTATCGATTTGCGCTCTGCGATCCGCTTCTCTATCTCATTTTTGCGTGCTTCTGGCGACAGCTTCTTCAGCGCGTCCGGCAGGTCCGCGTTCTTCAAGTTGTCAACCTTTACGACGCCGTTTTCCACGCTTTGAAGCAGATCGCTCTCATCGTAGGCGTAGCTGTTTATTGCTTTGTTGACCGCGCGATCGGCCTGCGCGGGCACCGGCGCCGCGGCTGCGATTCGCGATTCTATGCCGGCCTGCGCGGCGGCTTTGCCGGCGCGGAAGGCTCCGCCGCCTCCGCCGAAGCCTCGTCCTCCGTAGGCCAGGTAGGTCCCACCTATCTTCGCGCCGAGCCGAGAAAGCTCGGCGTCATACGGCGTGGAGATCGCCTGAACTCCGCCGTCCTGCGCGATCTGGAAGAACTGACCCTCGCCGCGCCGTGCAATCGCCTGCCAGGACTGGCGCGTATCCTCGGCCCCTCCGCACTCGATCGTATTCACGATGATTCCGGACTTGACGGCCTCTGCGGTCGAGGTTAGTGTGTCCGGCTCATTCTTGTAGTCGTCATGTGGCGGCGCGTCTCCGACGAGAAACAGGATCTGGGCGACATGAGCGCCGCGCGGAGACCAGCCGGATCTGTGGACGCCGTCCGAAAGCGCCTGGCGTACATCCTCGGGAGTATCGCCTCCTCCGTCGGCGTGATACTCCATCAGCGTGGTATAGACCTTGTCGAGATCGTCCGTGATGGGCAGCACCTTCGTAACGTACGCGTCGCCATGGTCCCGGTAAGCGACAAGGCCGATACGCACCTTGGGATGACTGGGCGCCTTCATCACGCCATTCACGATGCTCCAGATCTTCTGCTTGGCGCCGTCGATCAGTCCCGACATCGATCCGGTCGTGTCGACCACGAACACCATCTCCAGTTCAGGCTTGCCTCCGGTATCCGGCCGAATCTGCTGGGCCTGCCTGCGCTCGGCTCCGCGGAGGGTAGATGCCGCCAGCAGCGCGGCGGCTGCAGTAATCAACGTACAAGTTGTCAACTTCATTCTCTAATCTCCAATTTTAGCGCGCTCGATCACTATGTCAGCTTAGGGACAAGTGACGGCAAAATGGTTCATGCGCTCGATTGCGGCTTAGACGGAACTGGGCAACGGGCGGTTACACACGCAGGGGGAGTGGTCAGGAAGCATCGTGAGGCACTGATCGAGTGTTCAAGCCCACTCGCAGAGCGACTCGATGTGTGCCGCGGAGCCGTCCCGAAGCCAGCCATCAAGCTGAGCCTGCTCCTTCAGCTGCTGACCGCGAAGACGGGATACGGCAACAAATCGGCTGTCGATGTCCGCCAGCGTCGTCATGTCGCCCCAAAGTTTCTCGAACTGGATCACGGGGAAGACGTCCTCATGGCCGTGTCCCCACCGCCTCTTCACCTCTTTAATCGTCACATAGGTCGGCATTCGCGCCGCGAGTGCCCGGATTCCCGACGTAACCGCCTCTTGATCCTGAAGCGTGCCGCGCGTTAACCCGAATGCCGCCAGCAGGCCATCGATTTGGATCCAGGTCGTCATCGTATTGTAGTAAGTTAGAGAGAACTCGGCCTCTTCGCGAGGCATGGCGAGTCCTTCGACGAGACGAAGCGGACCGTTCACACGCGCCAGCCCGCCGCCGCGATCCTCCAGGCGCCGCGGAATGACCTCGACGGTGAGGGTAGCTCCCTGTTCGATGTGCGCTCCAAGGATTCCGGCGTCGACGTTGGCGCCCAGCGTATCGATGTTGTGCAGGAGGAGATGCTGTAGCTGCGGCCGGTCCGCGAGGAGCTGAGCGAGGACGCCGTTCTTCAGCATGTTCGGGATCTCGTACCAGTGGCCGACGGGATGGAGGCATTGGCCAGGCACGTTGTCGGTATAGTCCGTCGCCTCGCCGGCGCTTCGCGCCCATTCGATGAGCGCGGCCCGACCGCCTGCCTGAACCTTCTGCGCCTGCACGTCCAGGATCTGTTGCGGCATGTCCTCCCATAGGAAGCGCAGATCGCGAACGGTAGGAACGAGGCGCAGTCCGATCGCCCGCCCAGCCGAAAGGATTAGCGGAGCATCGTACCGGTAGTTGCGCTCCGATGCGAGGTACTCCTCAATCGGCGCATGACTCATGTGGCTGGTCGTCAAGAGGTGCGGAACGCCGGCGCCATAGAGGCTGGCGATCCTCCTACTTTTCGCCAGATGCACCTCCACGAACGTGCGATGCTTGCCGCCGAGCCTTGCAAAGGGGTGCAGCGCCTTTACCACGCCCGCGCCCTGTGTCCACCGGCTGCCGACTCCGGCCGCAAGGCTGACGACGGCAACCTCTCCAGCCGCGATCGCCTCCGCCCCGCGTTTGATTCGATCGGCGGAGACACCCCCAATCGCGTCCAGAACATCGCCGGGTTCGACGTCGCGGATGTCGCTGCTGACGGGCAGGCGATTCTGTGCCAGACCGATCCGCCCTTGACGCAGGTCCTGCCGGATACGCTCGTGCTGTACGGTATCGAATCCGTTCTCGCGGA
>JBBQVV010000199.1:0-12673 GCA_038211235.1 Chthonomonadales bacterium | reverse complement strand
AGGTCTGACCGAGATACTGCCCTACCATCGTCTATTCAATAGTCCGATCTCGGAAGCGTCGATCGTCGGAACCGCCGTAGGTTATGGCCTCGAAGGCGGCCGCGCACTGGTGGAGCTGATGTACTGCGATTTCCTGGGACGCGCCGGAGATGAGGTGTTCAACCAGCTCTCGAAATGGCAGTCCATGAGCGGCGGAATCCTGAAAATGCCGGTCGTGCTGCGCGTTTCGGTCGGCAGCAAATACGGCGCCCAACATTCGCAGGACTGGACTGCGCTCACGGCGCATATTCCCGGCCTGAAAGTGATCTTTCCGTCGACACCTTACGATGCAAAAGGCCTGATGAACTCGGCGCTCGCCGGCACCGATCCGGTCATCTGTTTCGAGAGCCAGCGACTGTACGATCAGACGGAGCTGTTCCACGGCTCCGACGGCGTTCCCGCCGGCTACTACGAAACGCCGATCGGTGAGCCCGACATCAAGCAGTCGGGAGACGACCTGACTATTCTAACCGTCGGCGCGACGCTATACAGAGCGCTGGAAGCCGCGAAGACTCTTAAATCGGAATATGGGTTGAGCACGGAAGTTATTGACGCCCGAAGCATCGTACCGTTCGACTATTCGCTCGTACTCGAGAGCGTGAAGAAGACCGGACGGATTCTGCTCTGTTCGGACGCCTGTGAGCGAGGGAGCGTTCTCCAGACGATGGCGGCCAAGGTCGCACACCTGGCCTTCCACGATCTCGATGCGCCACCGGTGGTCGTCGGCGCCCGAAACTGGATCACTCCGCCGGACGAGGTGGAGGACGCCTTCTTCCCGTTCGCGGTCGATATACTCGACGCCGTCCACCAATACATCGAGCCTCTGCCGGGATACTCGGTACGACGCGTTAGTGATTCCGCCGATCTGCTGCGCCGGAGCCGCGAGGGCGTGTAATCGACAGTTCCGCTGCAAACATGGAAGAGGAGCGGAGCCGCGCAACGGCGGTCCGCTCCTTTTCATCGTGTACCTGCAATATTCATGAATCGGCTCGGCGGGAGACGAGCCCCCACCCTACGTTCGATCAATTGATTGCTTCGTGAACTATTCGGGTGTATTCTGTTACGCGGCTTCGAGGGTTTCGCGAAGCTTGGCGCCGGCATGGTTTCGCCTCAGCTTGTCTAGCGCCTGCAGTTCGAGCTGCCTGGCTCGCTCCCGCGTAATATGAAGCTCCTTACCGACCGCCTCCAGCGTGTGCGGCTCGCTGCCGTTCAGGCCGAACCGCAGGGTCAGCACATCCTGCTCCCGAGGCGTGAGGCTCTTCACTGCGCGACCGAGCTCTTGATGAATGGCATGCCGAAAGACGCGCGCCGAAGGGCTCTGGTATTCGTCCGAAGGGAGAATATCCGAAAGACGCCGTTCGCCATCTTCGCCGATAGGCGCATCGAGAGACATAGGATCGACAATGCTCTGCAGCAGGTCGGTAAGCTGGTCTTCGCTCATGCACGCGGCGTGCGCAAGCTCGGCTCGGCTCGGATGACGGCCCAGGCTTAGCTCCAGCTCTCCGCGGACTCGGGCAATCCGGCCGATGGTATCCACGACGTAGGCGGGCAGACGAATGCTGCGGCCCGAATTTGCGATCGATCTCAGAATTGTCTGCCGGATCCAATGGGTGGCGTACGTACTGAACCGATAGCCACGCCGCCAATTGAACTTGTCGGCGGCTCGGATCAAGCCGATGATGCCCTCCTGCATCAGGTCTTCCATCGCCAGGCCGCGGCCCTGGTACCTCTGCGCAATCGAGGCTACCAGGCGAATATTGCTGTTGATCAGCGATTCCTTTGCCACATGATCGCCGTTCTCTATTCGCCGCGCGAGGATGATCTCCTGACAGGGAGTTAGCAGGACCGTCGTTCCACCCGGCTGAAGCGCCGACGGTCCGATATCTACCGGCACGGAAATGACGGGTGGACTGCCGGAGCGAGATCGCTGACGCTGCTCGGCAGGCGGAACGCCGAATGCCTCCGCCTGGCGCACCAGGTGTACCGGCTCTTCATCCTCCGGGACATACTCGTCGAGTAGGCGGCGAACATGAGAGGTGTCTAGCTCGGCAGTCGGTTCGCCGGTCGGGTGGCGTTCCGTAAGCCTGTTACCTGGCATCTCATGGTGGGGCCGCCTACCAACTCGCCGAGGGCGCGCCTCCTGCGGGCCGACCTCCGTCGTGTTTTCTCCGTAACCAATTGTAAGATCACGAGTTAGCGATGTACGCGGCATTGTCGGGTTATCCTTTCTCGACGACCGCCGGGCCATCGATGCTGGGTATCTCATTCAAGCACAGACAGCGGATACATAGCGGTATCTGAGGACCCGCGAATCTGACACCGTACTATCTTTACGCAATGCGTCGCGCAATCGTTGACGCTTTGCCGAACAGTCCGGCAGGAATCAGGGGTAACACGGGGAAGGGCAGTGACTGAAGACCAAACAGAGTAGGACTTGTGAATTATGCGAAGGTCCCACCGGGTTGATAAACGACGCCGGCAGATTGGGCCCTCGGCCGGTCGTCCTGCGGACGCATATTCGTCGATCGACGTGGCCAATTCTATTTAATGAAAGTGCATCATTCTTACGAGCCGAGTAACAGGAACTGACGTTGAGCACCCGTTTATACGGATTCCCCGTGATGCTCGTGGGGATGATCGTGCTGGTGTGGATGGTCGTGCCAGGCAGAGCCGTGGCGGTGCAGGTGTTCGTGAATGAGATTTACACGAAGCAGCAGCTCCGTATTTCTCAGTATTTCGCTTACAGTCCCATCGGCGACTAGCCGGTGGCCCTCGCTGAAGACCAGGGCGCGCCCCGCGATTGCCGGAACGATTCCCAGGTCGTGCGTGGCGGTCACGAGGGTCTTGCCAGCCGAATGGAGCTTTTGCAGCAACTCCACCAGCCAGTGCTGGGATCTCGGGTCCAGGCCGCTGGTCGGCTCGTCGAGAAGCAGAACCTCCGGGTTGATCACAAGGGACGATGCGATCGCAACCTTCTTCTTTTCGCCGCCGGAGAGGTGGTAAGGCACGCGGTCCAGCAGACGCTCGATCTCCAGCAGCGCCGATATATCGCGGATGCGCTCCTCCACCTCCAATATTGGTAGTCCCATCTGAAGCGGCCCGAATGCAATCTCATCGCGCACCGTCGGCGAGAAGAGCTGCGCGTCCGAGTCTTGAAAGATGAAACCGACTCGGCGTCGGAACTGGAACCCGTACTGGTCGTCACGCAGCACCGCCTCGGTAATGGAGCTGCCGAACGCCTCGAATGTGCCTTTTTGTGGAAACAGCAGCCCATCCAGCAGCTTGATCAGAGTACTCTTTCCACTTCCGTTTGCTCCGAGAAGGGCGACCGACTCACCGCGACCGATGTGAAGGGTCACGTCCTCAAGTGCGGGCAGATTAGAGGCATAGGAATACGAGACGCTGTCGAGCGCAAATATTGCGTGTGAGACTCCCGGCTCTTCCAGTTCCGAGATCATCGGTGCGCCCATGCCACGGCAACGGCGCTGCAGAGCACGACCGCTGCAACGGTATCGGCAATGCGCCAGCGCGGATGGGCCAGCGTTCGCACCTCCCCGCGAAACCCTCGGGAGACCATAGCCGCGTGGACCTCCTCCGCAACGGCGAGCGACTTGCCGAAGAGGGCGCCGATACTGCTGCCGATGAACTGTCTGCCCTCCAGATTCGAGGAGGGGCCAACCGTCCGGCTGCGCCTCGCCGTGAACGCATCGGAAGCCGTCTGAAGCGTCACGGCGAGATACCGGTAAGTCATCGCCAGTACAGTGAGAAACGCACGTGGTACGAACAGCGCTCGGAGCGCCTGAAGGAGATCGTTCCACCTCGTGGTCCATGTGAGGATCAGAGCGAATGTCACCGCGGTGGCGACGCGCAGCGTGAGCATCCCAGCGAGCACGAGACCCGGACGTGAAACCGCCATGTGCGGACTTGCAACGATCGTGAAGAGCTCCCGCCCCGGAGTGACGGCCGTCAATGCCAGCGGAACCGCCATGGCGGCCACGAATACCGGGACCGCCAGCCAGACGCGCCGAAGCATCAGACCGAGGGGCAGCCGAGAGGCAAGACCGAGTGCCAACCCCAGGCCATACAGGGCAACCAGGACCGGCAGTCTGTGAACGGAGGTCGTAACGAGAACGAGCAGCAGCAGGGTGAGAACCTTGGCGCGGGCATCGATTCCCTGCAGCAGGCCGCCGCGCTGAGCCCATCGGTCGGACTGCAGGCCGGCAGCCGCGGCGGCGGCGAGCTCGGCTAGCGTTCGCTCGACGTATCGGTTTTGCCGTTTCTTCGGAATCGCGGTGGGAAGGCTGCGGTCTGGTGGAGTGCTTAGCCAGCGCGGAAGCGCTCCGTGACTACGCAGTTCGAGCGGAGTTGCATCCTCGACCACTCCGACGTCAACTTCAGCGGGCTTGTCGCGCAAAAGTACCTGCCCACCCACGAAGACGAGTGAGGCAAGCGCGCCTGCGCCGAGCAGTGCGGCTCCGATGTAGCCGAGCCAGTTGCGTCCGTCGCCCGCGGCGTAGGCCTGAAGTCCCGGCAGGCCGTGATACCCATGCGCTTCCGCCGCTTCAAAGCCCTTCGGCGTATATCCACGTCCGGAGCCAAACTGACGCACTGTCTGCTCGGCGACGCCCTTGGCGTCCCACTCCGCCCAGGCCTCGCCAGTCGCAAGCAGTCCCAGCGGCGTGAGGGCGATCAGCAGTAACAGGCCGATCCAGAGCCGGCGAGTAGGCGCGATGCTGTACTCGCCCAACTTCAACGGCAACCGTGGCGCAGCCTTCCCGAGTCGTACTCCACCGGGAGCCGTCGTGCTATCGATGAACGAAGTCACCGCGTCTGATATCCCGTAGACAGATATTCCCAACGTCCCGAGGTAACGGACGACAAGCGCGGTAACGACAGCCTCCGCGGGGCCAGCGATAAGGAGGTGCGTTCCCAGCATGGCCGGAACTGTGATGCGAAGGTCGAATGGAAAGTAGAGCGCATGCCCGTTCGCTTCGTGGAATAGCGCGGGCTGGATACCCAGGAGGACGGCGACCGCCAGTGCCGCCGCGTTTATTCCGACGAATGCGCCGATGGCGGCGCACAAGGGGTCCCGCGCTCTTCCGGAAAATGTCGACAGCAGACGATAGACGGCATACCCGACGAATGGCAGAACGAACGCCATGGTAAAGCAGTTCGCCCCGTAGGCGAGGATGCCGCCATCGCCGAAGAAGAGCGCCTGTATGAGGAGGGCAGCGCTTATCCCGATGCACGCTGCCCACGGGCCGAGCATTACCGCAAGCAGGGTTCCGGCGACCGGGTGCGCGGTAGTGCCTCCGAGCGCCGGGATGTTGAACATCATGATCGTGAAGCAGAACGCGGCGCCTAGCGCCAGGAGCGGCATCTGTCGCGTGCCGAGCGTGCGCCGAACGCGCCGCGCGGCAATACTCCAGACCGGCGCCATGACGACGCCCGCGGATGCGCAGGTGATAGGACTGAGAACGGAATCGGGAATATGCATTCTGTTGCGCCTGCCGTTGGGAGGGTGTCACGAATTGCGGTATTGTGTCACTTCAGCAGGCAAAATGCAAGCTTCGGGCCAGAGAGGTGTGAGATCGAAGCCCGAGGCTTTGACCGCGATCAGCTGAGTTTCGAGTAGAGCGCCTGCTGCTCGGCAAGCATCTCGCGGTAGCGATCGCGGCGGGCCGGGTCCGGCGTATAGGTCGAGGCCAGCTGGGCTTCAACGCCTTCGATACTATCGATGATTCCCGCCGCTTCCATCGCGAGCAGCGCCGCTCCCCGGCTGCTCGCCTCAGGCTCGGCTGCCAGCGTCACCGGCCTGCCCAGGGCATCGGCGAACATCTGAGCCCAGGCCGGCGAGTGAGACAGCGCCCCGCCGCTCGCCACAATCTCGTCGGCGCGAGGGAACAGGGTGCGAAGCAGGTCGGCGGCGAGCGCGAAGCGCAGCGCCACCGCTTCCAGCGCCGCGAGCATGATGTCGACCGGGCTCGTATTCAGGTTCATTCCCGCCAGAGCGGCTCGAGCGTCCGGGTTCCAGCCCAGACTGCGCTCACCCGCAAGGAATGGCAAGAATGTCAGTCCGTGCCCGCCGGGCTGCCGCTCCGCAAGCTCGCGCTCTAGCGCTTCGCGCTCCGGAAGCTTCAAGACTCCGTTCATCCAGGCGAAGACGTTCCCGCCGTCGCTAAAGGCCGCGCCGACGATGGGTCGGCGGGCATCGACGCGGTAGCGCCAGAGTCCGGACGGCGGCGCGACGTTCGAATTGGTCGAGTCGACTGGCGGGCCGGCTCCTCTCACCGGTTCCGTGCCTACCGGAGCCGGCTGCTCGACAGATTCGCTGGTGACTACTCGGATCGCCCCGGACGTTCCGAGATTGATCGCCATCCGAGTTGGAGTCACACAGCCGCTGCCGACGTTTCCGCAGGCGCCGTCGCCCACGGCGGAGAAGAACGGAACGTCCTTTAGCGCCGGCCAACGCTTCGCGTACGGATCCTTAAGACCGCGTGCCGGCTGCTTCAGGTCAATAATGGGAGCCAGTAAATCCGGGCTTAGATCCAGTGCATGAAGCGTCAGCGAGTCCCAGTCGCAGCTCACCTGATCGAATAGTCCGGTGCCGGATGCCATGGAGATTGAGACGCGGCGCTCGGATGCGCCGAATAGGATGCCCCAGAGGTATTCCGATGGCGAGGCCCACCGCGCGACCCTTGCGTAGAGTTCCGGCCGGCTGTCGCGCAACCACTTCAGCTTCGCCGGATAGTAGGAGGGGTGGATCATGCAGCCCGTCCGAGCGTGCACGGCTGCCTCAGACCAGGCCGCGCGAAGTTGTCGCGCGGCATCGCAAGCTCGCGTGTCAGCCCAGGAGTAGATCGGCGTTAGCGGCGTGCCTTTCGCGCCCAGTCCGACGAGGGAGTGCCAGTATGTGGAGACGCCGACGGCGCGGAGTTGGCGAGCGCGGTCTCCCGCCTGCGCAAGTGCCTGGTCGATGCACTCGACGACGTACCGTACGAGGTCGTCGGCCGGCATCTCGACGCCGCCATCCGGGGTCGTAGCGAAAGTGTATTGAGTCTGGGCGCGGACCCCTTCGATCTCACGGCCGGCGCCGTCCCAGATCAGTGCGCGAGTCGACGAGGTGCCGATATCGAGCGACAGTGTGAGTCCCTGCTCTGGCATGAGGGCTATCGCCACGTCGGCGGCACATGAAACTCCGCGTCGCCGAAGAGAATCTGGATGAAATTCGCCTGACCGGCGTGGTAAGCCATGTTTCGAAGGCACATCATGATCACGTTCTCACCGATCATCTGGCCCCGCGGATGCGCGTAAGTTCGCGCAAGGTCGGCGTCGGTCATCGTGTCAATCGCGGCGGCAAGCTCTCGTGCACTGGCGACCAACTGCTCCTGCGCGTCCAGACCGTTCGCGAATTGGATGGGAGGCGCCTTCGGATCCTGAGGCGCTACGGCGCCTCCACGCAGCAGGGATGCGATCAAGCGGTTCACGACCACACATTCACCGACCTGTTCGAGGATGGAACGTGTCGAGCCGCCTCCTTCGATCCATGGGTGCCAATCGAGCCGATCCTCCGGTGTCGTCGCGATGAAGTGAGCGAGAGAGTCCGCCATCCGTTCGGTCTGGTGCGCCATGTATTTGGGAACGGTCATTCGTTTATCCTGAAGCTTCCGTGTGCATTGGGTGTTGGGTATTGGGTATTGGGCAGCAATCTTACTGGAACGGACCAACATCGTTAGGCGTTGACCGGATCCGGAGTGTACTTGTACACAAAGCCGGGCTTCCCGCAATCGTACAGCGGACGTAGCTGCCGGGCTGCCTCGACGACCGCCTCGAGCAGTTCCGGCCCATTGCCCACGACGGGATGCGACTTGTCGAACTCGATTCCGAAGCGCGCGTGCTGCCCCTTGACTCGCTTCAGGCGCTCGGAAAATGCCCGAAGCGAGTTTGCGTTCAACTTGCGTCCAATGCATGGCTGCCCCGCGGAGTCGAGTACGTCGTACGCATGGATCGTCGGGTGATGCAGGAGATAGCGCGCCAACGGGACGGCGTTTTTTGCCAGATTCGCCGCGAAGAGCAGCTTATCGTCGGCATAGTCCTCTACAAACACGGATACTCGTAAACGGTCCACGCTGATCCCCGCGCGGAGATGGACATATGGTTTATAACCCCGCGCATTGCGGGCGAAGGCCGCCCACGTCTCTCGCGGAGGGTTGACCGAGCGGCGCAGATGCAGCGCAACGTGCGGGTAGACGGTCTCGTCAGCTGTCTCGCTCATGCGATCCTTGAGAGCGGCGGCTACCTGTTTGAGCTTCGGCGTGATTCTCTGTTTTAGGAGAGGCATCCTATCGCTGAACTCCGGCGCTTCGAATACCGCAAAATCTTCCGCCGAGAACCCCTCGAAACCCCCTGCCTGCTCAACCCGGTCGAGCGGCATCAGTTTTTGTTCCTCTCTCTGCATTTCGGTCATCCTATAGGGCTTGGTTGGGCAGTTGGAACTTGATACGAGAAGCCAGACTCGCCCTCTTCCTGCCCTCTCCCTCTTCACTCGCTCCTCGCAGGGAGAGGGAGCTACGACGCGGCACCTTACGCGATATTCCGGGTGCGTACTCGATCAGCGGACGCGTCAGACGGATCAGACGGATCTGAGCCGCCCTTTTAGAGCGATCGGCCGAGTTGGCAGTCCAACGGGGCTCTAAATGGCGCGGCGCACCTTATGCGGCGCCCGAGCCGTGATGCGGGGCTTTTCGCTCACTCGCCCAAAGTATTGTAGCAGCATCTGCCTCGCGACGGGACCGGCAAATTCGTTTCCGTGCCCGACTTTCTCAATGAGGACGGCGATCGCGATTTTCGGGTGATCCGCTGGAGCGAAGCAGACAAACACGGAGTTGTCCTTACCCCTGCCGGTCTGGGCAGTGCCCGTCTTAGCTGCGATATCCAGGCCCGGGATTGCGACGTTTGGCGCGGTACCTCCCATCTCGGTTACATGACGCATTCCCCGGACGATCGCCGCGAGGTGCTCCGGCCTTATTCCGAGGTCGCCGCGCTTTTCGGGAGCCAGACCCTGGAGGAGATTTCCCGAGGTATCTCGTATTTCGCTAATTAGCTGCGGACGCCAGAGCGTACCACCGTTCGCCAGGGCTGCCGTATAGTCGGCGAGCTGGAGAGGCGTAACCTGAAGGAAGCCCTGGCCAATGGCCATGTTCACGGTATCTCCGCGCTGCCACTTATCCAGACGATGCTTCGCCTTATATTCCGGGTTCGGAACAAGGCCCTTTACCTCGCCGGGCAAGTCGATCCCGGTGCGCTCCCCCAACCCGAAGCGTCTCGCCATCTGCTCAAGACCGCCCTGCTCGACACGCAGTCCGACGTTATAAAAATAGACGTCGCACGACTTCGCGATCGCGGTCTCAAACCCGATGTTGCGATGATATCCGTCGCAATTAAACGTTCGGTTGCCTACCCTCATGGTTCCGGGGCAGAAGATATAGGTCTCGGGCGTGATCTTACCCATGTCGAGACCGGCCGCCGCGGTAACAAGCTTGAATGTAGATCCGCACGGGTAGGCGCCGCGGGTGGCGCGGTTGAACAGAGGCTTCAACGGATCGTGGTTGAGATGGGTGAACTCCTTCGAGTAGCTGTTCAGGTCATACGACGGCGTGCTGACCATCGCCAGGACGGCGCCGGTCGCCGGATCCAGCGCTACAGCGGAGCCAGGATGTCCCTGTGACAATGTGTCCTGTAGAGCGCGATAGGTCGCCCTCTGCAGGTCGAGGTCGAGACTCAGCCGAAGCGAGTCTCCGGGTATTGGGGACGACTCCGTCATTCGGCGCAGCATTCGGTTCCTGGCGTCCACCGCGACCATGAGATTGCCGTCGGTCCCCCGGAGCGCCGATTCGTAAGTTTTCTCCAGGCCCTCCGCCCCGACGATATCGTTCTCGTGATATCCGTTGGCCTTGTACTCCTTGATACGGGTGGGCGGGATAGGATAGGTCCTGCCGAGGATGTGCGAGCAGGTCCTCTCATCCGTGTAGTATCGCACTGGCTCTCGGGCTACCTGTACGCCATCGAGATCCAGCTTCTGCTCCTCGATCTGAGTCAAGGTCTTGAGATCGATCTTCTCGGCCACCTTGATCGGCTCTGTCGAGTTTAGCTTCCAGCGCGGACCGCGACGGGTGGGCGCGTTTTGGCGATGGGCCGACGGGCTTGCGGCCGCGGGCGGCTCCGGCTCCACCAACTTCTCCAGGATCGATTCCGGAGTGACGTTGAGAATTCCGGCGAGTATCGTGACGGCCTGCGGATTCTTCCTTATCTCCTCCGGAAGGACGGTAACGACAACCTGCTGCCGACTGGTAGCGAGGACCCGCCCCTTCGCATCCATGATGATGCCGCGCGCGGCAAGCCTGCGAATGGGACGGATTCGCTGCTTCTCCGCGTCGACAGCGAACGAGCTACCCATCGCGATCTGCAGATACCAGAGCCTGGTAATGATGATGCCCATCATAAGCCAGACGAACGAGTGAAGGCACTTCAGGCGGATAATGTCCGGCACGTGGACCGGGCGCTGAATCTTAGTCGGCAGGCGACTGCTTAGAGGCGTTTCAAAGTAAGGAGGCTTCATGATCTGGAATGGGGCGACGGGTGCTAGACAATGCTTGTCGGCGGCAGGATTATGACGTCACCAATGGCTCGGTATAGAGCTCCGTGGTAGACACCATATGCCTGAAAATGCCACCCGTCCGATCGAGCATCGGGAGCCACCAGGCGGACGGCCGGTGGTTCGTGTGCGGCAGGCCCTCCAGCGTCAGCATTGCGTTCCGGACAAGCTTAAGACGCGCGAACTCCGCCTCATTCTCCACGGCGATCCTGGCAGCACGCGCTTCTCGAGCCCGGCTTCCGCGCTCAATGGACAGTCGCTGCTCCATCCACGATCGAATCTGGGCGGCGAGCCCGCGCTTCTCGACCTCGAGCGATTCGAGATCGCGTTGAAACGCACCTCGGCGGGCCGTCTCTTGCTGTGACCAGACCGTTGTTGCCCTAAAGTGCTCGCCGCGACTCCTCTGTAGTGCCTGGCTGCGCGCACGGAGTTCGCGGAGCCGTACGTGCGCCATGTCGATCTGGTCCTGCAGCATGCCCGCCTCCGCCCTCAGACCCAACAGTCGTCCAGTCGCGTCGAGGTAGATCCGGCGCTTCTCGTCCCACGGGTAGACAGTATCCCGTTCACTCAAGAACGCGAGGAGGTCGAGAGGCTTTCGAACCGTGGCAACGCGTTCGCAAAGATTCCGCTGTTCGGCGACGACCTGTTTCCAGGACGAGGCGAATTCCGGTGTAGTAATGGTTCGCCGGCCAAACGCCACGGCAAGGTGTTCGGGAAGATTGAGAGTAGCGTTGCCGGCGGCGAGCGAATCCCAGGTGTGATGCCTGAGCCGCAGGATAGGCCGCATGTCCAGCGGAACTCCCGAAGCGAGCAGCAGGTCATTCATCTTCCGGGTTCGGCGCACATACAGAGAGCCCTCCTCGTTGAATACGAAGACATACTCCTGAGCGATCATGGAGACCAGCGAGACTGCCTTTCCCACGAGAGTGATCTGAGATCCGAGCTTATGGCACAGCACTTCGGCCAGGTCCTGGATGGACGTTACGGGTCGCTTAAGACCGATGGCGACCGGCTGGCGAGTCTCGATGAATACGACTCGGTCCGTAACGCGAAGGGTGCCACGGCCCCGATCCGGAATAATGACATCGAACGGCAGGGCTCCCTGGCCGAACTTGTCCAGTGTATATATCTCCGAGCCGGAAACGGCCTGGTCATAGGCCGAGAGCGCCGCGTCACGAGTTGCGGGATCGAGAAAGAGGTGTACGAATCGAAATCGAGGAAGATCAGCGGTCTCCGGTGCAAATCGCAGCATGCGGGTGGTGCTGCTCACTTCGATGCCGGTAGGTGGTCGGAGCATCAGGAGCTCATAGAGACCAGGGATACAGTGTTGAAAAAGATCGGTCAGGTAACGATCGGGATATTCGGCGATGTACTCCCGGCACCAGTCGAGAATTCTGTTTCCGACGCCGCGCGCCTCAGCCTGACAACAGTGAGGCAGCACCTGACACAAGGCGTTCTGAAATCCCCACTCCAGCATCTCAATCACGCCTGGTCCGACCTCGCCGAGCGGAAGCCGGTTGACTATTCGATCGCGAGAGCCCGTGTATACCAGACCGCGCCAGCCCCACGCTTCCGTTATCTCATCCAGAAACGCCTGTCGCCCCTGTACTGCAACCCTTGCGAGTCGCTCAAATGCGACGCCGAACCGAATCAGCTCGTGGCGACCCGGAAAGGTCTCGCTGCCGAACAGTGTCGATATCTCACCTGCCGCCGACCAGAGATCCTTTGTTGTGCCGTCGTTATGCGGCACCAAGGCAAATCGTCCGGGACCGGCATGGCGTACGCGCGCCTTTGCAAAGTAGTCGGTATCGTGAACACCGACGATCATCCGGCCGCCCAGACCGAACTCGTCCAGCATGCAGCGCAGAACGGCCTTTACCGGCTCATCCCAAAACACCGTCTGGCCGAGCGCCAGGAACGGTGCGTCTGGATAGCGCGCCCGTATTTCGGCCAGCAATTGCCGCGCGGTACGATCCGGCT
>JBBQVV010000198.1:0-12684 GCA_038211235.1 Chthonomonadales bacterium | reverse complement strand
GTCTGCCTCACAATGAAATCGTCCTTGAGCTCCTCCGCAAGCGCGGCTGCCACCGGCCCGGCAGAGCCGAAAATAACCACTCGGCGTCTGCTCGGACGGGCATGGGCAGGCGGCGTATCAGCCAACGTGTGCGCTGGCCGCAGCGCCTCGCGCCAGTTCCTGCCTGAAACAACAGGCGCACCAGGCGGGGTTTCAACCTTCAGGTCTGAAAAGTCGTGTGCCGGGCGATAACCGAATTCATCTCCACGCGCCCTTCCACCCCGAATCTTGGCTCGGTCGCCCGATGTGATGTGATAGATCTCCCAGCTCCCTCGAGTCGGAGCCTCCTCCAGCCGCCGCAGCCCACATCGCACCGCTTCTACCGCGTCGTCGATGTGAAGCCACCGCCGGTCAAAGGCGGTCGTGGCAATCTCCTTGTCCGTACGGATCTGTCCGAAGCGCAGGCAGACCCCACGTACCGCAGCAGTTCGGCAGCACTCCCGCATTGAAAGCTCGGAGAGCCACGCCGCAAGTTGGTCCGGAATCGGCTCCGGGCGCGGCCGCCAGTGCTCGTCAACGCGCCAGTCAGCCGGAAGGCGGTCGAACATCGCAAGTGTGCTTCCCAGCAAGAACCGAGGAACGCCCTGCTCGATCGCCATGTCCACGAGGTTGAAACTACCTCGGGAAAACGTATCGACAACAGTCGAATCGTCCATGACGTCGATCGCGACCGGCGCGAGGTGAAGCACGGCATCCGCGCCCATGGTGGCAGCCGAAGCAAGGTCGCGATCGCGAATGTCGCCCGACATAGTCTCGACACCGTTGGGGAGGGCCTCGTCGAAGCGCAGGTCGATGGCCCGAATCGAATGTTGGTCCGCTAACGCCGAGATCACGGCTCGCGCAAACCGGCCGTTGGCACCCGTGACTGCAAGCAGCATCTACGTCCCTGCGCCCGTCGCCGCAAGCACTCTCGATCCGACTTCCATGATCCGGTCGTCGTCCCACTTCTCCAGAAACGAGTAGTTCGGGTGGCCGTGCTTTTTATAGGGATCGTTCCGCGCCGCATTGTAGCAGCACAGGAAGCTCCATCGCGGGTCGGGGCTGCGGTTCGCGTCTGAGCGATGTAGCGTATTGCAGTGGAAGAAGAGGCCGTCTCCTGGTTCCATCACGCAGTAGACCAGCTCCAGGCGCTTCATAATCTGCTCGACACGGTCCACATCCGCACCTGTCTGTGTCGCCACGACTCCATGTTCGATTCTGCCGCACTCGTGCGACCCGCGCAGCACCTGTAGGCAGCCGTTATCTCGCGTGCATCGGTCGACGGCGATCATTACGCTTCCCATATGGGGATAGATGCACCCATTGTTGTACCAGTAGCCGTAGTCCTGATGCCACTCCCACGCGCCGCCTTCGTAAGGAGCCTTCATGGTCATCTTATTGTGGTAGTGGTAGACCTCGCCACGAAGCAGCCGCTCCATGGTGTCTACGATCCGACGCGTGCGCACTATGGCGCTATAGATATCGTCGCTGAGATCGTTGTGGATAAGGATGGAGACCGACTTTCCCTCCTTGTCACGGCCGTGTCCCTGCCGGGATTTTTCGACCATCGTCTGATCGTTCTTGGCGATATTGTGGAGCATTCGCGTCTCGTCGTTGTCGAGAAGTTTTGGCACGAATAGATAGCCGTCGGCATCGAACTGCGCGACCTGCTGCTCCGATATCTGAAATGCGTTCATATGGATCGTTCCTTCCTTCACCTACATATGTCAGCCGTGGGCGGCAACGTCGGGGCCACCGGCTGGAGTATCTTGCGCCGTGCGGGCGTGAGGCGGTCGAGAAGCGCCTGCGAAACCTGGTAGCCGAAGCGCGTCGAGCACCAGAGCGGGCCGTAGCGGTAGATCGTTATTCTGCGCTCACCCGGATTGGTGCGGCTGCTGCCGCCGTGCATGAGGCCATCGACGAACAAAAGAGCGTCGCCGGCATTCATGAGAACCGGTATCGCGCCGGGCAGGTGGTCCATTCGATCGCCTGACGCGTAACTCCCGGCGAGAGGGTGAGGAAAGTTCGATTTATGGCTTGCCGGCACCACCATCGTCGGGCCGTCGCCCTCGCCAATATCGGTCAGTGCCAGTATAATGTTACATTGACCACAGCGAAACACTCCGTTTTTATAGCGGTAAGCTCCACGCAAGGCCCCATGATACCCCCCGGAGTGGACAGGGTGATGCCCTCCGGATGTCCGGATGGATGCGATGCACTCGTCGATGAACAGCCCTTCCACATAGGATTCCTGTTCGCCGCAGTAACGACGCAGATAGTTGAGCCAGCCGGGGTGGTCGATCAGCCGCTCGAACGGCGCTCCCGCCTCCACGCAGTTGTGGAGCTCGAAACCGGTGTCGCTCGTGTAGTCACGCCGCTGGCAGTTGCCCCACCACTGGCCGGGAGCAAGATCGGGAAACGCGTCGAAAGCGCCATTCAGCTCTCTCACGAGGTCCGGCCCGACCGCTCCCTTCAGTATCAGGAATCCATTCAGGTCAAAGAAGAAGTCGTCCACATCACTCGGGACCGTGGCATCCATCACGTTTCGTCCTTCTCAATCCGGCGATCCACATACCGGGTTGGATTCGGTATGCCGTGTCCGATTCCCTTTCCGACCGCCCGCAGCGAACAGTCAGACGTCCACTTCAACTGATCGCTACTCTGACGCCGCGACCGCCCGCTCCATCGCGCGAATCGAATCGCGTCTGAACCGTTTCTGAAGGCCGCGGGCAATCGGGTATCCGGCCATGGTGAGCAGATGCGCCGGCTTTGAGAATGCCACGACGTCGTACCAGACGGATGAGTCCGCAGTGTGATATTCGACAGAAAACCTCTCTTCGCCCCGCTCCGCGTGGTCTCTCAGCGTGCCATAGGCAAATCCGTAGCGCACGATTCCGTCCGCTCCGACGCTCGTATCTTCAATGACGTAGACGATGCGGCAGGCATTTAGCGACCAGAAACCGAGATGGCACATCAAGGAGCAGACCACGTTGTCCTTCTTTACCGCCGTTTCCGGCCAGCAGATGTGCGTCCATCCCGTGTCGAACATCGCCCACCGGTTGACCGCATCAACCGCGCGACCGAACACCCGAGACCCCTGCCCAAGGCGGACCCGATACCGGTCTACCGCAAAGTGCGTCGGAGGTACACGCAACGTCGCGCCGACGTCGTCGTACGAGAAGGGAGATTCCTTTTGCCTGTCCAGAAAGGTCGCGATTCGGGAACGATCGGGTCGGTGCAGTAGAAACATCCGCTCACTTTCTAATGACCGGAGTTCCACCGGATGACTGGCGCTTGAGTTGGGTACGTATGAAAACATAGCTGTCTGTAGTATAAGCGCGGAACGCAAGCGTGTCAACATCGCAGCGGCTACGTCGAACCTTGCATTATCTCGGATATCTCTCAGACTAACTGGACGCAGGAATTATTGCCAGTGGATGGTAAAATGCGATCAGGTCGGGCCACCGCAGGTACCGGCGGATCGAGGAGCTGCCATGAGCCGGTTTCATCTTGTCGACATTGTTCTCCACGGTGCGCGGCTTGAGAATGTCGATCTTCACGGCGCTAAGTTTCACGATGTCAGTCTCGAGTCGGCCGAGATCCGAGACGTGAATCTCAAGCGCGCGCACTTCCACGACGTCGACTTATCGGGAAGCGTGTTCCGAGACGTCAATCTCGCCGGCGCATCCATTGACGCTGCCGACATCGCCGGTCTTACCATCAACGGCCACGACATCGCGCAGCTGATCGCCGCTGTCGAGATGCCACACTCTCCGGAGTAGAGAATGCAAATCGTGAGATCGGCGCGGGGCCCTCGAACAGCGCGCAAATCGCAGTGGGCCCTCCTGGCTGCCGTCATCGTCGCGACGCTCGTGCTTTCCGCCCCGCGCGTGTTGGGCCAGGACGGCCGCCTGACCGTCTCGGTGAACCGTCCGGGAGTCAAGATCAGCCCCATGCTCTATGGACTTATGACCGAGGAGATCAATCACTCCTATGACGGCGGACTTTACGCGGAGCTAATTCAAAATCGCGCATTTATGGATCACCAGGTTGAGCCGGTCCACTGGTCGCTCATCCAGGAGGGCGCAGGCGAAGGAGCGATGGCTCTCGATTCGACGCAGCCGATCAATCCCGCCCTTCCGATCTGTCTCAAGGTGATCGTGTCGACGGCTGCGCCGGCGCACCGGGTCGCTGTGGCAAATGACGGATACTGGGGCATTCCCGTGCGTTCGAACAGCCCGTACCGGTGCTCATTCTACGCGAAAGCGGCAGACGGATTCCGTGGTGAGATCAACGTCAGTATTGAGACGAACGACGGATCCAAGACGTATGCGCAATCGCGGATCCGCGGGATAACCGATATCTGGCGCCGTTACACCGTCACCTTGACGACCGGAAACGTTCTGCCGTCGACTCAGAACCGGCTAGTCATTTCGCCAGAAGGCCTTGGAGTCGTCTATTTGAACCTGGTCTCGCTGTTTCCGACGACGTTTCACGGCCGACAGAATGGCACGCGGCCCGACCTGATGCGGCTCCTGCGCGACTTGAAACCTGCATTCCTGCGCTTTCCCGGCGGAAACTACCTGGAGGGAACTACCGTCGCCGAGCGGTTCGATTGGAAAAAGTCGATCGGTCCGTTGGGTCAGCGTCCAGGACACCGGGGACCATGGGGCTACCGGTCGTCGGACGGCTTCGGGTTGATGGAGTTTGTGAACTGGTGCGACGACCTGAACATGGGGCCCATTCTGGCTGTGTTCGCCGGTTACGCTCTGAGCGGCGACCTCGTACCGGCCGGGCCTCGACTGGAGCCATTCGTGCAGGATGCGCTGGATGAGATCGAGTACCTTACGGGCGATGCATCCACACAGTGGGGCGCGCAACGGATTCAGGATGGACATCCTTCGCCGGTCAAGCTGACCTATGTCGAGATCGGCAATGAGGACGGATTCGACCGCCACGGAACTTATGACGAAAGATTTGCTCAGTTCTACGACGCGATAAAGGCCACGTATCCTGCGCTGAAACTGATTGCGACCGCCCCGGTCCGCTCGCGCAGGTCGGACATGATCGACGACCACTACTATCGGTCCGCAGCCGACATGGAGCGAGATGTCCATCACTACGATCGTGCCGACCGCAAGGGACCGAAGATATTCGTCGGCGAATGGGCCTCGACGGAGGGCACGCCGACGCCGACGCTGCAGGCGGCGCTCGGTGACGCTGCCTGGCTGACCGGGCTGGAGCGCAACTCAGATCTGGTGTTGATCTCGTGTTATGCACCTTTGCTCGTCAACGTGAATCCCGGCGCGCGGCAATGGGGCACCAACCTGATCGGATACGATGCATTGAACAGCTTCGGCTCGCCTTCATATTACTCGCAGGCGATGTTCGCTAAGAACAGGGGGGACGTCGTGCTGCCGGTGGCGATCGTCCCTCAGACCGTTCCCGCACCCGAGGCCTTCGTGCCGGCAGGCGCCGTTGGAGTCGGGACCTGGGCAACGCAGGCGGAGTATCGTGATCTCACAATGATCCGCGGCGCGGAGGTGTACGGTCCCGAAGTGAAGCCGTGGCTTGACCGGTTCCTGCATCCGTCCCAGTTCCCCGGCGCGTGGCGTTCCTACGTCGGGCCACAGGGAATTCACCTGACTCAGGACAGTGAGAGTGCGGATTGTCGGTTCGTTATCGGGGATCCAAAGTGGACGGACTATTCGTTCCGGTTGAAGGCCCGCAAGCTCGGCGGAGCGGAAGGCTTCCTCGTGTTGTTCCACGTTCAGGATAAGGGCAACTTCCTGTGGTGGAACATCGGCGGTTGGGGCAACACGCGCACAGCGATCGAGCGCTCAACTGACGGCGCAAAGCGCGATGTCGGCAATGCGGTCCCAATGGCAATAGAGACCGGCCGCTGGTACGACATTCGAGTTGAGGTCGCCGGCAGACGGATCCGCTGCTATCTGGACGACAAACTGATCACCGAAGCGATCGACGGCCCTTCTCATCTGGACCCCCTATACGCGACGGCGAGCCGTGACATTGCCTCTGGCGACGTCATCGTGAAGGTCGTGAACGTCACGGCTGCTCCGCAGGCGCTCCAGGTGGACCTCCAGGGATTGAAGAGCGTTCACGGCGGCACGGCTCAGGTGCTCCAGGGGGCGCCTGGCGACATCAACACGCTGGAAGAACCCAGACGCATCGCTCCCAGGTCCATGCCGCTCACGACCCTAAGCCCCCAGTTCGCGCACACCTTCCCGCCCTACTCCGTATCAGTATTGAGGGTAAGGACGCGGTAAGAATCTGCTTGCCGATATCTGATCGTGGGATAGGTGCCGGAACGATAGTGTAAAGCCTGTTTCAACGGATGCCGTTACCCAAGACCAAATGTCCGTCCACACCAGTGACACACCGAAATCGAAGACGATTAAGCTTCTGGTCTGCGCAGCGACTCAAGACGAGATCCGCGCGTTCGCGAGGGACGATGATCTCTGGGCCAGGCCGCTCCAGTCCGATGGCGGATCCTGGTGGTGTGGCGACGATTATGCCATTACTGTCACGCAGGTAGGCATTCCATGGACTCTGGTTAATCTACCGCATTTGCTAACGATGTTGAGCCCCGCCGCTGTATTGAACATCGGGATCGCGGGCGCCTATCCGAACAGCGGACTTGCGATCGGCGATATCGTGATGGCGAAGACCGAGACGATCGGCGATATTGGGTTCGAGCTTCCGGAGGAGCCTGGCTTTCAGCACGTGAGCGCTGCCCGGTTCGGTAGGTTTTATGGATCCCACACGATGGCGATGCTGCCGGCGTTCGCATCCGGCTTGGATGGCCGTTCGGTTCGGACTGCAGCCGGCTGTACTGTAAACATGTGCACGGGCACGGAGAGTACGGGTCTGATGCGCGAGAAGCTATTTGGCGCCGAGTTCGAGAGCATGGAGGGAGCGGCTGTAGCCATGGCGTGCGAGGATGCCGGCATACTTGCATGCGAGGTGCGCGCCATCAGCAACTTCGCGGCTGACCGCGATATGCGGCCGGAGAACATCAAGCTCGCGATACAGAAGCTGCGCGAACATCTGCTTGCATGCCGGCGCCGGGAGGGAATCTGAGCGTGCGCATCGACATTGGCATCTCGCCCTGTCCGAACGACGTCTTCATCTTCGCCGGCTTGTTGCGGGCAGGTGTAGACACCGGCGGCCTGGAGTTCCGGTTCCGGTTCGAAGACGTCGAGACTTTGAATCGTTTGGCTCAGGAGGGAAGGCTTGACGCGGCCAAGATCAGTTACGCCAACTACCTACGGTGTGCCGCCGCATATCGACTCCTCGATTGTGGTGGAGCGCTCGGACGGGGTGTCGGTCCGCTGCTGCTGACGAACGGCGAAAGTTTCGATCCGGATGGCGAGATCCTGGCGCCGGGAGAGTTCACCACCGCGAACTTCCTGCTGGATTACTATCTTCAGCGCGCCGTCCACAAGAGGTTTGTCCCATTCGACATCCTTTACGAGGAGCTGCTGCGAAGAGAAGGCGCGCAGGGTGTCGTGATCCATGAGAAACGCTTTACGTATCGACAGGACGGACTAACTCTGGTCCAGGATCTCGGTGAGCACTGGGAGTCGCGCACCGGCTACGCTATCCCGCTCGGCGCGATCGTTGTGCGCCGCTCGCTAGATATCCAGGATCCGCTTGCGGATCTTATCCGCCGCAGCCTGGCCTGGTCCTACGCGCACGACGCGGAGGCGTTCGCTCTGTGCCGCGATTATGCCCAGGATCTCGATCCCGCCGTCGTCCGGGCGCATATCGACCTTTACGTCAACGAGTTCTCGGTTCGCCTTGGTCCCGAAGGCCAGGCCGCCGTCGACTTCTTCCTCGCGCAGCAGCAAGCCGTAAACGCCACGATGAGGTGATCGCTGCTGTAAACGTAATGAGAACGGATTCTGGAGCGCCTGGCCGCGGGCGAGACGACTGAGCAGATTCTGGTAGCCTATCCACGGCTTGCGCCCGGAGCAGTATCCGCGGCTATTGCCTTCGCGGCGAGTGCGTTGCGCGCTGACGTCGTGTACCCGCTAGTGATATCGACCCGTTGAACCTGCTCGCCGACGAGAATATCGACAGCGCTCTCGTGTCACGGCAGTTTCAAGTGCGGATTCGGCGAAACCGTTGAGCCAGCGTGCTCGAACGTCGCGCGCAGAACAACATCGTGGACCAGAGCAGCCTGGGGATAGAGTGTCCAGTACACATCGCCCGTGAGCGGGTCGACGATTCCATTCGACTCGATGACCCGGCCCGGCGCCCTCACTGAGACAGTTATCGCCACAGGGTACATGCCTCCGAACGATTCCGTCGCGCTGTCCATACCTGGAGATGTGCCGACGGTCCCTCCCAACTTATCGGCATTTCCTGCCTGAGCGGCCGTGTCTTCGGTGATCCGGCGGGCGATCTTGATAGCGGTCTGGTGACTCTTCTCGGGCGACATCCGGCGCCCCAACGTGCGCTTTAGCGCTGACTCGATGACCGGTCCCAGTCTGCGAGTCATCAATTCTGCCCGCTCATCCGGATTCGAAAAGCCCGGTATCGGCAGAAGATTCGCATAAAAGTCCAGCATAAGGGGCTCAGGCGGGGAGAAGAGTACCGCCCAAAGGTCATGCTCCAGGCTCCGGCCGAGGAGGCGCGCGATGGAATCGGTATTCACGGCGCGCGGCAGGTCCTTCCGGATAGATTTGCGGATATAGGGCTCCATCTCGCCGCCGATCGTGGGCACGGGGCCGGACCAGTGGAACGTCTCAGAGTATCGCCACCGATCTGGTCCCACCGAGCGGACCAGAGCCGTGTTGACGACCATGGCACGAGGACGGCCCTTCGTTTCAGCCGCTTTCACCGTCAGGTCGCCGATGACGGTTTCAGTGGCGCCGATCTCTTTCGTCGCCGTAACGGCGAGCTGCACTGGCTTCTCGCCGGTTTTCTTCTCCTCGATCATCCATCCGGATCCGGACGGCGGCGTGAACACGTCGCGAAGCGCGAGTGGCTTGCCCAGGCTAAACTGTCCCGCTGACTGCCGGCTGTCGTCGTCCGCGGCGATACTGTAGACCGATCTTCGCGTCCAGGTACCGTCAGGATGGATGGAACTGGTTGTTGACTCGCGCGCACAGCCAACAGTCAACAGGGCAAGTGCAACCAGTGGCCATGCCCGGCATAAGGTCCGCTTTCTGTCTAACGTCAGGGCAGCGGAGGCCGGCCATTTACAGGACGCGGCCTCATCTCTCCGCGTCATACGCCTCAATCGGTTGAGAATCAAAGGTGTGGCTCCTCGCCCCATCACCGCGCCCCGCGCCTTGAGCTCGCGTCGCTTATCGCCGTAAGTGTAACATCGCCGAGTGCCGCCGCCTCCGGATAGAACGACCACGTAACCACCCCACTAAACTTGTCGGCGACGCCATTCGTCTCCACGATCTCTCCCGGCAGCTTCACCGTGATGAATATACTCGCCCCTGAACTGTTCTTATTGCTATCGACGCCCGGAGGTTGCTCGGCCTGGGATGGTCCGGAGATGCGAAGGTCATCGGTTACGCGCTGCACCAGAGTTGCAGCGATTTCCTGCAACTGCGGAGTGGTCAACTTCTCGCCGAACCGCTGCTTCAGCGCGCCGACGATTCCCTTACTTATGCGCTGCCGCACGAGCCGCTCGAACACCTCCGGTGCGCTCATGAGCAGGGGGAGTCGGTTTACAAGTGGGCGCGGCGGACCGATCAGCGCCAGATCGAACTCCCGAATGAATGAATCCGCAACGAACTTGACATTCTCGTTAGTCGCCAAAGCTGAAGGCAATGCCGACCGGACAAGTGCGGTCTGCTTTTCTTCGAACCGGTGCAAGCCGTCCGGCATCTTGCCGATCCAGTGGATCGTCTCGGAATAGACATATCGACCGGCTCTCGGCTGTTTCACAACAGCCGAATTGGTCGTGAGAGTCTGCAGCTGTCCTGAAGTACCCGTTGGCGCCGAAGCTGATTCGGCCGGCTGAGGCGGCGCGTTCGGTCCAGGCACCGCGGCAGAACTACCCCTTACCGCAATATCGTTCCGGACGGCCTCACCGAGCGGCAGGGTCCGTTCGGCTGTCGTTAGTCTCTCGTCTTTGCTCGTTTGTGTCGACATCTTCCACAACACGCCGGAAGGCAATACGAACGTGTCGCCGACTTGTCCGGCGGGGGTCGTGGACGTGCCAGAGGTTATCTTGTTAACCTGAACGACGTACACCGCGGAGCGGGTCCAAGTCCCATGGGCGCCGACGGTGACGGATACCCGTTCGCGAGCGCAGCCGGAAATAGACATCGCCATCAGGAACAGGCCGACAAATGCGGGCCGTAGGCGGCGCCCGGGTGACGGTCGAATCAAGTCGGTCACATCGCCACCTCTTCCGTCGAGGTCCCAATCCGCGGATCGATCATTGCACACTCTTCTCGGCGAACCGCCGCCCATCGGTTACGTGACGTTCGACCTTCGCGGACTCAGCAGTCAGTTTCAGGTCACCGAGCGCCGCGGCTTCCGGATAGAACGACCAGGTTACCGCGCCGGTGCGCGCATTCACCGCGCCGTTGGTTTTAGTTATCTTGCCGGGTAACCAAATAGAGATCAGAATTCTGGCGCCTGACCTATCCTTGTCCCGGTTGATTGCATGTGTATCGCTCTTGCTGGACGACACAGTGGCGCCATTCATTTTCATTATGCCGGCCGTTAAGCGCTCGGTGACCTCGTGCCGTTCCGGAATGGTCATCCTGTCGCCAAAGCGCTCGTTCAGCACGGAAGAGACACCGATCGTAATTCGCGCCTCAAGTAGGAGATTGAACTTCTCTTGTGATCGTATCATCAGGCTGAACTGGTCGAGCAGCGGATGGGGTGGCCCGAGGATAGCCATAATATACTCTCTCATAATCGCTTTGGCTATAGACTTTACATCCTCGTCCGTTGCGAAATTGGCAGGCAGACCGGCCTTTACCACGGCAATCTGCTCGTCGTCGATATCTCCGAATCCGGCAGGCTCATTTCCTGTCCAGTGAATCGTTTCCGAATACGTGAAGTGGCCTGGCGACGCTCGGTTCACCACAGCCGTATTCGTCGTCAGTAGGCTTTCAGGATCGTGGCGGCCGGGTGTGTTACGTTTCCCGGCCTTGCCCTTCATCTCCATTCCAACTGGTTTGCTCGACGATACGTCCTTCACGACAATGTCATTCTCTATTCGCGCTCCGAGTCGCACAGTACGCTCAGCGATCGTGCGCTTCGCGGATCTCGTATTGCGAGTCGTGATGTGCCAACGTCCACCAGAAGGTACGGCAAACGAGTCACTCACGCGGACCGCCGCTGGTCTGGGTGCGCCTCGAGTTCTCTTCTGAATTGGGGCGACGAAGACCGCCATGCGCGTCCACGTTCCATCGGAGTTTACGGTCACCGATACGCGCTCATGCGGCTGGGGCACGCAACCATACGGCAGCAGCGCCAGGAAAATCAAACTGAAGATCGAGATAGGACGTGCACGCGTCGACGGACGCTCGAACAGTATCACGGCGTCACCTCACGGTCCCCTCAGCACCGATCGGACAGAATGTCGCAAACATAGTGCCACAATATCGCCCGAAGTTGCTCTGTATTGCCGGACGACAAGGTTGAATCAACCGTATGGAGGGCAGTTCGGGGAGGAAGCTCGCAGTAAGCCGTCGAACTTCGCAAATGCGTCGGGCGAAGTTTTGTCGCCCGGCGCGCTTGAGCCGGAGATATTCCGCAGCGCGAGGCCGCGCAATCTCAACCTGAAGGATAGAGGAATCCCCTCATGGCAAAGAAAAAGATCGGCGTGGCAGTGATTGGAAGCGGCAGCATCGCGACGCACCGTCATGCGCCGGAGTATGATGCACATCCGGACGTCGAGATACGCGCCTTCGTCGATCGCGTGCCCGAACGCGCGGAACGACTCGCAAAGAAATACGACGCAAAGGCACTGCACGACTACAAGGATGCGCTGGAGATGAAAGGCATTGACGCGGTAAGCGTCTGCACGCCAAACGCATTTCACGCGCCGATTACGATTGCGGCCCTTAGCGCCAATAAGCACGTGCTCTGCGAGAAGCCGATGGCCACCTCGGCCGCAGAGGCGAAGGCGATGATGGCGGCACGTCAGAAGGCCGGCAAGGTGCTCATGGTCGGTCATAATCAGCGGCTGGCCCCCCTGCACGTAAAAGCCAAGCAGTTGATTACGGATGGTGTGATCGGGAAGATCGTCACGTTCAAGACCTCGTTTTCGCATCCTGGTCCGGAGACCTGGTCGATCGAGGGCCCGACCGGCTGGTTCTTCGACAAGAAGCAGGCGTTCGTGGGCTCGATGGGCGACCTCGGCGTGCACAAGGCAGATCTGTTGAGATGGCTCCTGGGTGAGGAGATCGTCGAAGTTGCCGCGATGGTCGAACACCTGAACAAGCCGATGGGCGATGTGGACGACAACGCGGTCTGTCTCCTGCGGACGGCGAGCGGCGCACTCGGCACGCTCACCGCATCGTGGACGCACAACCCGGGCGAAGACAATTCGACTACGTTCTACGGCGAGAAAGGCATTCTGCGGCTCGGCTCCGACCCCAACTTCAGCGTCGTCGTCGAGCTGGCTAGCGGCGAGAAGCAGTTCATCCAGGCCGGCAAGAT
>JBBQVV010000197.1:0-12737 GCA_038211235.1 Chthonomonadales bacterium | reverse complement strand
GCCTGAGCTCGTAACGGGACGCCGCCCCGTCCGCCTTCTGGCGTGAGCATCAGGTAGCCTGCCGGAATTTTACCGCGGCGGGGACCGAGGCCATGCAGCGTTACGGTGACAGGTGCGTTGTGATAGCTATGCCGGGTCGCTGTAACCGTTATCCGATGGCCATTGCTTTGAGCCGCCGTTTGGATCGGCGAACCGACAAGGCCGGCGATCAGCCCGCTCCACAACGCAATGCGCAGTGTATTCGTCCAGTTTGTGAGCATACCGTCTCCAGGTTCCGTTCCGGTAGGTTATGCTTCAACAGTTCGTGTCCCAGATCGAATTCTCCTCCGCACGCTCGCATGCAGCGGATACGGTATAATTCGGGCAGTCGAAATGGAGGCATGTAAATCAGTTGAAGCACGCCCGACACGGCGGCCTACCGCGCGCACGAGATCTGGAAAGAGGACCGAGCGCACGATTGGTGCCGCACCATCTCGAATGCAATGATCGTGGCTACAGGCCTGCTGTGGGGTGAAAACGACTACGGGACGAGCATCTGTCGGGCCGTCCAGGCATGCTTCGATACGGACTGCGATGGGGCCACTGTCGGATCCATACTTGGTATTCTGCATGGCAGACGAGCGCTTCCCGGGCGATGGGCAGACTACATAAACGATACTCTCCACACGGGCGTTGCGGGTTACAATGTCGTTTCGCTGAAGCGTATGACGCTGGAGACGCTCGAACAGATCAGACGAGTGGCGACAGGTCGATGATGCCGCTCATGTCCCGTTTCCGACAGCGTGAAGCCACCACCACCGCTGCAACGATGGGCTGGAGCGTTCACCGGAAACAGCGGCGAGGCCGGGATACGATGCTTTATCGCATCGTATCCCGGCCTCGATTTCGGAAAGTGACCGGATAACCGCCTTACCGGCCGGCAGATTGCACGCGCCCGAAGCACTGAGTCTAGCCGGCGGGCTTGATTTCGACAGTCGCTCCCTCGCCCTGCAGCTTTGCGGCGAGCGCCTTCGCGTCATCCTGGTTGACGCCCTCCTTGACCTTTGACGGCACTCCCTCGACAAGGTCCTTGGCCTCCTTCAGCCCGAGGCCGGTGATCTCCCGGACGACCTTTATGACGTTGATCTTTTTCTCGCCGAACGAGGTCATCACGACATCGAAACTCGTGGGCGCCTCGTCCTCGATGGGAGCGGCAGCGGCCGCCGGAGCAGCGCCGCCTCCAGCCCCCGGCATCATCATCGGAGCAGCCGCCGAGACGCCGAACACCTCCTGCAGCTCCTTCGAAAGTTCGGAAAGATCAAGGACAGACATGCTCTTGATCGCGTCTACAATCTCATCTTTGGTCAATGCCATTGGGTTCTCCCTCTTGAGTTACGGTTAACTGCTACGCGGCGGGCGCGGCGGCCGCGCCCTTCTTGTCGGCAATGGCTTGAACGGTGCGGACGAATTCGCTGATAATCCCGTCGAGCGTTCCGACGAGGTTACTGACCGGCCCATTGAGCGTGCCGATGAGCTGGCTGACGATCTGCTCGCGCGGTGGAAGCTTCGAGATAGCAGTGATCTGCGCGACGTTATAGACCTTTCCGTCGAGATACCCGCCTTTAACTTTGACGTCCGGCTTGCGGGCCGCGGTGACGAAGTCGAGAATGGCCTTTGCGGGCGCAATTATATCACCCCGCGCGAATACAATCGCCGTGGGGCCGGACAACAGGTCTTCCAGCTCCGGGCTAACTTTGTCGCCTAGAGCGAGCTTGAACAGAGTGTTCTTGACGATGTGATACTCCGCTTGATTATCGCGTAGCTTCTTGCGGAGAGTAGTTACGTCCGCGACCGTTAGGCCGCGATAGTCCGTCAGAATCGCCCCCTTGCTGCCGGCGATGATTTCGCGCAGCCCGGCGACGGTCCTTTCCTTATGAGCGTTGGGCATAGAGTTCCCTCACGGACAGAGTGAATTGGCACGGTCAACAACCCACGGCCAATCTCATGATATGATTCAACAAGTCGGCCGGCAAGCGAAAACCGGGCCTTCGACGCTTAGCGCTCACGGCGCGGGCGGCGAATCCCGGCAGCATCGCAGCCCCGACGGGCCACCATGCGATCCCAGCTGGATTCTACTCGACCTCGGCGGGCTCCAGATGAGGAATTAAGTCCGTTGGGACGCCTGCTGTCTGCGGTAAGCGAAAGTTCACTATTCGGTTGCGATTGCGAGTATGGCACAGCCCGGGGCGTTTGTCAAGAGGTATTGCGCTGGTTCTGCCACCGTAGTCTCGTGATGGCTGGGGGACGTGGATTCGAACCACGGTTAACGGCTCCAAAGGCCGCTGTCCTGCCGCTGGACGATCCCCCAATGTCGGCCATCGAGCCCGATGCAACGATCGTGAGTATACACCTGGTCAAACTGGAGTGTCAAGGAGCAGCAGGGCAGCTGTCGCGAGACCGTGCCGGCGGGTTATTGCATCTGCACGCAGCGGCGAAGGGTGGAAAGATCGTGAACCGTGATTCTGTACTGGCTGTTGACGGTGATGCAGCCGGTCACCTTGAAGTGCTTCATCACCTGGTTGACACGTTCGCGGGTTGCGCCGACCAGGTCGGCGAAATCGTGCTGCGTGAGCCGGATCGGGATCGTAATGTCCTTGCAGGAGTCCGTCGTCTGCCCGTATAGCTCCGCGAACTCGATGATGTGATGGGCTACCAGGCCCTGCACGCTCATTCGCGCGAGGTTTCCAACTCGCTCGTTCCCATGTCGCGATCGTGACGCAAGGCTGCGCAGCAGATTGAGATTGAACTCGCGGCAGTAGGTCAGATCGTGAAAGAGCTCCCGATCGATCAAAAGGAGGGAGGTCTCCTCCTCCGTCAAGACGTTCGCCGACCGGTACTTGGAATCGATGAGGCTGAGCTCGCCGAAGTGGTCGTTCGCGGTAAGGACGGCGAGGAACACCTCCCGTCCGTCGGGCCGGTTGAGCGAGACCTTGACAGTTCCGCGCAGGATCACATAAAGCGTATCGCCGGGATCGTCCTGGTTGATAACGGTCGTTTCGGGCCGGTACGTCCTGACGATGCCCTGTCGTGCAACCCGGCCGAGTTGGTCGCCGGGCAGTCCCGCGAAAAGGATCACGGCACCAAGGACGTGCGGCTCGACAGACATGCGACCACGACTCCTGTTCTCTAAGACCATCTTGGCGGTGTGGCCAGTGAACGCGTCCTTGTACGCCGTGCGCAATCCAGCAGGCTGGCGTCGCCCCGGTCCCGGCCCGGAGGAAACCAATCGACCTTCGTCGAAACCTGCCGTGTCAGGCTCTTGACCGGTAGGGCAGGGTCGCCGTCCCTCGCCGATGGGCGCCGCCTCCCGCCGACCGCGTTCGTGAACAAGTCGGGTGGGCACGAAAGAGCGACCAGGGCAGCGGCACGCCGCAAGAAGCAACAATTAGATACCTCATTCAGACCCAACTCTGATATAGATCGAGAAGTGAACGCTCATGGCGCACGTTTTCATCATGCCTCAGCTCGGCTCCACGATGGAGGAGGGTACGATCCTCAAGTGGCATAAGCAGGTGGGTGAGAGAGTTCGCCAGGGCGACACGCTCGTGGAGATCGAGACAGACAAAGCGACGATGGAGGTCGAATCGACCGCGACCGGCGTTTTACGCACGATCCTTGCCCGACCGGACGAGATCGTCGCGATACGAACTCCCATCGCGATCATCGGCGAACCGGCCGAGCCGATCGACCACCTGTTGGGTGCGCAAGTTGCTGGATCGGATGCAGTCAACGGACGTGAGAGCGTTCCGACGTCCGATCTGCTTTCTCGCGATCTGCCTCCCGCCCCTGACGCGCCGCCCCCACCGGCACAAGGCCGCATGACGATTTCACCGCGCGCCCGTCGGCGCGCGGACGAGCAAGGAGTACCGCTTACGGCCTTAGCCGGGCTTGGCACGGGGCCAGAGGGCAGTCTCGTGGAGCGCGATGTCACCGCCTACCTGGAGCGCCTAGCCGTATCAGGTGGGAAGACGCTGTCCGAGAATGACGGCAGGGCAGCTCCGCGCATGACTCCCCTGGCTGCACGCATAGCCGATGACCTCGGAGTGAACTTGAATGAGCTGGCGGAGGGCCTGCCGGGCAGTCGCGTTAGAAGCGCCGACGTACTGCGGCACGTCCGAACCCCGGCGCCGCAACCTCCTGTCGCGCAAGGTGTCGGTATAGCTGCGGGCAGCGCCACATACAAGCTAACCGGGATGCGAAAACGGATCGCGGACAACGTTTCCGGTTCCGCCTTTTCAGCGCCACACGTTACATTGACGCTGGAGGTCGACATGTCCGCGTGCGCCGAGTTCAGAAGGAGTGTCCTCCCGGAGCTAGAGGTTCGATATGGCGCTCGGCTCTCTTATACGGATATCCTGGTGAAGGCGGCGGCGATTGCGCTCGGCAAACATCCGCGGCTCAACGCTGTGATCGACGGCGACGAAATCACGCTATTTGCGGAGGTGAATATCGGTGTGGCGGTCGCGCTGGAAGAGGGGCTAATCGTTCCAGTGATCAAGTCGGCGGATGCGAAGTCCCTCGGGGCGGTTTCCGCCGAGTTGAAACAGCTCGTGGAACGGGCGCGGACCGGGCGATTCACCCCGGACGATCTTGCGGGCGGAACGTTCACCATCACCAACCTCGGCGGGTTCGGTATCGACGTGTTCGATCCGATCATTGTTGCCGGCCAGGCCGCGATTCTGGGCGTCGGGCGCATCGCGGACAAACCCGCGGTCGTAGCCGGCCAACTGGTCGTCCGTACGCTGATGAATCTTTGCCTGTCTTTCGACCATCGGATTCTCGACGGCGCTCCCGCCGCGCGGTTCCTGCAGCAAATGAAGGATCTGCTGGAGAATCCGATGCATATTCTTCTATGAGTCCTGGAGACAGTAGTTATGGCGCAGCGCGCCGGGCGAATTACGTGCGCAAGATGTGGGGCGAACAACTTCGATACCGTGACATCGTGCTGGAAGTGCGGCGCTCCGGTCGGAGTCGCTCCGACGGCCGCCGCGGGATTCGGACCGTCTCCGTTGCCTCCGGCGTCGATCTCTCCGATGCCGGCCATGCAGGAGCGTATGCCCGCGCACGCCGCCTATAGCGCGCTGCCGCCGTCCGGTGATGCGGCAGTGGCCAGACGGGCTGCCATCCTTCTCGGCCTTACCATTCCATTTATAGGATTACCGGTCGGCTGGGTTTTCATGATGATCGAGGACCGGAGCAAACAGGCCGTTGGGCGTTGGTGCGCGACCTGGAGCATGATCGGTCTCGTTATCCATCTGGTAGTGACCTACCTTGTGATTCAGCAGTCCGTGCCCATGATGCTTCGAATGCTCACTCCGGTGCTCGAAGGCGCGGCCCGGAGGAATGCAGGCGGTCAGGAGGGCATGCCCGCTTCCAGCGGCCAACCGTAGGATCCGTGGACGCCGTCGGTGCGTCCGGTGGACAAACCTAAAGATCGCAGGCAGAATTGCCAACATTGAACACATGACCTGTATCGGCGGGTAAACCAATTCAAAGGCCTGGTCCAGGGCTGCCGCGCACGGGTCACAACGGCCACGCCGGCATAATGTGCCGAGACCGGATCGACGATTAGAGCGAGGGATCGTGACATCCGTAACTGCGTCACTGAAAATGCGTGAGAAAAGCGCCGGGGCGGACGACGGCGCCCCATTGCAGCTCGTGTGCGCCGCCCCATCTGAGGTGCCGATCGAGCCGAAGTCCACTGCGGTCTTCTCTTCCATTCAACAGACGGTCGTGGCTCTCGTCAGCGCCGCGAGCGAACAGGCGAATCAGCGCGCGGCGAAGGCTCCGGCGACCCTGGGAGTCCAGCGCGACGCGTCCGCGGATCGACTTGAATTGGCAGTCCAGCGCGCAAACTCCGACCAGGCACGTCGGGTGTCCGAGTGTACCAGGCTGGCCTTTGAGGCGCTGGTCATGCACTGCATCCAGCCATGTTTCGCCATCGATGAGGCCGGCACGATCGTTCGTTGGAATGTCGCGATGAGCGATTGGACGGGCACGCCGGAATTCGCGGCCATCGATCGCCACATCTCGACGGTGTTCGCTGGAGAGTCGGCGGTAGAGATCGAAGCCGCCGGCGAGGCGCTCCGTGAGGCGGAAGAGGCGCCCGGAGGCGTCGGTATAGATTCGGTGTTCGTTCTGAATGGCCGTCTTGCGCTCCACAATGGCAGACTGGCTAGTCGCATCGCTCTGCTGCCCCTATGCCGGGTGCCGAGATTCGTTGAGGCCATATTTGTATTGGTTACACCGTCACTGCCTTCCCGCTGAGGGCCGGCGACACGCGCCATAGGTTGCAAAAAAGGCCGGACAACTAGCCCGGCTTTTTTTTCGTCTTGCGGAAACACTCGATCGCGCCGGCATCGTATTGTAATTGTAGACACAGAAAGGCGCAGTAGGGGTTTTCGGCCAGTTTCAGCGCGCTACAGGCTGCCGAACATCCCGTCCCCAGTAGCTGGATTGACTTTCGATTATTTTCGATCGAGGAGTAAGATGAAAATGGAATCTACGCGTTGGCACAATCTAATGCCGCGCGCGGTGGCAATACCCGCCGTGTTTGCGCTTGGCGCAGTTGCGGTGATCGGTCTGCGCGGCAACGCCGGTCAGCCCGGTACGCCGGTTCAGCCACCCGTGCAGGCGATCACAATGCAGAATTCGTTTGAACAGGTCGCGGACAAGCTGCGTCCATCCGTCGTGTTCATTCAGAGTAGACAGACCATGAAATCCCCTGCCGTATTTCGACAGGGCGCAGACGGCGACGACGGCCTTACGTTTCCGTTTCCCCAGCTCCCTGGTGGAGGGGGATTCCAGTTTGGCCCCGGTAACGGCCAGCGTTTTCGGATGATGCCTCCGAGCAGTCCGCACGCGGCAGTTGCGAGCGGGTCCGGTGTTATTGTTCGGAGTGACGGATACATTCTGACAAATGATCACGTAATCAACGGCGCCGATAAAGTGACCGTCCGGCTTCAAGACGGCCGAGAGTTCGTCGGTCAGGTGCGGCGGGACTTCCGCAGCGACCTGGCAGTGATCAAAATCCCGGCGAACAATCTTCCGGCCGCGGAGATCGGAGATTCGGACAAGGTAAGGATCGGTCAGTGGGCGATCGCCTTCGGAAGCCCGTTCGGCCTGAGCGATACGATGACGGTAGGCGTGATCTCGTCCCTCCACCGGCAGGAGGCGATTGGCCAGGGAACCGACGGTCGGTTCTACTCCAGTCTTATCCAGACCGACGCCAGTATCAATCCCGGAAACTCCGGCGGTCCACTGGTGGACATCTACGGTCGGATCGTAGGCGTTAACGTCGCGATCGAGTCTCCCAGCGGGACGAACGCCGGTATCGGGTTCGCCATCCCCGCTAACACCGCAAGGTATATTGTCGACCAGCTCATAACCAAGGGCTCGGTCACTCGCGGCTTCCTCGGCCTCGTTCCTGTAACTCCGACCTTCGAGGAGCGCCAGCGCTATGGCGTAACGGAGGGCGCCTTGATCCGCGCCGTCGACGACGAGACACCTGCGCAGCGCGCGGGCTTCCAGGTCGGCGACGTGGTGCTTCGCTACAACGGTAAGCATGTTGCCGATGACACCACGCTGCGTGATCTGGTGGCGCGAAGTCAGCCGGGAACCCGCGTCGACGTGGTGGTCAGGCGCGATGGGTCGGAGAAGTCTCTCACCCCGACGATTGAAGCTCCGCCAACCGAGAAGGTTGCGACTGCGGCTCCGGATCAGCCGGGGGACGCCGAAGCTCCTAAGGGTAAGCTGGGCGTTCAGGTACGCGATGTATCGGATCCCGCCATCCGACAGCAGTTCAACCTGAAGGACTCCATGAAGAGCGGCGCCCTGATAGTCGCCGTCCTGCCGGGGAGCCCCGCTCAGGAGGCTGGACTGCAGCCGGGCGACGTGGTCACCAGGATCAACGGGAAGCCGATCGCGGATGCGGCCCAGCTTACCGATGTGACGCGGAACCTTGCAAACGGGTCGACGACACCCGTGGTTGTCCGCCGTCAATCTGGGACCGGCTTCCAGACACTGCTTCTGCAAATCACCCTGGAATAGCCACCGCAACGAAAGCTCCCCGCTGCCCGAGCAGCGGGGACCGCCCAAACCAAGAAATCAGTGGAACAGAGCGGAAAGTGCGCTCTGTTCCCTTTTTATCCCCGTGGAAGGAAGGGTATTGAGATGGCGCAGGCAACTACCAGCGCCCCGAGTGCGAAAAAGGAGCGTGTCCCGGAATGGGTCTACATCTTTTCGGACGAGCAGTTCTTCCAATGGTGTAAGAATCACAAGCTGCAGGTCTGTTCCGCGGTTCGGGAGTTTTCGGAGGACGAGCGCGCTGCGATATTCCGCTACGCGGTGCGTCAACAACTCGTAAACTAGCGCGCCATAGGCGACATAGATTGATGGCGGCGAAGTTTTCGGAACCTTCGCCGCCATCGTCACAACTGCTCCGCACTTTCGTTCTTGATATCAGTACCAGGAACGACCCCTGCTCTTGCGCCCCAGGGGAGGGACAATGGAGCATCGATACCCTAATGATACCGACACATCGCACGAGGCCGGGCGGAACGAGAAAAGCATGTTGCTCGCTCACGGGAGCTGCAAATACGATCGCGCTGATGGCGCTGTTGACCTGCCTCGTTTCGTCCGGCACCGAAACCCAGGGCGGCGGAAAGAGCCCACCGGCCGGATTCATCGCACAGGTCGCTTCGGTACGAGGAGCGGCTCAGCCGAAATTGCGGGCCGGGCTGGTTCCGACAGCTCAGCGTCAGTAACTAAAGGTCCGGATTCAGTCTGCCTGAATCCGGACCTTCGTTCCATCTCTTCTGCGTTACCGTGATCTCCAGCGCGGGTCAATGTTCCACATAGGTTTCCGATGTGCATTTCAATTCGCTGGCCCGGGTCCCTCGTTGAACCAGATAAAGATCTTCCACCTATCAGCGCCGTGAAGGGGACGTGAGGCGATGTCAAGGCGGCCTGTACGGCGGAAATCGGCGAGCCGTGCATGATGTGTGCCGATGCCTTGCTCGATGACGTGGCGTGAAAACCGACCGCTACCATCGTTCTCGTAAAGTAGCAGTCGTGGAGGCTGCGTGTCCAGCGACTCTTTCTTGCCGATCTCTCCAATCACCAGATCGAGATTCCGTCTCGAGCATAGCCGGCCGAGCTGCACGGAGTGCGGATCGAGCAACTGCTCATCGATGCGGTGCTCCTTCCATGGCGCACGAATGTCCTCGCCCGGCTTGAACCATCCAAGCTTGCCTCCCTGTGGATAGCCGTAGATGCACGCATCCCCCTCCGCAAGTACTACCTCGGGTCTGCCGTCTCCATCAATGTCGCCGACGGCAATTACGGTCGTGATGTAGTCTCTAGCAAACTTATGAGTCTCCCACTTGCCCGCCGTATGCTTGTACCACCAGGTGCCGGCGACGATCTCGTTCCGTCCATCGCCATCGATGTCGTGGATGGCAATTCCCTCCTCCGGCTGACCCTTCTCTTTACGGTCGCGCCCGATCACCTCGATTCTCGGCCACGGCGTTACGGTCGGATCTTTGGGCAGCGGCACAACGCTAAGCGACGCGGCGCCCTCGTTCCAAAACACTAAAGAGAGCTTGCCGTCGCCGGTAACGTCGCCGATCATCTCGTCGTGAAACTGGTTCGCGCCCGTTCTTACGATCGGATACCTTGACCACTCGCCTCCCCCCGTGCCAGGATTGCGCCACCAGGTCAGCTCGTCCGAGCGCCAATCCCCTCCATTGATGATGTCCGGCCAGCCGTCGCCGTCCAGGTCGTATGCCTGTCCGCCGCACTCCTGATGCGAAATCCTGGATACGATGTGGCGAACCCAGCTTCCATCCGGGCGATTTTCGAACCAGGCCATCTTTCCATCACGGCCGGAGGTGAAGATGTCCGGGCGGCCGTCCCGATTCAGGTCGGCCACGTTGAACAGCGTGTTCATGTCACCGCCATCACCGCTATTGTCCAACTCGCCGATGGTGGTCCGGCGAAATCGTGGTATTGGCATATAGGTGACCTCCAAGATTTCTGTCGATCGAGAATCGAACCAGAGTTCTTGGAGAGATGCCAAACCTCCTTTCGTCAACGCGGTCCTCCCATAATCATTCGGTCCGTGCACTGTAATTCCCGTTGGCAGGAACGCAACGCCCAAGTAGCTAACCTGGATGCAACGACGGCAGATGCTGGTTGCCAGGGGGATTTGATAAGGAGATCGTACGTGGTCGTGGGCGGAATAGTCATCTTGCTCATCGTGGTGATCTATACGATTGCGACCGGGAGACTGGCGCTGGGCAGAAACCGGGTCACTTATGGAATGCCGGCGCGTGCGGCGGCGCTCCTCGGGCTAGTCCCCATGATGCTGCTCGTCTCGTTTTCGGTCCGACTGGGAGGAATCGCGAATGTTCCCGGCGGACTGTTTCTATTTGTAGGCGTACTCGTCGCCTCGTTCGCAGTCATCTATGCCGTTGGATGGCCATTTGGCGAGAGTATTCGACGGTAGACCTGCACCGTTGGAATCGTTGTGGAACAACGGCAATAGTTGTCCGTTTCCTTCGAATTGGATTCCTTCGTTCAACACATGGATGTGGCGTACAGGCAGCCGCGAAACGCTGCCGTCCCACCATTCGTCTTGACGAGAGTGTGGCCGATGGCTATAATCCGAACAGGCAGCGAAAGAGCTGTATGCCGAGCAATTGGCAACTGCCTTTCAGGCCGTACCGAAGGCTGGCGAACCTGACCGCAATCGGATCCACATTAAGTCGGTGTCAACACGTGCTCGCCGTATCCGCGGGAGCAGGAGATAAGCATGACGGCATTGAGTCTCGCGACGGACCTCTATCGGGACAAGGTTCTGGGTGGATGGATCGGAAAGAGCGCTGGAGTCACTCTGGGCCAGGGAATTCGAGGCCAGTTGACTCCGGCGTTCTTTAACTTTTACAATCCGGTTCCCGGTCAGCCCGTCCCGAGTATTGCACTAGACTTCCAGGTCGCGTGGCTCTCCGCCCTGGAACAGGCCGGAGCCGACATCGGCTCGGACGTGTTGAAACAGGCATGGCTGGAGAAGCTGGACTATACTCAGGACGAGTTGGGTTACGCGGCTCTAAACATGCGGAGAGGACTTCCGTCACCCGCGTGCGGCGCACACTCGAACTGGTTTCGACACGCTACGGGAGCCCTCATGCGCGCCGACTTCTGGGCCATGGTCGCGCCCGGAAATCCGCAGGCGGCCGCGGCGCTGGCCTACCATGACGCGGTGCTGGATCATAGCGAGGACGGCGTGTGGGCTGCGATGTTCCTTGCGTCGGTCGGCAGCGCTGCCTTTTTCATTCGCGATCTGCTTCCACTGGTGACGATCGGGCTGGCGATGATACCGCGCACCTGTGGATCGGCCCGCGCTGTCAAGACGGTCCTTGCCGCGGGTCAGCGGGGCGCGAGTTGGCTCGAGGCGCGTGAAAACGTACAGCACGAAGTCGGCGATAAGAACTACACCGATGTCGCGCAGAACCTGGGATTCCTGACGATCGGCCTCCTCTATGGTCAGCAGGAGTTCGGAAGCTCCCTCTGCGCGGCCGTCAACTGCGGTTACGACACGGAGGCCGTCGGGGGCTCGCTCGGCGCCCTGCTTGGTATCCTGCGTGGCGCGAGCGGACTCCCCGCGGACTGGACGCGCCCGATCGGCGACATCGTGATACCTGGCGCGGGCGCGAGGGAAGTACAGGGCGTGCTGTCTCTTACCGCTCTTGCTGACCGCACCGCGACCATAGGCGCGCAGATCGCGCGTGTCCGATGTCCTGAGATTGAGATCGCAGATCATCCGTCTCCGGTGATGTCAGCAGATAACGGGCCCGCCATACCGCCTCCGCCCGCGCCGGTCACGCCCCAGGCCCCGGAGCCTGCTGCGGCATCTGGACTGGGATTTGTGGAGTTCAACGCGCCGCCGCCTCCGGAGCCCGAATTGAACGTAGAGCAGGCGCCTTCACCGGCCTGGGATACTCTTCAACCGGTTGAGGTTGCTCCAACTACACCAAGACCGGCCGAGCCGGAATCTGTGGTCCCATCTCAGGCCGCGGCCTACTCTCCGCCGTCGCCTCCGCTTCCGTCGCCTCCCGCTCCTCTGGCGCCGCAGCCCGTAAGCGAAGAGCCAGTCGCGCTTCTGGAGCCTGAGATCCCCGCGATGACGGGCGCCGGTTCGTCCATGGCGCCCCTTTCACCGGATCCCATGAGCGCAATCGCATGGGCCGATAACGCTCTCGTGAAGCCGCTCCTTGTAACACCGACGAATTCGTTTGTTGGGCTGGCCGGACCATTCGAGATTCAATTGGACACCGGTGACACTCCCGCCATTGGTTTCAACGCGGTGAAGACATTGGCCGTGACTGTTTTCAACCGGGGTCAAGTCGCGTTTAGCGGGCGTCTCTCGCTGCTGGCTCCTCCGGGATGGCAGGTGGCGACGCCGGCCGGTTTCGGGCAGCGCCAGTATATTGCGGCTCATACCGGCTCGCTTCGCGCGGAATATCGCCTTCAGGCGCCGGAGGGCCAGGCGCGAATCGATATAGCGAACTCGATCGCAATACGCCTCGCGCCGGATTCGGGCGATGCTCCAAGTGAAACCCAGTTCGTGCTGATGGGCGCCGGCTGCTGGTGGACTGTAGGTACATTCGCAAACTTCGATGGGGAGGGATTCGATCGTT
>JBBQVV010000196.1:0-12792 GCA_038211235.1 Chthonomonadales bacterium | reverse complement strand
CTTGACAATCGGAGGGTGCGGAGTGATATAATACGTCAACGCCGGTGAAGCCGGCGGTTTGTATGTGGGGCTGTGGCTCAGCTGGGAGAGCGCCGCGTTCGCATCGCGGAGGTCAGGGGTTCGAGTCCCCTCAGCTCCACTTCACTAGAGCGTTCTGCGACAACTTACGCTCGAATCTGGCTCCGGCTTGACGGTTCGGTGTCCCAATGATCTAATGATCGAAGGGTCACTATGAACAATTCTGCTCCGCGTTGCACTGAAGCTCCGTCTCGTACGATGGAAGCCTCCCTGCCGGTCGATCTACTCGCCAGGTATACCAACGGATGGCTCCTCGCTGGTGAGATCGATCAGCCTCCCCCAACACCCTTGCCCCGTGACATGGTATCGCCTCATGACACGTCACTCCTCGCGACGACACGTCATCCCCTCACGACACGTCACGACACGTCATCCCTACGGGATGACGTGGAGACGGGATGACGTTGAGACGGGATGACGTCGAGCGACCCAGGTCCTCGTTGGATGACGTGGAGCAACCCAGGTCAACGACAGTCGAGTCTAACTCTCATCCAGGCGTAAAGAACCGGGGGCAGGGTAATCGTAGAAAATACCTCAAGTTTCTTCTTACAACCTCTTGACACGTCGCGATTAATGGTTTATTATCTAATCATCCAATTATCAGACAATTAAAATCAACGGTGTCAGCAAGGATATTCATGAAAGACCAGATAGCGCCGCCGCTTATCAAACGCCAAAACATTTATCAACAGCTCGTCGAGCACTTGCAGCAGTACATCATCGACAACTCGCTTCGGCCCGGTGACCGTCTGCCTACGGAGGCGGAGCTCGCCGCAAAATTTCGCGTCGGTCGACAGTCGGTCCGCGAGGCGGTGAAGGTACTCGAGAGCATAGGAGTCGTCGAGACCCGGCCCAGGGACGGCAGCCGGCTGAGAAAGATGAGCACGCGCCACTTGACGGACCACCTGCGCTTCATGTTCGAGCTGGATGGCGCTACTGTGAAAGAGATGGCGGCCGCGCGCCGCATGATCGAATGCGGGTTTGTGCCTGTTATCGTGGTCAAAGCCGACGAGCTCGACTTCGAACGTATGGAGGGGGCCATCGAGCGTATGCGTGAGCATACAAAGCGGGGAGAACCATTTACCGAGGCGGACATGGCCTTTCATCAGGCGCTGGCTAGCGCGACGAAGAACCGTGTCATGGCAGGGTTCGGCGTGATGGTGCAAGAGTTCTTCACCCACATCCGGAACCGTATCAAGGTCGTGAAGTCCATGCAGCTGCAGTCTATCCAGGAGCATGAGCGGATACTCCAGGCGCTGCGCGACCGGGATGTTGCCGGGGCGCAACGGGCCATCGAGGAGCATCTTCGGGTTTACGAGGACGACCCTCGGAATTCGCCATCTACAAGCCGGAGGCACTCTCACTAATGACGCTTCAAGCACGTTTTTTTACCGCCATCGCTACGCCGCTGGACGCAGATGATCGCCTCTACACAGAGGGACTCGAGAAGGAGATCACAGATCAGCTCGATGCAGGAATCGACGGTCTGCTGGTTGCCGGCACGATGGGTTCGATGCAGCTCCTTACGGACGAGACCTACGCGGGAGTGGTACGGCAGTCCATCGAATTCATGAAGCGGCGTGGGGAGGTGTTCGTCGGGGCCGGAGATGCCAGCCTTGGCCGAACGCTCCGGCGCATTGAGTTCTTGAACACGCTTCCCATCGATGGCATCGTCGTGCTTGCTCCTTACCTGGCCGCGCCAACGCAAAGCGAGCTGATTGACTACTACACCACCCTGGCAGATTTCTCTCGGTCCCCACTATACCTTTACGATATTCCACAACTGACACGAACGAAACTGGAATTCAATACCGTTGTAACTCTGGCAGCGCACCCTAACGTCCGCGGCATTAAGTGTTCCGACGATCCGTCTTATATGCGGCAGCTCATTGACGAACTTGGCGACAGTTTCCGGGTAATCATGGCGGCGTCCCTCTTAATCGACGTGTTCTTGCGCCACGGGTTTAACGAGCACCTGGATGGCATCTTCTGCCTGTGCCCGCGCCAAGTGGTTGCTATCGGCCGCGCGGCTGCCAGCGAGGATTGGCAGGCGGCGGCACAGATTCAGCAGGGGATCAACCGTACGATGCGTCTGTTGGGCCGGTACGGCATTTGGCCGGCTTTCACCACGTTAATGAACGCCCTCGGCACGCCGGGATACTTCCGGCCCCGACCGTATGGCCGGTGGAGTCCTGCCGAGATCGAGAGCTTCTTGAGCGACCCGGAGACCCTGGAGGTGATTGGTTTCCTTTCGGACAAGTCGACCGCCCCAGGACGACTGATTGGCGAGCAGCGGTCGGCAGTCCATGCCGGTACGCGTGGCGGAAACTGAAGGTGAATCACGTGGGCGATCTGGTGAGGATGTTGCCGTTGCTCCCGCTGGCCCTTACGCTCGCTCATCTGCCTGTCGGAGCATTGGCCGCAGAAGAGCCATTCTTTGAAGCCGGCATAGTGCGAGCCGCCGCTGAGGCGGGTGAGCAACACTCTTATCCCGTCGTCATCCGCACGGGAAGATCCAACCTATTTACTGTTTGGACGAAGGTCGATGGAAAGAGCCGGCAGGCCGACCGGCGCATCGTGATTGTGGGAGCTTTCTCCAAAGATGGAGGCCGTTCCTGGGGAGATCCGAAGGTCCTGATACAGACTGCCGGAATGGGAGACTATGACCCTAACGTTGTGGTGGATGGCAACCGAATCCTCGTCTACTCCACGACCACGCCGGTGCCTCAGCCCGTCATCGACCGCAGCGATGTCTGGATGACCTATACCGAAGATGAAGGCGTTACCTGGACCAAGCCAGCTGAGATCAAAACGGAATTTAAATATCTGGTCGGCAAGAGGCATATAGGGGTCAAGCTGAAAGACGGCACTTTAGCGATGCCCTTCTCGTGGGACCTATGGGCGCAAGCCGGGACACCGGCGAGCACCGAGGGCGAGATGGACCTGAAATCCGGGATCTTGGTCTCGAAGGACCGGGGGCTGACCTGGACCCCTCGCGGAGCGCTGCACATCTTTGAACGAAAGATTCGACCTGGCGGCACCGGCGGTCTCTGCGAGCCTGCGCTTGTGGAGCTGGCCAACGGCGACCTCTACATGCTCTTCCGCACAGGGACGAGCTGGATCTACGAAGCGCGCAGCCGCGACCGTGGAGGGACGTGGAGTCTCCCGACCCGCAGCAAGCTGCAGGGATACAACGCACCTATGGCGCTATGGCGCCTCGACCAAGACCCGAAGGAGGTGATCGTTATTTATGACAATTCGCCGATAGATCGCTTTCCACTATGCGTGGCGATTTCCGGCGACGGCGGCAAGAGCTGGTCCCGGCCTAAGGACGTAGCGGGCATCACCGGAGCGGAGGTCTCTTATCCAGGGATCACCCAAGCCGCAGACGGTGCGTTCGTGGCCGTATGGCAGCAGACAAAGCCGGACGGCACGCGAGATATTCGCTATGCCAGATTCAACCGGGCGTGGGTATTAAAGAACTGACCCGCGCCAACACATCAGACTGAACGACGGACCGGACTGCAGGAAACGTCCAGTCCAGTTCATTAACGGACGGCGCTCATGCGAGCTCCCAAAGGAGATCCTAGTCATGAAACGCAAGGCATTTACCCTCATCGAGCTGCTCGTTGTTATCGCAATTATCGCAATCTTGGCAGCCATCCTGTTCCCGGTCTTTGCACAGGCTCGGGAGAAGGCGCGCTCTGCCTCGTGCCTGTCCAATTTCAAGCAGATCGGACTCGCACTTCGGATGTACAGCCAGGACTACGACGAGACCAAGGTGTGGTGTCAGGTTTGGAACAGCAGTGGGCAGAACGGCGCCACCTTCAGCGGACTTCTGCAGCCGTACGTCAAGAACCGCCAGGTGTTCATCTGCCCAAGCAATAAGCGCAAGCAGATACCGGACCCCGCGTACAACGTGCCGGATGACGGAGTCCGCCACACATCCACCAGCTATGCAATGAACCTTGACGCCGGTTACCCCGGCTGGTACTTCACTGCACCGTTAGGTCTGGCGGATCTCAGCATCACTCCCAGCGAAGCCTCCGTGGAGAAACCTGCCCAGCTCCTCGCCATCGGCGAGAAGAGTCCTCTCGAGACCAACTGGAGCTTATTCAGGTTCTGGTGGATCACATCCGCCCCATTTAACCTGGCTAAGCCGCACAACTCCCGCGCGAACTTTGTCTTCGATGACGGCCACGCCAAGAACTATAAGTGGACGTCAACGATCGGAGGATACGGAAGCGGGTGCGATACCTGGCTTTGGACCAACTGCGGCAATGCCAGCTTCCCCGCATCCAGCGCGGACTACTACCGCAAGTACATCATGGACACCATCCGCGCCGTCCTTCCGGATTGGCAGGACTGGTAAGCATGATAGATGGCCGCAATCCTGCGGCCATGCCGCAATCCTGCCGGGTCGCAGGATTGCGGCATGCCTTCCTCAGCCGAAGCCGCCCGCGGCAGGGAGCTCAGGTACGCAAAGGAATGCGGAGGTATGCGGAGGTATGCGGAGGTATGCGATGAAAGTACAGATCGGTAAAGGAGTAGCCATCGCCGTCATCGCCGGCGTAGTTGCTCTGTTGGGTTGGCTCGGATGGCAATACGCCGAGACTCCGGAGAATCGAGGATTGAACGAAGAGGCGATCTTCCGGGCGGTCGAAAAGAAGGCGAAGTCGAATGGGGTGGATCTGCGCACGATTCCACAATGGGTAGGCCCCTATTACAAATATCATCCCGAAGAGAAGCCCGCGACACAGTCCGCGTCCGCAGCGCCGCCTGCGTCGCAGCCTCCCGGGGCCGCACAAGCCGGTGCGCCCAGCGGGCAGTAACGCCTCGGCTCCCGTAGCTCGCTGACGCAAACAGCGGAAAGGATACCTATGAAGACGCAGCTTAGCAAGGGCGCCACCGCTATCATCATCCTGATCGCCGTCGCGATCTTGGGATGGTTCGGATGGCGCAGTATCAGTACTTCGGGGATCATTACGATAGACGAAGAGGCCACGTTCAGGGCAGCTGAGAAGCGTGCTAAAGAGAATGGCGTTGACCTGCGCACCATCCCGGAGTGGGCGCCGCGTTACTATAAATACCATCCCGAGGAGAAGCCATTGTCCACAGCCGGGATAGGACATGAGAACGCGCCCGCAACCTCCTTGCCTGCTTCCTCGCCGGGATCAGGCCAGCCAGGGCAGTCTCCGGCGGGCGGCCCTCCGGCCATGCATTGACCGGCATGAAGGTAACCAGGATTCGCCTCCTCGGCGTCGGCGTCCAGCGTCTCAAGAGCCAGGCACCGCACCTCACGCTCATCGAGTTGGAGACGGACGAGGGGATCACAGGAATCGGCGCCACGTGGTTCTCTCAACACAAAATTGAACCACTTCTGGCGGACGGCCCGGACGGCCTGGACCAGTTCGTTATCGGTCGCAGCCCTCTGGAAGCAGCCGCCATCTGGCGGCATATGTATCAGTCCCGCTGGATCGACGGCGCCCTGGCAATCGGGGCGATGGGCGCGATCGACATGGCGCTCTGGGACCTTGCAGGGAAAGCGCAGGGTGCGCCGGTCCACCAGTTGCTCGGAGGCGCGATTCACCGCCGAATCATGGCCTATGCCAGCGCCAGCGCCTACATCTCCAGCTCCTATGAAGGGAGGGGGCCATGGCGCGTAAAATCCGCCGAACGGCTTGCGGATGAGAGTCGCGGCTACGTTCGACAAGGCTTCAAGGCAATCAAGTTCGGTTGGGGTAACCATTTTGAGCCGCAGGATGACGACCGACTTGCCGCCATCCGCGAAGCCATCGGGCCGGACGTGCGGCTGATGATCGACTTCGGGAACCCCGCGTATTGGTCGCATGGATGGAACGCCGCCGCCGCGATCCGCGCGGCGCGAATGCTGGAAAAACACGGCGTTTTCTTCTTCGAAGAGCCGATGCTCCCGTACGACGTTGATGGGCATGATGCTGTATCCCGTGAGCTGGATATGAACATCGCAACCGGCGAATCGCTCTGCGCTTTCCATGAGTTCGAGCCATACCTGGCGCGCCGGGCCGTGGATGTCATACAGCCCGACGCAATGCAGATGGGGATCACGCAGCTTCACCGGATAGCGCTCCGGGCGGAAGATGCGGGCATGCTCTGCATCCCGCACAACCCCTGGTCCGTCTTCGCCGCGACCTGCCACCTGCAGGTCCTCTCCACCGTGAACAACGGCCCGATGATCGAGTACGCGGCGTACGAATCGTTTGACGAAGGCTCTCTCATGTGCGAGACGACGCGAGTCAGCCACCAGGATATTGTAGAGACGCCTCCCGTTCTCAAGGACGGTTACCTGGAACTGCCGGAGACGCCCGGCCTGGGATTGGGACAGTTCGTTCCCGATGGGATCGCCCGGCTCCAGTCGCTCTTCGACGGGGAAATCCGCCCGTGACGGCAGAGCCGCTAAACGTCCTCTTCACATGGAAACCGGAAGCCGGACTGGAGATTGTCGAGCGGGAAGCGCCGGGATGCAGGGTCGAGATTGCTGCCGACCGAACCGAGATGCTAAGATTGGTTCCCCGGGCCGACGTTCTGTGCGTGGGGATTTTTGACGAAGAGCTGCTGCAAGCCGCGCACCGCTTACGCTGGGTGCAGGCGCTCATGGGTGGCGTGGAATCGGTGCTCTTTCCGGAGTTTCGCCAGAGCTCCATCTCGCTTACCTGCTGCAAGGAGTGCTTTGCCATCCCCGCCGCCGAGCATGCGCTGGCGATGATGCTTGCGTTTTCCAGAAGGCTGTACTACGATATTCGGCAGCGCTCCCGTCGCACCTTTGAGTATCAGGACCCGGAGGAGCTGCAGGGTAAGACGGTTGGACTCATCGGGGCCGGCAACATCGGTCAGGAGATCGCCCGGCGCTGCACCTGCTTTGGAATGCGCGTCATAGCGGTGACGCGGCAAGCCAGACAGGGTGTTTCGCCTGATTTGGATGAGCTGCTTACGGCTGCACAGCTTCCCGAACTCCTGGAGCGCTCCGATTTCGTCGTCGTTGCCGTCCCTCTGACTTCGGAAACAGCCGGGATGATCGGGGAGCCGGAGATCAGTAAGATGAGGCCGACCGCCTACCTGATAGACGTCTCCGGCCGTCCGGCGCTATATGACATCGACGCGTTGGAACAAGCTCTTCGCCAGGGCCGGATTGCGGGAGCCGCATTACAGATCGTTCCGCCGGAGATCTCGCCGCTTTGGGAAATAGACAACCTGCTGCTCTCTCTACACCGCAGCACGTCCCGGCAGGAAGTGGGCCGCTGCTTCGGTCTCTTCGCTGATAACCTCAACCGCATTCGCCGTGGAGAGCCGCTGCGGGGGCTGGTGGACAAAATATCAGGTTATTGATTGCGGGTTATTGACTGCGGGTTATTGATTGTGTGGGTAAGGAGCGCCGTGTTGATCGCTGAGAGACGGGAGACTTCCATAAGGGTTCTGGGCACAGGCTTGATCTACCGGAACGCCAAGCCGCACGTGCGAAGCGAGCAAGCCTATTTCCCGTCCGTTGCGACGCTGCCGGATGGCGAGATGGTAGCTACGCTGGCGCTTGCCGAGGCGTTCGAAGCAGCGGATCTACACACGTATGTAGCGCGCTCGGTGGATGGCGGAGAGAGTTGGACGCTTGAAGGCCGCCTCTACGCGGGCACACCGGATCGGCTCACGACGGATTGTTGCCGGATCACCGCATTGCCGGACGGCAAGCTGGTCGTCTTCATGGTGCGTCACGACCGTACGGACCATTCGGACGAGGGCTTTACGAATCCGGAGACGCTAGGCTTCGTGCCAACCGAACTCTTAACTTTCCACTCAAGGGACGGCGGTCGGTCGTGGTCGGATCCGGAGCCGCTCGAACCACCGCTTGTCGGACCCTCCTTCGAAATCTGCTGCCCGGTGGTGCCGCTCCGGGATGGCCGCTGGATTCTCCCGACGTCCACCTGGCGCGGCTGGGACGGCGACTGCCCCAACGGAATGAAGACCATTGCGCTCGTCTCGCACGACACCGGCAAAACGTGGCCGGAATGGATGGACGTGTTCGGCACGCCCGAGCGGCCTGTTATCTATTGGGAGTCTAAGATCGTCGAGCTGCCCGACGGCCGGTTGGTCGGCGCAGCCTGGGGTTATGACGAATCGGTATCGGGCGACCTGCCCAATCAATACGTAGTCAGCCGGGACGGCGGACGAACGTGGACTTCGCCTCGATCTACCGGGCTTATCGGGCAGACGCTGACGCCGTTCGTATTGCCGGACGGCCGCATACTCTGCGTATACCGACGCATCGACAAACCTGGATTGTGGGCAAACGTCTCCCGGCTGCAAGACGATTCCTGGGTCAACGAGAGTGAGCTGCCACTCTGGGGAACGGGCGTGTCCGACCTCACGGGTACGGGCGAGAACATGGCCGAGAATTTCCAGGTCCTCCGCTTCGGTGCGCCGTCCATCACCTACACTCCCGACGGCAGCCTGTTCGTGGCCTTCTGGTGTGTGGAAGACTGCGTGTCCAACATCCGCTGGTACCGTTTTCGAATTGACAGGGCGTAGCGCCGTGGATCGCGAGGAGGTCCGGACACGGCTGTCCGGACCGCTGGCTTCGATCAGATCAGTGTTCCATGCAGGCGGGCGGATTGCCGGGCGGGTTCGACGCCGGAATCCACGGCGCGCTCGAGCTGTTCGGAATCGCAAAGCGGTGGCGGCGCGCGACCTATTACGACCTTAACGAAACGGAGATGGAATCTCTTGCAGGTTTCTTCCAGGATCACAGACTGCTGTAGGTCGCTCACGCTCGGGGCGCTCACGCTTTGCGCAGCGCTCTCTGGTGCGAACGGTCAGGCGCCCACGCCGGGTTCGGCCACAATCAGCACGATTCCGCCCTGGGTGAGCACCCAGTCGGCGGACTGGGCAAATGCGAAGCGCGGCGTGATGCTTGCAGATATGTCGAAGTGCGAATCGGCCTCCGCGCTCTCCGCGACTATGAAACGCCGTCACTGGAAGACTATCCCCTACGAGCTGATCGGCGGCCAGAAGGGCGTGATGATCTGGGCCTCGCAAGAGACGAATGCTCCGCCGGTACGGGTACGGCTTGGCGTGAAGGGGTGGTACGCCATATATGTCGGCGTGTTCAGCGGAGCAGAAACGCCCAGCCTGGCCTGGATTAAGCTGAGCACCGATCCCGCGCCCGTATCCCGCCAGAACTCCAACACCGACTATTACGGCAATGTGCAGGATGCCTTCTTCAAGGTGGCCGAGCTAAAAGGAGACGAGACGGTCCAAGTCGCGCAGCAGTCCAGCGGCTACAAGGTGGGCTGCGGCGTGGCGTTCGTCAAGCTGATACCGCTCACGCCGACGGAGGTCGCCGGATGGCAGGCGGACCGCAATCGCCAGGCACATCGGGGTATGACGGTCACCTGTGACGGCTTCAGCTTTATCTACTACCGCCGGCCCACCACCGCCGAAGATCTCCTCGCGGAAATCGAGCCGCTCCGCAACACCGATGTAGATACCTTGATCCTCCAGTCTTTCGGCGCGGACAAGGTGAGCTATCCGACAAAAGTGGGGCATATGCCGGGCCAGAAAATGGACGACTACCTGGTCCCCGGCCACCGCTACTTTTCCGAAGCGGTCCGCGAGCTGGCTCGCAAACAAATCAATCCGGTCAAGGTATTGATCGACGGCGCTCATGACGCGGGTATCAAGGTCCACGTGGGGATTCGGCCGGCAGGGTGGAGCTTTGTGGAGCCGTTTACCGACTTCTGGGAGACGCCATTCTACAAGCAGCACCCGGAGTGGCGCTGCGAGGACCGCGATGGAACGCCGGTCACCCGCTTGAGCTGGGCAGTCCCGGAGGTGCGCAAGCACCTGGTGGACCTGCTTTCGGAGATGGCCGGCTTCGGCGCTGACGGGGCACACGTCGTATTTAATCGGGGTTACCCTCTGACGCTCTATGAAAAGCCGTTTGTCGACCTCTTCCTAAAGCAGCACGGCATAGACCCACGGAAACTGGAAGAATCGGACCCCCACATCGCGCACCTTCGGTCAGACATCGTCATGACATTCTTTCGTGAGGTGCGTCTGGCGCTTGACCAGGAGCAGAGCCGCCGGAAAAATGGCAAGCGGCTGGTGATTAGCGCGATGCTGCTGGGGAATGAGCCCGACAACCTCCAGTACGGCGTGGACGTGCGCCGTCTTGTGGCCGAGGGATTGCTGGACGAAATATCGATCTACCCCTACGATTTCGGGGCCCGAAAAGGCGGCTTCGACATGAAGTTCTTCCGTGAAGTGTGCGGGCCGAAAGGCATACCATTCCGGCCTGCCCCAGTAGGCAGCGATCCGAAGGGGCTCCTTGAACAGTCGCTCTCCTTTTATGAGCAGGGCGCGGACGGGATCGCCTTCTGGGATGCCAGCGATCCGGACATCAACCGCTGGTCCCTTATCTCGCGGCTCGGCCGGACCGCCGAGATGCGCGCGCGGCTGCGGGACGGCATCCGGAAGCAGACGTACTACTTCTTTCACCGTCTTGGCGACAACGTGATGAACGGTCGCTACGGACCTATCTGGGGCGGATAGCTCTAACCCGGATTATTCAGTTGGCGAGCGGCGCTACGCCTTCATAGGAGCGGCGCTACGCCTTCATAGGAACGGCGCTACGGTATGCGGCGGAGGCTGCTCCCTACAGGGAACGGCGCTACGGTATGCGGCGGAGGTTGCTCCCTACACGCAACTCACAGATAATCCGAGCTAAGACCGAGCACAATACATGGGTCACTTCACTCTCTGGGACTATTTGGTCGTTGTCCTCTACCTGGCAGGCAGCGTCTGGCTCGGTCTCCGGTTCACTCGGGGACAAAAGTCACTGGAGCGCTACTTCGTGGCGGCTCGATCCGCGCCGTGGTGGGCTGCCGGCATATCGGTAATCGCGGCGAACTTCTCAGCCATCTCCTACATGGGCGTGCCCGCGTGGGTCTTCCAGCACGACCTCCGGCTGGACCTGGGCATCATCTGGTTCCCGCTCCAGATGATGCTGGTGGTCTACCTCTTCGTGCCGTTTATGGCCCGCCTGCGGCTCTATACCATCTATGAATATCTGGAGTACCGCTTCGACGTCTCCGCGCGGTTGCTGGCTTCGACGCTTTTCGTATTTGTCCGCGGCGGCCACCTGGCCATCGCCATCTACGCTCAGGCGCTGGCGCTATCCCTGGTACTCCATATCCCGGTGACCGCATGTATCTGGGTCTCCGGAACAGCCACTACACTATACACGGTCTTTGGCGGTATCGAGGCGGTGCTCTGGACCGACGTGATGCAGTTCTTCGTGCTGGTCGGCGGCATCTTTGTCATCCTGGTGGCGGTTCTGATGCCGTTCGGGTTCGACGTGGGCGAGGTCTGGAGAATCGCGTCGGTCGGCGGGCACACAAAAAGCTTCTCTTTCGACCTCAACCTGACCGCCGAGGTGACCGTCTGGGCCATCTTCTTCGGCAACCTGATCCTCAACCTGAGCTCGTACGGCAGCGACCAGGTCATTGTTCAGCGGTACTTCACCGCCGGCTCGAAGCGGGGGATGGCCCGCGCGGTGCTTTTGAACGGCTTTCTCACCGTGCCGCTGGTATTGCTTTTGGATTTCATTGGACTTGCATTCGTGGCCTATTACAAGCAGCACCCCGCGCTCCAGGCAAGCCTTCCCAAGCCGGACCAGGTGTTGCCCCATTTCGTAACAAACGTGCTCCCCACTCCGCTGCCGGGGCTGGTCATTGCGGGCATCCTGGCCGCGACAATGTCTACGCTTTCGTCGGGCCTAAACTCCCTCTGCACAGTGTCTATGATGGACTTCTATAGGCGGTTCAAACCGGCCGATTCCGCCGGGCAAAACGACGTGAAGACGGCCCGATGGCTCACTTTCGGGTGGGGTATTGCCATCACCTTCAGCGCGATGTTCATGGGTGCGCTGGGGCCGATCGTTGAAGGCACCCTTAAGGTATTAGGGTTTCTTAGCGGCCCACTACTCGGCATGTTCCTGCTGGGCATCCTAACGCGGCGCGCCAACACGGTGGGCGTGCTTGTCGGCGCGGTGGCAGGCACGCTGGTGACCTGGATCGTGGCTCGCACCAACATTGCCTGGCTCTGGTATGGGCCGGCAGGCTGCCTCGCCACTGTTGGCATCGGCTACCCGATCAGCTACCTGCGTCCCGCATTGTCACCGGAGCGGGTTGCGCCCCTAACCATCTGGGGACGGCACGCCGACAGCGAGCCCGAGGCAGCCGCAGTTTCCGTCACGGACTGAACTGAAGATCATCCAGTCGATCACCTAACCTGGCATAGCCAGAACCAAATAGGCAGCCACGTGAGCCGGCGGTTGAAACCGCGCCTGCGAGTGCGCAAAGTGTCCCTGCGGACACTGGGAATGGAATTCAACTGGAATCGAGTCCATGTAGGTGGACTTTGCGTACTTCCAGCCGCGAATTCCATTCGCCTGGTAATTGACCTGGACCGGTAACTACCAGGTTGCTCCATTGCCGGCAAATCCTGCGCGATTCGCGCGCAATCTCACTCGTAAGATACTAATCGATTACCAGACAAGTATCATCTGATCTCGTACACCCGTGTGTCATCTGATCTCGTACACGGATATCACATCTATCTTCGGTCAGTGTGTACCATTCAGTACCCACGGGAGGTTGATGTGACATGAACAAAAAAAACTCTTGC
>JBBQVV010000195.1:0-13029 GCA_038211235.1 Chthonomonadales bacterium | reverse complement strand
CGCAACGTTCCGGATGAGGACGTCGATGCCCGCGTCGGCTGGTACACGCTTCTGGGATCTCTGCCCATTCTCATACTGGGAAAGCTTCTCGAACCTCTCATCGACAAGCCGTTCCGATATCTCACTGTGATCGGCGTCTCCATGATCGTGCTGGCGCTGCTGCTGCTCGGCGCGGAAGCCGTTGGCAAGCGGAACGTGAAGCTGGCCAACATGACGTTCGCGCAGAGCCAGGGCATCGGGTGGGCGCAGGTCCTCGGCCTCATTCCGGGCGCCTCCCGATCCGGCTCGACGATTACGGCGGCGATGTTCCTCGGCCTGGACCGGGAGAGCGCCGCGCGATTCAGCTTCCTGCTGGGCATTCCCGCGATTACGGCCGCTGGTCTCTACAAGCTCTACAAGGTCTTAAAGTTCACCCACCTTGGCTCGGCGGCAGGGCCCTACCTTCTGGCCGCGGTGGTGGCGGGCCTGTTCGCATACGTCGTCGTCAAGTGGTTCCTTGGCTATATGAAATCGCACAATACTCGCCTGTTCATCATCTATCGAATTGTAATGGGTATCGCGATCCTGTGCCTGTTGAACCTGCATCAGCTCAAGAATGAGATGCCCAGAGACGAAGAGGACCTGAAAAGGCACGCGATTTCGCCCCCGGTTATTTCAACGAGGTGGAGTCCGGGCGAGATTGCAATCCAGACCCTGAGGCCTAAACGGTGACCGAGGGCGACGGGCCGAACATCGTCACGTGCGATGTGCTCGTTGTGGGCGGAGGCACAGGTGGAACCGCGGCCGCGCTCGCCGCGGCGGAGTCCGGCGCGACAGTATGCCTTGTGGAAGAGACCGATTGGCTGGGCGGCCAGCTCACGGTGCAGGGAGTCTGCACGCCCGATGAGAACGGATATATCGAAACGTTTGGCTGCACGCGGCGATACGCCAGGTTTCGCGCCGCAGTGCGCGACCACTATCGGACCGAATATCGGCTGTCCGAGCTGGGTAGCGCGCAGGAGTGGTTCAATCCAGGCGACTGCTGGGTCAGCGGGCTCTCATTTGAGCCGAAAGTCGCCGCCAGGATCCTTGCGGACTTCTTGCGTCCGCATCAAGAGTCCGGCCGACTACATATCACGTTTGGCGCGCGTGTCGTTGACTGCGCATTCGACACACGTCGGCCGGACCGGGTCGATGCCGTCATCGTGCGAGATAGTCGGGGGCGAGAGCGACGCTTTCAGGCTGGATTCGTGCTCGATGCCACGGACACGGGTGAGCTATTGCCCCTGTGCGGCAGCGAGGGCGCGGATTGGGTGATCGGCGCGGAGAGCCGTTCCGACACGGGCGAGCCCGATGCGCCTCTGTTGCCACGGCCGGACTGGGTGCAGCCGCTCACGTTTCCGTTTGCTATCGACTGGTCGCCTCAGACCTCCTCCACCAACGTCGTCGCCGCGCCACGGGACTATGCCGCGCTTCGCGAACTCCAGCAGTACCACATCATGCAGGGTGCGATCACCGGCCTGTTTTCAGGGTGCCATCCATGGTGGACCTATCGGCGCGTGCTGGCCGCCGCGAACTTTGCGGAATCAAGAATCCCTACCGATCTCGCAATGATAAATACCGCGGGCAACGACTACTATGGCGGCAACATACTCGGCATGGGAGCAGGATCTGCGGCAGATTGTGCGGCAACCCTGGACAGGGCGCGACGGGCTGCCTTGGGATTTCTCCACTGGCTGCAGACGGAATGCCCTCGCGAGGACGGAAACGGATGCGGCTACCCGGAGTTTCGACTGCGACGCGACATATTCGACACCGGCGACGGCTGCTCCATCCGGCCCTACATCCGTGAGTCGCGCCGCATTCGGGCGCGGCGGACAATCCTCGAGCAGGAGATCGTAGTACAGGACTTTTCAGGAGGAGTATGCCGCGGAGGCCTCGCGCGTGCAAGCTTCATGCCCGGCAGTATCGGAATCGGACACTATGCGCTTGACATTCACCCGAACGGACATGGTGAGCCGAATCACTTCGTGGCGACTCGCCCGTTTCAGATCCCGATCGGCGCCCTGGTTTCGGTTCGGTTGGAGAACCTGATCGCCGCGTGTAAGAACATAGGCACGACGCACCTTACGAACGGCGCCTATCGGCTGCACCCGATCGAGTGGAACATCGGCGAGTCCGCGGGTCGCCTCGCCGCATTCTGCCACGCGGCCCAGCGACTCCCGCGAACGGTCTGCGAGGACGAGAGACTCCTCAAGGCATTCCAACGGCGCCTACTCAAGGAAGGGATTCCTTTGCACTGGTACACAGACGTGCCGTCTACGCATCCCTCATTCATAGCCGTGCAGAGTCTTGCCGAACAGGGCGTACCACTCGGCGCCGAGACAGATCTGCTGTTCCGGCCTGACGAGCAGATCGCATCGGACGACTGGTCGGAATTACGAGAGGCGGCTGCGAATGGGGCGCCTCTATGCCTCAGCGGCACGCGCGCGGAGGCTGTCCGGGCACTTTGTGAAGCGGCGGATACTAAGCTCGACCCAGTCATGACGCGCTCCTTGGAGCCTCCGTGCTCTACATGAATAACTCAGCCCGGGCGCGCTTCGGTCACAATCGCGGCACGTGGTTCCGTTCAACTGTACCGGGTCAACTCGATGTTACCGCCTGGCGGCTTGACAACAGGGGTGTTGCTGAATATAATAGGATTGGGATAGTGGCTCTGCACGCTCCTGGAATCCGCAGTTTCGCGAGCTGGATCTCGCCTATCTCACAGAGGGTGCTTTGGCGCCTCGGCACAGTGTGGCGCTGTATTCGATGTCAGGCTCGACAGTTGTAGTTCTGGGGAGGCACACAGCGTATGCCGCCGTTGGATCTTCGTAAGGTCAGGATACTGGAAGCGATCGTTCACGACTACGTTACAACAACGAAACCCGTGGGCTCCGAGCGGCTGATCGAGGTCTACCAGCTCGGATGCAAATCGGCAACCGTTCGAAACGAGATGGCGGAAATGGCTGAGATGGGGTATCTCGTTCAGCCGCATACGAGCTCAGGCCGTATTCCCACCGACCGTGGATATCGATATTATGTCGATGAGCTGATGAACCCGCCCGGCGCAATCAAGGCTGACGAGGCCGCAATTGTGAAGAAGCGAGCCCGGCAGGCGCAAACCGAGATCGAACATATTCTGCAGCAGACATGTAGAATCCTATCGGAAATCACTTCGTACACCTCGATAGCGACCGACCCATCCTCCGCGTCCACGTGCTTGCGACGCATTTACCTTTCCGCTGCCAGTCCGCGGCACACCCTACTCGTCGTGCTGCTCTCGACAGGTCACGTTGAACATCGCCTGGTGGAGACGGATGTGGTGCTCGGGGAGAATGCGCTAAATGTCCTGGCAAACTATATTAACGGGCATATCGGCGATAGGGACTTGGACGACATCGGCCGCATGGCTGTTCCCGCGGATGTACCTGCGGAACTGCACCACTTCGGATCGACTCTCGCAAAGGTTTGGCCGGTTCTCAAGCAGGCGGCGAGTGCATGCACTGAGCGCCGAACCTATCTCGAAGGCACGAATAAACTTCTGCGCCAGCCGGAGTTTCAGGATATCCAACGTCTGGAGAACCTTCTGTCTGCGCTGCAGCAGCGCACGACGCTTTACCAGATGTTAAGCAGATCGCTGCAGAGCCATGACACGACCATAACCATCGGCACTGAGAACCATCTGCCGGCCATGCAGGCCTGTAGTATTATCGCGTCGTCGTACCGTATTGGTGCGAAGACCGCCGGCTATCTCGGCGTCGTTGGACCGACGCGAATGAACTACGATCGAGCGGTTGCCGCCGTAGGGCTGATGGCGCAGAATCTGTCGCAGGTGCTCACCCACCTGAGCCTCTCAGAATAAATCCCGGACTTGTTTCGGCGACCGCTTGGCTGGCTGGCGCACTCGGTTGCGCCAGCCCCCGAGGATGGTCGCCGAAACTATGTATTGATGATGCCGGTATTACTAACCGAAGGAGTTGTAGCAGTTATGCGCAAGAAGATTGAAGTGTCCTCGGATCAATGGCGGGAGGCTGACGTGCCTCCGACTCCCGGACCCGATGGCGAAGCACCAGACTTTGGGGACCACGTGAACTCGCCAGAGCCCGAGCCTGATCAGGCCGAGGAGGTGGCGGTAGATCCAGGCCAATCCGTGGGTGGTACGGAGGCTTACATCGTGGCCTTACAGGCCGACCTCGATGACGCACGCCGCCAGATCGAAGAGCTAAAGAAACAGGTCATATACGCGCAGGCGGAGTTCCAGAATTTCCGGCGCCGCAAAGAGGAGGAGCAGAAGGAGTTCGCGAAGTACTCGAACAGTGAGTTGATCAAGAGCCTCCTGCCTGTTCTTGACAACTTCGAGCGCGCTCTCCAGGCCGCCGAGCAGACCCGTAATTTCGACGCGCTCATTACGGGTGTTTCGGGTACGTCCAAACAGCTGCAAACGGCTCTGCAAAAGGCCGGCGTCACGCCGATTGATTCTCTCGGTCACGATTTTGATCCCAATCTGCACGAGGCTATCGGCCATTCGGAAGATACGGAGTTCGCTGCAAATACCGTGGCCGAGGAGATCCAGCGCGGATACCGAATGCACGACCGCGTGTTGCGTCCGGCGCTTGTGCGCGTCGCACAGGGCTGACCCGGATGACAGCTCAGCGGTTATTCGGGACGGATGGCGTCAGGGGAGTTGCCAACGTCGAGCTGACGGCGTCACTCGCGTTGCGTCTGGGCATGGCAGCAGGCCATTGGGTCTGCGGATCCCGGATCGCAAGCGGCGGAGCTGTCCGGCCGCTCGTTGTAATCGGACGAGACACGCGCCTGTCCGGAGATATGCTGGAGGCTGCGATCGCCGCCGGACTCGCGTCCATGGGCGTGGATGTCGTCAACGTCGACGTCGTGCCCACTCCGGCGGTAGCGCAGATCGTTCTCGCCCTTGACGCGGCCGCGGGAATCGTAATCTCAGCATCACACAACCCTTTTGAAGATAACGGCATCAAGTTTTTTGGACCCAACGGCAAAAAGCTTCCGGACGGAATCGAGGACGAGCTGGAGGCCATTACCGCGCGGCTGGACGCAATAGCGCTGCCAAGAGGCGGCGCGATCGGAAGGATTCGTGAGACGCGCGAGCCGGTCCAGTTCTACCTTGACCGTGTAGAAAGGACGGCCGGCGGCAGAGTTGCCGCTCCGCTTCGGGGCCTATCACTTGTGATGGATTGCGCAAATGGCGCGGCGCATGAGCTAGCTCCCGAGCTGTTTCGGGATCTGGGCGCACGCGTCACCGTTATTCACGCCGATCCCGACGGCGTCAATATCAACGTGGATTGCGGATCGACAAGGCCGCAAAGCATGGCGGACCACGTACGGGCCACGGGGGCGGTTGCCGGCCTCGCCTTCGACGGTGACGCTGACCGAGTCCTTCTCGCAGACGAACGTGGAGCTATTGTCGATGGAGACCAGATGATGGCAATCCTGGCAATACATCTACACGATCGAAACGAACTGCCCGACGATGTGGTGGTATCCACAATTATGAGCAACGTGGGACTCGAGCAGGCGCTGAAATCTCGGGGAATACGACTGCACCGGACCGCCGTCGGCGATCGATACGTCGCGGAGTCGATGGATAATCTCGGAGCGGCGATCGGTGGTGAACAGAGTGGCCACATTCTCCTGCCGGGGCTGACCCCGACCGGCGATGGCCTCGTTACCGGGCTCCACGTTCTCCGCGTCATGCGAGAGAGTGGTCGGCCCCTGTCCGAATTGGCGTCAGTGGTCCAGACATGCCCGCAGCTCCTCAAGAGCATTCGCGTAAAATCCAGACAGGGCTGGAAGGACGATGCCGATATTCGAGCGGCGATCACCGTGGGCCAACAGCGTCTGGGCAGTACGGAATGGCTATCCGTACGGCCGTCTGGAACGGAACCGCTGATTCGGGTCATGGCACAGGGCACCGATAGGGAAGTTGTCGAGTCTGTGGTCCATGATATCTGTGCGGTCGTCGAGCGCAAATTGGGCGCCGCTTCGGACTAATGCTAGGCCGATTCGACGGAACTCCGTTCGCTAAAGCTACGTGACGAGTATTGTGGGTGGCCGCGACCGACTCACCGAAAGTTCGAAGCGAGCGGACCACCTGTGAAACTATCCGCATTTATCGTTCGTTGAATAAGTTAGTGATGTATTTCACAAAGTCGCGATTCGGCCTTTGAGGAAACTTAACATGCTTCGCACCAGTTCAAGGTTTGCAGCACTTTGCGTTATTGCGTTGTGCGCGGCGTCGCTCTGCCCGGCACACGCATCGCGTTCGGGAAGATCTCTGGAGTTTTCCGATATAGGTGGCCGCGCTTACGATCGCCGTTCGCTGGGTGCAAGCAGAGCCTCGATTTTCTTGTTCATCTCTAGCCAGTGTCCGATTGCCAACGTCTATACGCCGAGGATCCTCGCGTTGCAGGAGCGATTCCAAAAGCTGGGAGCGCAACTGTTTGCCGTGTACTCGGATCGGCAGGAGTCGTTATCCGACGTGACGCGCCATGCAAAGGAGAGGGGGTATACGTTCCCCGTCATCCGAGATGTAGGCGCGGCGCTGGCGGATCAACTGGGCGCAAAGTCAACTCCAGAGGCCGTCGTATTGGACCAGGCGGGCGATGTCCGGTACCGGGGCAGGATCGACGACAATCCGGTAGCGACACACACCATATCGCATGAACTTGCGGACGCGATTGAAGCTGTTCTCGCGGGCAAGCCTGTAAGTCGCCCCGAAGTGCCTTCTGTAGGGTGCGCGATTCGGCGGCCCGTCCGGCCGGCCAGGGCGCCGGCAGGCGTGCCAACCTATGCGCACGACGTTGCTGCGATCCTCCGCGAGAAGTGTGAGGGCTGCCATCGTCCGGGCGAGGTGGCGCCGTTTTCACTCCAGAGCTACCAGCAGGCAAGCGCATGGGCGCCGGACATCAAGAAGTATACACAGAACCGTCAGATGCCGCCGTGGAAACCTGTGCCCGGCTACGGGGAGTTCCGCGACGAGTCGCGCATCAACTTGACGGATCGCGAGCGATTGACCCTTGCGAAATGGGCAGATGCGAACGCTCCCCTGGGAGATGGGCGTCGTGTCCCACCTTCGCACACGTTTACCTCCGGATGGCAGCTGGGAGAACCCGACGTGGTGCTGCAGCCGGAGAAGCCATACCATGTTGCGGCCGATGGCGACGACGTCTATCGTCACTTCGTAGTCAAGACGAACTTCACGGAAGATCGCTATCTCAGCGCGGTGGAGGTGAGGCCGGGCAATCGCGGTGTGGTTCACCACGTCATCGCCTTTGTCGACAGCCTTTCTGGTGCGGATGGAAAGTACGCAAGCGAGCATCTGGAGGAGGCCACACAAGACGGAGAGCCGGGATATACGAGCTTTGGCGGTCCCGGGTTCATCCCTTCAGGCATCATGGGCGGCTGGGCTCCCGGCAACGATCCGCAAATTCTGCCGGACGGCATCGGAATCTTTGTTCCGAAGGGATCGAGACTGGCGGTCGAGGTTCACTACCACAAGAACGGAAAGCCTGAGACCGATCTCACGCGACTTGGAGTCCACTTCTGCAGAACAACCGTCAACAAGCGGGTCTCCGGCCTGTTCGCATTAAACTTCGGTTTTCAGATACCGCCCGGCGCTGAACGCCATGAGGTCAGGGCCGTCTCGACGGTCGGTGAAGATTCGCATATCCTCGTCGTGACGCCGCATATGCACCTGCTCGGCAAGGAGATGAAGGTGTGGGCAGAGCTGCCGGACGGAACGCAGAAACCCCTTGTGTGGGTGAAGGACTGGGATTTCAACTGGCAGAACAGCTACTTCCTTAAGGAGCCCCTCGCGGCCCCGAAAGGCACAAAGATCCACGTATTGGCGTACTATGACAACTCGGACAAGAACGCTCGCAACCCCAATCGAAACAGACCGCGCACCGTGGGGTGGGGCGAACAGACGACGGATGAGATGTGTGTAGCGTTCATTTCGTCCACTCGAGATGCCGAGCAGTTGAACCTTTCGCCAGGACCTATTGCAGTAAGTACGGCCCGCAAGCAATAGACCGGATCGCCACGTCAAGCCTCGTGTGATCGTAGGAACGTCGCTTCCGCAACCGGCCGGAAGGTGCGGCGATGGAGACAGCAGGGTCCGTGGAGGGCGAGGGCGCGCAGGTGAGGGGGCGAACCGTAGCCCTTGTGGCTCGCAAAGCCAAAATGTGGATGCGCCTCGTCGTGAGCGACCATAATCCTGTCCCTGCTCACCTTTGCGACAATTGATGCCGCTGCTATCGTGAGGTTTCTGCCATCCCCGCCGACCAGCGCAACCTGATCGATCGGAAACGGCCTTACTGGCAGCCCGTCGATCAGGGCGAGGTCCGGCCGAAGCCCCGCCGGAAGCGCGTCCAGAGCGAGTCTCATTGCAATGTGCGTCGCTCCGAGTACGTTGACCTGATCAACTTGCGCCGCTTCGACTACTCCGACACCGATCCCTCGCGCAACGGCGAGGATACTGTCAAGCGCAGCGTCCCGCTGCGCGGGTGTAAGGCGCTTGGAGTCGTCGACGCCTGGAGCGTCCCAACCAATCGGCAGAACGACGCAGGCAGCAACTACTGGGCCGGCAAGCGCACCTCGGCCCGCTTCATCGATGCCCGCCACGCAACGGTATCCGCCCTGCCATGCTAGCCACTCCTCGCGTGGCAATTCCGGTTGCATGCGCCGAATTTTCGACTGTGCCATGGGGTTCAAGTGTAGTATCAAAATGAAAGTGCCCCGCAGCCTAGTCGGCTGCAGGGCGCAAACACGGAATAGTACCTGAAGTTAGTCGTTCTCAATCCCATGCTCTCAAAAACTCTTGGTTCTATCGAATGGACGTCCCTGATGCCGTCGCACGGATCCTGTGTCAAACGCGATACGCATGCCGGGCCTTGCGGCGTGCCGGTCAGTGCAGAACCCGGATTCGATTGAATGGATAGAAGATGAAGTTCGCCTTGCCAATGACCCTGTCCCGGTCCAGCGTGCCCCAATATCGGCTGTCATTACTGTCGTTACGGTTATCGCCCATGACGAAAAGCTCTCCGGGACCGAGAGTGACGTCGCTATGGGTCGCTGCGGTCTGAGGTTGATCCATCGGAGCCTTGATGTACGGCTCTACCAGTTGCTGGCCGTTGCGAAACACCGCGTAGGCGACGCTTACGCCGGATTGGCTCTTGTTGGTGACCTCCTTTATCTGTATGTGATCGCCGGGAATGCCCATCAGCCGCTTAATCAGCACGTTTTCTTTCTTGTTGGGATCCGCGTGCTCGGCATCCGCGCGTGCGGGAGCACGGAAGACAATGATGTCACCCCGCTGTGGTTCACTATACCGATATACGAGCTTATTTACAAAAATGTGGTCGTGAACCGTATCGTTGTGATTGATGTCTCCCTTGATTCCCGCATCGTGCCCCAGAAGAGTGGGCTCCATGGATTCCGAAGGGATAAAAAATGCCTGGACGAAAAACGGTCGGATAATCAGAAACACCAGAATGCCGGCGATGATCAGAGATTCGAGAATCTCCGCGGTCCCGCGAGCCATAGGATGGTGGTCATCCGTCTTACCGGGTCGAGGCGCTTTGAACGACAGCAGCATGATGCGCAGCATCGTCAGGACGAGTGCGATCAGCGTGATCATGCCGACGCTCAAACTGGCGAATATTTCGCCGACGCCGGTATCGGAAGTGGGTGTCATGTGCAGTTATCCAGCATAGTTATTAGCGTTTTGCGTTGCGATCCTCTTTGATTCGGGCCTGCTTACCGACCTTCTCTCGCAAGTAGTAGAGTTTCGCTCGGCGGACCTTGCCAAGACGCACGATTTCGATCTTCTCTATGCGCGGTGAGTAGAGTAGAAATGTTCGCTCCACTCCAACCGTATGCGAGATCTTGCGGACGGTAAAGCACTTGCGGTTGCTCTCATGGTTCTGCGCGATCACGACGCCCTCGAAAACCTGTACTCGCTCCTTGTCGCCCTCGACAACCTTCGCATGAACCCGGATGGTGTCGCCGGATCGAAAACGCGGCAAAGGCATCCTCTGATCTACCGTTACGCGGTCAGTATCACTGAACGTCCGCTTTTTGTCTCTCGCATCCTGTTCTCTGCGGCGGTTCTCATTGTTCGCCCAGATATCCCGCGAGCGCTCGATCTCTTCGCGCTCGATCTCACGAATGGTTTCATATCCCAGTGCCATTGGTATCCTCTTGTTTCGCGCGTTCGTCGGTCTTTCGTCTGATCGACCTATCGTCGATTGGGGCGACCGGTTCAGGCCCGTGGAACAGTATTTCGTCCTGAGTCGACAGTTTCAGCTTCGTGAACAGTTCCGGGCGTCGAGAGTGGGTAGCGCGCAGTTGGTGCCATCTCCGCCAACGTTCGATCTCGGCATGATGCCCGCACAGCAGAATTTCCGGAACCTGCCAGCCTGTGTACTCACGCGGCCGCGTATAGTGTGGATATTCAAGCAAATCCCCTGTAAACGAATCGTTGTCCGTCGCATCGGCATCGCCGAGTGCGCCCGGCTGAAGCCGCGTCAACGCATCGACGATGACGAGCGCCGGCAGCTCGCCGCCCGTCAGAATATAGTCTCCAATCGAAATCTCGTCCGTGACTAGATGCCGGCGGACGCGATCGTCCACGCCTTCATAGTGACCGCACAACAGGATGAGATGGCGCTCCGCGGCCCAGCTCCGGGCGGTCGCTTGATCGAATCTAGGTCCACGCGGGTCGGTCAGGACTACTCGAGCAGAGGACTGCTCGGAAACATGGCTGCTACGCTGCGAATTCCCAGGAGCGTCGATTGCGTCCAATGTCCTATCGGGCGCATCCCTTTCGCCGGAAGTTTCGCCCATGGTTAGATGGGCAAGCGCCCTGGCGATCGGCTCGATCTTCATAACCATTCCACCGCCGCCGCCGTATGGCAAATCGTCCGTCGTCTTGTGCCGATCGTTGGCAAAGTCACGAAGGTTTACTACCTGGATATCGACTAAGCCGCTTTCGGTTGCCCGCTTAACGATACTGTGCCCCAACGCGTCGCGAACCATGTCCGGGAAGACCGTAACGATATCGATTCGCATGGGCCGCTTCCGCGTGAAATCAGCCAGATCCTTGCTCGCAAATGGGTACGACCGGGTCGTCGGACAACAGGCCAGGACTCGGCTGAACGACGATGCGTTTGTCTCTCAAGTTGACGTCCACCACCACACTTTGAATCGCGGGGAGCAGGATCTCGGACTTGCCCTGTCCGACTACATAGACGTCGTTTGCCGGACCCGACAAGACCGATGTGAGCGTACCAAGGACCCGTCCCTGCACAGTGACTACTTCGCATCCCAACAGATCGTGGACGTAATACTCGTTTACAGGAAGGCGAACTGCGTCGTCCGCCTTAACCTGCACGATCGCGCCGCGGAGGGTCTCTGCATCGTCAATGGATTCCATCCCGCGCAGCTTCAGCAGAATTTGGCCCTTGTGCAGCCTCGCCGCCTCAATTTCCACCAGCCTCGCAACACCGGATCCCCATCGAAGGCAGACCTGCTTGAGGTGCGCAAAGCGGTCCGGAAAATCTGTATCGAGGCGGACCTTCACCTCGCCGATGCGCCCGAACGGCGCAACGATCTCCCCAACGGTCCAACTCCACTCCTCATACGGCATATATTTGTGTGCCCGACCGTTCATCAGTGAGACAGGAAATTCGCGGTTCCTGTCCCTGATGATCTACGCAATAATCTCGACGTAGACCTTTTTCTTGTCCTTCATCGCGACGGACTTCACTACCGTACGGAGTGCATTCGCGATTCTCCCCTGCTTGCCGATGACCTTCCCAAGGTCTCCGGGCGCCACCCGGACCTCGTAGGTAGTCGCCTCTTCTTGGGGAACCTCCGTAATGTTTACCTGATCAGGCTCGTCAACGAGAGCTTTCACGAGGTACTCGATGAGCTGTTGCATTGGTTTATCCTCCAGGCAGACTCGCAGTTGTTGACTGTTTCCTTCGTTGTCTCCTACTTGGCCTGGCGTGCAGCCAACTTTGCCGCCTCGAAGCGGTCTAGAATTCCCTGTTTTTTGAGCAGGGCGCGTGTCGTATCGGTAGGCTGCGCCCCGTGGCCGAGCCAGCGAAGCGCCTTTTCTTCGTCTACTTGAATGGTCGGCGGCTCTTTCAACGGATCGTAGTGGCCGATATTATCGATAAATCTACCATCACGTGACGCCGTGCTGTTTGCGACGACGATCCGGTAGAATGGGCGCTTCTTGGCGCCGATGCGCTTCAAACGAATTTTGACCGGCAAATTTTCAGTCTCCTTCATATCAGATCAACGGGCGGACAACTGGATTGTAGCCAGTCGCATCGCAGTACTCAAACGAGTGATTTCCTGCCGGATGCGTCAACCGCGGAATCGAAATCCGAAACGGCGACCGCCTTTTGGCATCTTCTTGAGCGCACCAACGGGCTTCGGCGCTCCGCCCGGCAGACGCCCGCCTAGGCCCTTGGCTCCAGGCTTTTGATTCATCGCCATGCGCATCATCTTGCGCATCTGCTCAAACTCAGTCAAGAACTGGTTGATCTCCTGGACCGTCTGACCGCAGCCGGCCGCAATGCGCCGCCGTCGCGATCCCGTTATGGTCTGCGGGTTAGTGCGCTCTTTCGGCGTCATCGACTGGACGATCGCCTCCTTGCGCACCATGACCTTCGGGTCGATCTGAACGTCTTTCGGCAGGGCCGCGCCGATGCCGGGCAGCATCTTGATGATGTTCTCCAGCGGGCCCATTTTCTTCATCATCTGCATCTGTTCGAGAAAGTCGTTCAGGTCGAACTTGTTCTCGGCGAGACGCTTCTCGATTTCGGCGGCAGTCTTCTCATCGACCGCCTCCTGAGCCTTCTCGATGAGGCTGAGGATGTCGCCCATGCCCAGGATGCGCGAAGCGAGGCGGTCCGCGTGGAACGATTCGATCGCGTCGAGCTTTTCGCCCGTTCCGAGGAA
>JBBQVV010000194.1:0-13070 GCA_038211235.1 Chthonomonadales bacterium | reverse complement strand
TTCGGTGGCCAGACACGAATCGGAGCGATCGTCAAGGTCTAGATCGCACTGACCATCTGGATATCCCATGACGTCCATTTTGTGCTGATTGCACTCCGCGTCATTCCCCATTCAGGTCACGCCCATCCGCCCCGCCAGATAATCCCGATGCAACGCGCACCGGAACGCGATCTTACCGTCCGCCGCCAGCCGCAATATCCCTGCCGCCTGCAGCCGGTGGAAGGCGTCGCGGCTCCCGCCGAGATCGCCGTTTCCGGCCGGCGTCTGCCGCACGAACTCCGTGACGTGCTCCAGGCTGGAGACGCCGAGGAGGATGCGCTGCAGGTGGTCGCCGAAGGGACCATCGTCCTGCGCGGCGCTGTGCATCAGCGTCTCGAAGCCATACTGCTCGCGGGCGATGGCGTTAAGTGAGCGGGAGCGATGGTCCGCGGTCGAGCAGTTCCGGAGAAGGCGGGCCATCCGGCGCCTATGGTATAATTTGAGCGGACGGAGCGCTATGGGTGAGACTGAATCGAAAACGACAATTTGAGATGCTCTGGAGGAAACTGGATGCATTCAACGACGCTAATCGAAGTAGAAGAGCGGCTGCGCCTTCTTACTCCGTCGGAGTTAGCCTCGGTCGAGCGCCTCATCCGCGGGCTTCGCAAGGCCAGGCAGTCGCCTATCACCGACCGGCATGAAGCATTGGCCCGGATGGCGACCGATCCGCAGATCCGTGCAGAACTGGCGGCGATTGAGATCGAATTTGCGCCCGCGGAAATGGACGGGCTGGAGAAAACCAGCTGGTGATCGAGCGCGGTGACGTATACTTTATTGACCTGAATCCGACAACGGGGCGCGAGCAAGCCGGTCGTCGGCACGTGCTCGTTCTCTCCGTAGATGAAATCAACGCGCTTCCGCTCGTCGTTACCATCGTCTTAGGAACGAAGGGGTCCAGCGTTGCGCACGACTATCCGACGAATGTGCGGGTGCCGCCGGAGTCGAGCGGTCTGCCGCTTGAGACGGTTTTCCTCGGCTTCCAGATCCGCTCAGTAGATTCGAGTCGATTTCCGAGCGAGCGTGTCGGCACGATGGATGATGAGTACATGACGAAGATTGAGGACGCGGTTCGATACTGCCTTGGCCTGTAAAGCAAAATTTTCTCGCCCTTCAGGGCCGATCCATCACCCCTCCCCGACCCCAATCCGCCCCGCCAGATAATCCCGATGCAACGCGCACCGGAACGCGATTTTACCGTCCGCCGCCAGCCGCAATATCCCTGCCGCCGGCAGCCGGTGAAAAGCGTCGCGGCTGCCGCCGCGGGATCTTGCTTTCCGGCGAGTGTCCGGCGCACGAACTCCGTGATATGCTCCAGTCTGATGACGCCGGCATCCGAACCGATTGGCGCGGTCTGCAATGACTGCGGTGGGGCTGATCATCACATGCGAATTATCGCTCGCGCGGCACCTACTGCTCGGGTCCAGGGATAACCTCGAAGGTACCCGAACCAGCAATGCGGTAAACGCGAAAGTGGCTGTCGATCGTGAAGACTCGTGTTAGCGACAATGTCTCAGCGACCGCTACAAGAGAAGCGTCAGCCACGTCCATCGGCGTATCCCGATACTGGTTCATGAGTTGCGCCATCCGGTCCGCCTCGAACTCAGTGATTGAATGGATAAGAACGGTCCTCGCGCCACGAAGTTTCCAAAGTTCACTTTGGGCAGTGTATCCAACTTCCTCGTACAGGAAGTACATGGCTTCTGTAAAACACGGCCAGGTTGTCAGCCGCGGGGAAGGCGGCAAGGACCTCGCCGCGTTAAAGCAAGCAGCATGATAAGGATCACGCTTGTTGACGAGCGCGATCAACGGCCCGCTGTCGGTGAGAATCACAGTTGGCCGACCCTGTGCTTTCTCACCATGCCCTCTGAGAAAACGTTGCTTACCTCGGCTGAGCTAAACTTGCCTTTCCCTTCCACAGCGCCAATGTACTCACCCAGTAATTCGGCAAGGTTCCGCGGACCGGCCACGGCACTTTCCGGAATATCGCCGCCTTCCAGCACGGTGATCTGGACTTCCCTGCCTGCAAGTTCATCCGAATGCTTAAGTATGTCTTCCCACTTACCAGTGAAACTGTGTTGCTGCGCCACGTTTTGCTCCCTCGTCCCTCTTATTCAGTAATGGGGTCGATCGAAACCTGATAGATCACTATCCTCCAAACAGCTCGCGACTCGGTAATATCGACCATACGTCCTGAAGTCGCCGCTCGACCTCTTGCGGGAGTTCTATTGTAATGGCCATCGCCTATCCTTCGGGACTCGTCACCAGGCAATCCGCTCGTCAAGAGGATCACAATTTACCACCCATTGTATCACATCGCTTTCCAGTTCAGCGCATGGAGGAATTGCCTGCATTCTGAGCGAAATGCTGATCATTCCTGATAGGCCGTCGTTGCGAATCTTGTGTGAACTATGCCGATTGCCGAGCCACCTTTATCTCCCTTCTTCGTAGCCGGAGGCACGATGCCCGCCGATGCGCCCTCCTACGTCGAGCGATAGGCAGATCGCGACCTGCAGACGGCGCTGGGAGCGCGCGAGTACTGCTACGGATAAGACTTTGTGATGCGACACCGGTACGTCGGCGCACTTAAGACTAACTTATTCCCCGCCAATCTCCATTTGCGCGGCCAGATACTTATGGTACAGCTCGCACCGGAAGGCGATTTTCCCGTCGCCGGATAGTCGCAATATCCCTGCCGCTTGCAGCCGGTGGAACGCGTCGCGGATCGCGTTTAGATCTTGCTTTCCGGCGAGTGTCCTGCGCACAAACTCCGTCACGTGCTCCAGGCTGGTGACACCGAGCAAGATGCGCTGCAGGTGGTCGCCGAACGGCCCCTCGACGCGATCGGCGTCGTGCATCAGGGTGTCGAAGCCGTACTGCTCACGGGCGATGGCGTCATGCTGGGGCGGAGGTTTGCCGCCGTCCCATCGTTTCCTGCCAGCACCGGTCGTGAGGCAGGCATGGTATCATTCGAGCGGGCAGAGCCATTCCGATCGGTTTTGGTCGTTGAGGTCGAGTGGGAGCCGATCGATGTCGATGCCGCGCGTATCAGACAGTTGTTGTGCGCCGAGCCTGCAGAAACTGAGGATGCGGTTCGACGCCTTATTGCCCCGTAACGCTGACCATTATGTATTGGAGGATCACAACCAATGTCCGCTCCGATTGAGATAGAGGGCGACTGGCAGACGATCGCCGCGGAAGCCGAGCGCTACAAAGACCACAAAATGCGGCTCACGGTACTTCCAGACTCTGATGCGGCAAGCTCCGCTCAAGATAGACGGCCCATCGCGGAAGTTCTCGCGGAGATGGCCTCGCGCGTCCCGACGGAAGAGATGTCGAAGATCCCGGCTGACTTTAGCGATCAACTGGACCACTATATCTATGGCTCTCCCAGGCGATGAACCCGTGTTTGCAGACACGCTCTATTGGGTCGCAAGCATTATCCCGCAGGATCCCTGGCACGTGCCTTCCATCCAAGCTGCAGCCGCTCTCGGCGCTGGTGTTCCTCTGCTGACAACGGAAGACGTGCTCGTCGAGGTTCTGTCCGCGTGCGCGGGTCGAGGCGCCTACTGGAGGGGTTCAGCCGCTCAATTGGTCAGCGTGGTGGTGGCCAATGTGAATGTGACCGTCCTGCCTCAAAGTCACGAGTCGTTTCTTCGAGCGCTGGCACTCTACGAGAGTCGCCACGACAAATCCTACAGCCTGGTAGACTGCATCTCGATGTGCGCCATGCGCGAGCACGGTGTTACTGACATCCTCACCAACGACCATCACTTCACCCAGGAAGGGTTCACCATCCGTATTACGAGGTGACTCAGGGCGAGGGTAAGCGCACAGGTGAACCGTCCGACGAGCGAGCGAGCCTCAACCATCACCGCAGGAATTGCGCCTAACCGCAGGGAAATGCCGATCAGCCCCGTAGCAGTGAGATCCGTCTTGACGTTCCTGACCAATTGATGCCAACCACCGCACCTTTGTCCAGCACGTTCTTCGTAGCCGGCGGCACCATGCCTGCCGATGCGCCCTCCTACGTCGAGCGCCAGGCGGACCGCGACCTGCAGTCCTCTCTACGAGCGGGCGAGTACTGCTACGTGCTCGACTCCCGCCAGGTCGGCAAGTCATCGATGCTCATACGCGCCATGGCGGTGCTGCGTGTGGAAGGCGTCCGCGTCGGCTCCTGCGACCTCCAGCGGCTCGGTTCCGGACTGACCGCCGAGCAGTTCTACCAGGGTCTTCTCGTACAGATCGGTCGCGGCATCGGCCTGGAGCGCGAGATGCTCCGAGCCTGGCAGGCGCACAGGGCCGAGCCACCGTTCGCACGGTTCCGCACGGTGCTGCATGAGATCGCGCTGGAGCAGAGCGAGCAGCCGCTGGTCGTCCTCGTGGATGAGATCGAACTGCTGCGCCGTCAGGCGTTCGACACCGACGAGTTCCTGGTCGGCATCCGCTCCTTCTTCACCGACCGTGCCGAAGATCCCGCCTTCCGTCGCCTCACCTTCTGCCTCGCCGGCTCCTCCACGCCGGACGCGCTCATCCAGAACGTGACCGTCACGCCCTTCAACATCGGCACGCGAATTGTACCGACCGACTTCACGCTGGCAGAAGCGCAGCCATTCGCCGATGCGTTGACCGCTACAGGCCGGGACGGTGACGCGCTGCTGAATCGCGTGCTCTACTGGACGAGCGGGCATCCCTACCTGACTCAGCGAGTATGCATGGCTGTATTCGATAGTAGTGAGGCAAGGACGCCTGCCGCGATGGATGCGATCGTCGCAAAGCTATACTTCAGCAAGGACCCAGAGGATGGTCAGCATCTAAGTTTCATGAACCGTCGGATCGAGGAGGATCCAACCTTCCTGCGGGACCCTGCTGGACTGATCGCGGTCTACCGGTCGCTTCACCATCGGTTCGGACGGAGTTCGTTTGTCCCGGAAGACCCGAAGGACCTTTGGCACGCGTTGCTAAAGCTCTCGGGGCTCGCGCTGCCGATCGCGGGCATGCTGTCAGTTCGCAACCGAACCTATCACACGGTTTTTGGCGCAGAGTGGATCGCGCGTCACATGCCCGACGCGGAATTACGCAGGCAGAGCACTGCGTATCGAAGAGGAGTGGTCCGTGCGACGGCCGTGTCCGCGCTGGTGCTTGCGATTGTGAGTGGACTTGGGTTGGCCGCAGTTAACCGCACCTGGGAAGCGGTGCGCGAGCGTCGGCGAGCGGACATCAAAACGGCAGACGAGGTACGGCAGCGACGCGAGGCACAAGGATATGCCGAACGGAACCGCCAACTACTGTACGTCGCCGATATGAATCTGGCGTCGCAGGCATGTGACGAGGGAGAGTTCGGTCACGCGATCGAGTTGTTGGTGCGACACCGCGCAGATCGCGACCTACACGGTTTTGAATGGCGATATCTGCGTAGACTGTGCAAAGGTGAACAGCTACGCATTTTGGGAGGCGCAGGACCTTCAATTGCTTACTCACCGGACGGTAAGCTGTTGGTAGCTGCTGGCTATGATGGCGAGGTTCAAATATGGGATGTCCAAACTGGTCGCGAACGACAAAAGTTCCACGGTCACAAGACTAGAAGCATGTTCGTCGGCTTCAATCCCACAGGACGAAATCTTGTGTCCGTAGGCCAAGACGAGACAGTCAACGTATGGAATGTCGCATCGCGACACCTCGATAAAACAATTCTCGGACAAAATCCTCACGGCCAAGTCTTTGACACATCTGCCTCGCTAGCTCCAGATGGCCAAGAAGTGGCCGTGGCTAATATCCGTGGCATGGTCAAGTTCTGGAATGTCAACACAGGAAAGGTTAGCCGTACACGGCTCAATAGCAAGTCATCGATCAGCACTGTCGCATATGCACCTGGTGGGAAATCACTCGCAGTCGGAGGCATGAATGGTGATATTCAATTCTGGGACATCGGATCTCGTCGGCTCGAGAGGACGATCCATGCACACGTTGGCCCGATTTATTGTCTCGCATTTACGCCGAAAAATCACCTTGTGGCGTCGGGTAGTATAGACGGTACTGTCCTCGTTTGGGATTTCCTAACAGGCAAACCGATCGCTAAACTTATAGGCCATCGTGGAGACATCCAGGGCTTATTTTTTTTCCGAGACGGTAGGACCTTGGCCACCGCATCGGGGGACAATCTCATCAAGATTTGGGACATCGCCACGGCTAGGCTCCTAGTTACTTTACGGGGCCATTGCGCCGGCTTGACCGGCATATCGCTGGCTTCAGACGGTAGGACCTTCGCTACAGCGAGTAATGATCGAACGGTACGAATCTGGGACAGCGCCGTTTCCGCTGATAAAGCCATCGCCAATGAGCATTCGGACTGGGTTTATACGTCGGCATTCTCTCCAAACGGCAACTATATTGCCACAGGGAGCAGAGACTCTACGGTTCGCCTTTGGGATGCCAAATCGGGTATGGTTCGAACGGTACTTCACGCGTGTTTGGGATCTGTACTTTCGATCGCGTTCTCACCAGATGGCCGAACTCTCGCAGCAGCTGGCGGTTTCAAGGACAGCGTGAACGCGCCAGGCGAATTGACATTATGGGACGTCAGTTCTGGTCGCAAGATTGGCTCGTTAGTTGGACACACAGGCTGTATTGCTTTTACCGGATTCTCGGGAGACGGCAAGACATTGATAACCGCGAGCACCGATCAAACCCTCCGGTATTGGGACGTCGCACTCCAAAAGGAAAAATATCGCTACAGATTTCCGAGGCATATGACTGTTGTGTTTGGAGCGTTCTCGACTGACCGGAGTTGGTTGGCATATGGAGGAGAGGACAGCGGAATAGAAATTTGGGACGTAAACAAAAAACTCGATTTGCACGCGTCACTGGGCATTGGTTGGACAAATAGTGCATCGTTCTCGCACGACGGTAAACTCATGGCTGTTACAAATGCCAAATCCATAGTTCTAATTGACTTAATCAATAAGAAGCTATTCGGCACGCTTGTCGGACACACGGCGAATCCTATGTGCGTTGCATTTTCCGCTGACGACAAGACTCTCGCTTCAGGAGGTCTCGATCAGACTGTTAAGCTTTGGAACGTCGCATTGCAGCAAGAGATGATTACGTTGAGGGGGCACAAGGCGCCGGTATTGTCCATGGTATTTTCTCCTGATGGAACCAGGCTGATCTCGACAGGGGGAGATCACAAAGTAATACAATGGCAGGCTTTGCCATTCACACATAGTGGTGCGGACGAAACGGCGGAAGCGTTCGTCAGTGATACGATGGGTTTGCATACCGCCGGGACAGGAAATTGATCGGCCGCACGTCAACTCATTACTTCGTAGCCGGCGGCACCATGCCCGCCGATGCGCCCTCCTACGTCGAGCGCCAGGCGGACCGCGACCTGCAGGCGGCTCTGCGGGCACGTGAGTACTGCTACGTGCTCGACTCCCGCCAGGTTGGCAAGTCCTCCCTGCTCATACGTGCCATGGCCGCGCTGCGGGCCGAGGGCATTCGCGTCGGCTCCTGCGATCTCCAGCGGCTCGGTTCCGGGCTGACGGCGGAGCAGTTCTACCAGGGATTGCTGGTCCAGATCGGTCGCGGCATCGGCCTCGAGCGGGAGATGCTGCGGGCGTGGCAGGCGCGCAAGGCCGAGCCGCCGTTCGTCCGGTTCCGAGCGGTCCTGCGGGAGGTCGCACTGGAGCAGAGCGAGCAGCCGCTGGTCGTCCTCGTCGATGAGATCGAACTGCTGCGCCGTCAGGCGTTCGATACCGACGAGTTCCTGGTCGGCATCCGCTCGTTCTTCACCGATCGCGCCGAAGATCCCGCCTTCCGCAGGCTCACGTTCTGCCTCGCTGGCTCCACCACTCCCGACGCGCTCATCCAGAACGTGGCGGTTACGCCCTTCAACATCGGCAAGCGCATCGTCCCGACCGACTTCACGTTGGCGGAGGCACAGCCACTTGGCGATGCATTTGCCGGTACGGGCCGCGATGGTAACGCGCTGCTGAAGCGGGTTCTGTACTGGACGAGCGGACATCCCTACCTCACGCAGCGTGTCTGTAAGGCGGTCTCGGAGAACTCGGCGGCTGTGTCTCTAGCGGCCGTCGATGCGGCGGTTTCCCGGCTCTACTTCGGCAGGGATCCCGAGGACGGTCAGCACCTGAGCTTCATCAACCGCCGGGTCGAGGAAGACCCCGGCTTCTTGAAGGACCCCGCCGGGCTGCTGGCGGTCTACGAGACAATCCATCGCCGGTTCGGTAAGTCGCCGATAGTTCACGATGACCCGAAGACTCACTGGCACGCGCTGCTGAAGCTTTGCGGATTGGCGATTGCTCGCACAGGCATGTTGGAGGTTCGTAACGGCGTTTACCACTCGGTGTTCGGCAAGGAGTGGGTCAATCGGCACATGCCGGACGCGGAGTTGCGCCGGCAGACAGTGGAGAGGCGTAAGGGCTTCGTGCAGGCCGCACTAATATTCGGAGCCATTTCAATGGTGATTGCCATCTTGGGTTGGAACGCCTATAGCAGCGGACGAATTTCAAGGCTAGCGCTTCTAGAGTCGAACAAACAGCGCGATCGGGCCGAGTATCTCAGCTACGTGGCTAACATGAATCAGATTCAGGCAGACTACGAAGGAAACAACCTCGGTCGCGTTCGAGAACTACTTGATGAGACGGGTCAACAGCAATACGTCGCCTATCGTGGTTTCGAGTGGGGATACTGGAATCGACTGATACACCAAGACGTCTTCACGCTAAAGGGTCACAGTGACAAAGTCCAAGCCGTTGCATATTCATTCGACGGAAAGCGTATCTTGACGGCGAGTTGGGACAAGACTGCCAAGGTGTGGGATGCGGTCACTGGTCGGGAAATTGTGACACTTAAGGGACATGATGGAGTGTATTCTGCAGCGTTCTCCCCAGATGGCAAACGTGTTGTAACGGGCGCCAGTGACTTCACCGCTATTCGCGGTGAAGTGGATGTCAGGGACGCGAAAACTGGTCGTAGATTGATTGCTGTCAAACTACCTCACGATTGGGTTGCTTCCGTTGCATTTTCCCCGGGTGGTCAACAAATCGTTGCAAGTATGGGATATCTCGACCACAACCAAGATATGGGCGAAGCCAAGGTGTGGGACTCTCTTACTGGCCACGAGTTATTGAGGGTCAATGGGCACAGAGACGGCCTTACATCCGCTATGTATTCGCCGGATGGCCGATATATTGCGACAGCGAACAATATGTATTCGTCGAAGGTATGGGACGTAAGTTCCGGACGGGTTGTGCTGACGCTGAAAGGCGATACTGTGGCATTCTCTCCGGATGGCAGTCGGATTGTCACGAGCACGCTCGACAACGATGCAAAGGTATGGGACAGTCATACTGGACGCGTGCTAGTAACACTTAAGGGACACAGTAATAGGGTCAACTCTGCGGTGTTCTCACCAGATGGCCGAGTCGTCATAACGAGTAGCGACGATAACACCGCAAAGTTGTGGGATGTGGCCAATGGGCGGGAACTCAAAACGCTACGAGGCCATCGTGAAGCCGTCAATTCCGCGGTATTCTGTCCTGACGGCAGGCACGTTTTGACAGCAAGCGGCGACGGTACGGCGAAAGTCTGGGATGGCGGTATCAGCCATGAGACGCAAATTCTCCATGGCGCACACGAGCCAGTTTTCTCCGCTACCTTCTCTCCGGACGCTCGACGTGTCTTAACGATCAGGAATGACGCCACTGCAGTTCATGGTGAGGCCACCGTTTACGACGGCAACACAGGGCGCGATCTGTTGACTCTCACGAAGCCACGTTCCGCCGTGACCTGCGCGAGTTACTTCCCGGACGGCCGGCGTATTGTTACAGGTTTTGTGATGCTAGTCCATGGACAAGCAGAAGGTGGCGCAATTACTTGGAACGTGGACACGGGTAAGGAGATGTCGGCATTTGATGGACGAAGCGGATTTGTCACCAGATTGGCGATTTCGGCCGATGGAACTCGGATCCTGACATCGAGCGTCAATTTCGGAGGTTCTCGCGGAACAGCGAAGCAGTGGGACGTAGATTCTGGCCGAGAAGTTCTCACGCTCAAATCTCCCATAAACTGGTTCACTTCCGTCGCCTACTCTCCGGACGGTCGACAGATCGTAACAAGTAGTCCTGATGGGCCTGCGATAATATGGGACGCGTCATCCGGCCGAAGGGTAATGACACTTGGGGCACAACGTGGTGGATCGACCTCAGTGGCTTTCTCGTCTGATGGACAGTACATCGTTGCTGGGAATATGGACAGGACCGCGAAAGTCTGGGCAGCGACCACTGGCCGCGAAATTCGGATCTTCAAGGGACATGCCGGACCCGTCTATGCCGCCGCGTTCTCTCCGGATTGTACACGCGTCGTGACAGGGAGTCAAGACATGACGGCTAAGGTGTGGGATGCACAAACTGGCCGGGAGATACTGACGTTGAAAGGGCATGCGGGCATTATCAATTCCGTCGCGTTCTCCCCGGATGGCCGACGCATATTGACAGGTAGCGATGATCAAACCGCTAGGATCTGGTATTCAGATACAAGGGACGAGCCCGACTGGGTGGCCGTAGCCAGGAACGAGGGCAAGCGCGCGGCATCTCCCGCTAAGCAATGACACCAGCCAGATCAACCGGCTACGTCCACCGTGTCCACCAAGCAGCCAACCACAATTCTACTCCCCATCAAAGCCCATCTGCGCGGCCAGATACTTATGGTACAGCGCGCACCGAAATGCGATATTGCCATCCCCCGATAGCCGCAGTATCCCCGCCGCCTGAAGCCGGTGGAACGCGTCCCGATTCGCCGTCAGATCCTGCTTTCCGGCGAGTGTCCGGCGCACAAACTCCGTCACGTGCTCCAGGCTGGTGACACCGAGCAAGATGCGCTGCAGGTGGTCGCCGAACGGCCCCTCGACGCGATCGGCGTCGTGCATCAGGGTGTCGAAGCCGTACTGCTCCCGTGCCAGGGAGTCGAGCGCCCGGCGCGTCAAGTAGGGCTGCCCGGCCAGTAGGCCGTAGAGCCTTTCCATGTCGGACCGTGTCCGCACCGGATTCTGATACCGTTCGTTCAGAAGCAGTGTCTGCTCCAGTGAGAAATCCTCCAGGGTGATATTGACTCCCACATTGAACGGCGACTGGTTCAGGTCCCGGATGAAAAGGTGCGCTTCGGTGGCATAGGCGATCACCATGGAGAGCTTGCCCATCGGGCCGTCCGGCTCGGCGGAGCGATCGTTGTGCCAGGAGCGGACCAGAGCGAAGAAATCGCTGGCGAACGGGGCCGCGAAGATCTTGTCCGTCTCGTCCATAAACCAGATCAGCGGCGACTCCTCCGCGTCCAACAGGTCGCGCAGGAAGAACTCCAGGTTCTGGTTCGGCGCCGCTTCCGGATCCCAGTCGGCGGTGAAATCGTACGTGAACTTGCACTGCCGCGCCAGGCTCGACGCGATCTGCCGATAGAAGACCGCCGTGGACGTGAGGCTCTCTGTCGAGGTCTTCTGGAAATCGGTGCGCATCACTCGCCAGCCGCTCTCCCGCGCCAGCTGCATTCCTCGTCCCAGCAGGCTTGTCTTGCCGATCTGCCTGCCCCCGCGCACCAGGACGATGCTCGTCTGCTCCTGCAGCATGCGCCGCAGCTCCTGATCGCCCGACCGCTCGATATAGTAGGGCGAGTCCGGCTTCATTCCCCCGCCCACCATCTCAAGCGGAATCTCCCGATGGGCGATCGTCTCGCGCAGAGCAGACAGAATCTCCGTCACCAAGCGGGGATTGTCATCTTCGCTCTGCCACTGGAAGTACTGGAACGGATCGATCAGGTTGAGGATCGCCCGATCCTCATCGGCCTCGGGCTCCGGGTCGCGCAACTGCACGGGCAGGATCAGCGGGCCGCCTCGATGCTGCCGCTCGTCGAGCGCCGTCTCCAGCTCCTGCTGCAGGATCTCACTTCGCAGCGAGCGTGGCGAGACGATGGGTATCACGGCATAGGCGTTGCGGATCTGCTCTTCAATCTCTTTTGCCCAGGCCATTCCGATACGCGCATTCCGGTCGTAGAACACATCGTGACCGCGCGCGATCAGATGCTCTTCCAGATAGTGGAGAACCGACTCATCCAACTGCGTGTTGCGCCGATAGAGAATCACGATCCGCCTGCGCTCCGTATCGACGGCGTCCAACGGTACTGCCTGGCTCGCATCCCGCAGCGATACCGGAGTCTGGTTGAGCCCGAACTCCGGGTTGTGCAGGCTGAACAGATCGATCTTGATTCCGTGCTTGACTGTAATCGATCCGACCTCTTTGAGCGCCCCCGACCACTCTTCCATCTCCCGCAGCCATCGGACATGGTCCCCGGACAGCAGGATATGGCCCTCGCTCCCGGACTCCATAATGGTCCTGGCGGTGTTAAGGCCCTCTCCAACCAGGTTCTCGACCCCGGTAACATCCAGGAGGGGCTGCACGAGCCCGCTGTGGATGCCCATCCGCACCGGAATCGGCTGTGCCAGGGCACTCAATGCTCGCGTGATCTCGATTGCGCAGGTCGCCGGCGCGGCCACATCGTCAAAGAAGACCAGCGCCATCCCGTCTCCCACCGGCAGCGGGCGAAGCGCCTTCCGCTCCTCCGCCGCCCGGAACGTCGGTGTAGACTGAACGGCCGCCGTAAGCTGTCCCAGCATGCGGCCCTGTTTCGACACCGAAGTAACAGAGCCGGTGACAATATCGATGAACAGGATATGGCCGATCTGTACGGGACGAAGTTCGTCGCTGATGCTCACGGTGGACCTCCCGGGGGCAGGGGCTAGGTTGTAGGTTATAGGGGCTAGGTTATCGGGTGCCGGAAGTTGAGCGGTTACCGCAAGTGGCGGCTTGTCCGGTTGAGAGCCTGTTGACTTAGGCGCCAGGAATGGGACCACCTGGTTCGAATTCAGGATTTTGGGCGGAGGGTTTACGGCGCCGGCGTCGTGGCTCGGCGATTCAGGTGCAACCGCGCCGCCAGGCGAGGCGGATAGGCTTGTGGTTGCCTGGCCGTGA
>JBBQVV010000193.1:0-13085 GCA_038211235.1 Chthonomonadales bacterium | reverse complement strand
GATGCCGATAGTGATGAAACCATGATGGAAGGATTACCAACATGACCGATCGTGTACGAGAAATCTTAAGCTGGTATGGTAGCGACAATCCCGGTACATTGACGAACCTTGCCCGGCTGATGAATCATGGACGACTCGCGGGCACGGGACGCTTTGTCATCCTGCCGGTCGATCAGGGCTTCGAGCACGGACCGGTGCGCTCGTTCGGGCCCAACCCGCCCGCCTACGATCCACGGTACCACTTCGAGCTCGCTATCGAGTCCGGCTGCAACGCATATGCCGCGCCGCTGGGTTTTCTTGAGGCAGGAGCACGGGATTTCGCAGGCGATATTCCGCTGATTTTGAAAGTCAACGACCACGACCTCACGATGAACGAGACCGATCCGGACCAGGCGCTCACCGGAAGCGTGAAGGACGCTCTGAGGCTCGGCTGTATCGCCATCGGGTTCACGATCTATCCGGGATCCACGCGCCGCTTTGAGATGTACGAGCAGATCCGAGCCCTTGCGGCCGAGGCGAAGGCAAGCGGTCTGGCCGTCGTAATCTGGTCGTATCCGCGCGGATCGGAGATAAGCAAAGAGGGCGAGACCGCGATCGACGTGTGCGGTTACGCCGCGCAGATCGCGGCGCAACTTGGCGCGCACATTATCAAGGTCAAGATACCCACGGCGCATATCGAGCAGGAGGCGGCGCGCAAGGTGTTCGTCGAACAGAATATCCCCGTCGGAACCATGGCGGAACGGATCGCCAACGTGGTTCAATGCGCGTTTAACGGACGGCGGATCGTTATATTTAGCGGCGGCGCGTTCGACACGGAAGATAAGCTGATCGAGGAGATCACGGCGATCCGGGACGGGGGCGGGTTCGGAAGCATTATTGGACGCAACAGCTTCCAGCGGCCCAGAGCCGACGCACTGCGACTCCTTGGCCGTATCATGGAGATCTATGCGACATCATAGGTCACGGCTCGATTAGAGGCTGTATCGCGCTTTCCTTCGACCTTCGATAGCTGGGTAAGAAGCGCCGGAGCCACCGAACCGTTCGGCCTCCGTGCCAGGCGCGTGCTCAACCGATCCGGCGCGTTAGTAGCTGACGGCCGGCCTTCGAGTCTATGTAGGACGGATACAAACGAAACGTAGACGCATGAATGAATCAGGATGAACTGAATCATCAGTTAGCACTGTCCATAAGCGACCAAGGCATTTGCTCCGTCGAGCGGCTCCTTTCTGCCGGAGCTGACCCAAATGGTGAGAACATGATGGCCAAATTTATCGGCCGAGAACTCCGGGGGGAGTGCCCCCCATACCGGGGTGGGTACGATACAGGAGCAGCTCTGCTGCGGGGCATCGTCCGCCTCAGGTTTGAAGCGCTTCGAGGCGGCAACTTGCGACGAACATCATCCGAGTGCCGAAACCCATTCTATTCTCCAGGTTAGCTTTTTCGATCAGTGCCTGCCAGGCGTTCAAGCCGACCAGTGGGAAGGACGCCGCTTCTTCCATGGTGAGTTCCTTTGGCTTAGACGAATGCCTTCATGATATTTTCTATCGTACCATTCTTGTTGCGGTCTCTATCCGACCGCAGCCGGTACCAGCTTCTTAGACGATTTCCAGAGCTGCCGGTTGATGAAATCAGGGGCGAGGCGCCGCATGACCGCGAGCTGGTTCGACTTCCCCGGCCTGATCTCAAGTGCGCCCGCCTTTAAGGACGAGAAGGATTGCTTCACCAACTCGTCCGTTGTCATCAGAGTGATGCCGTCGCCCTCGGGAAGATCGCCAGTCAGGTCAGTCTTTACCCCGGGAGGCATGAGCTCGATCACATCCACACCGGCTTCCTCCAACTGGAACCGGAGCGACTGTGTATAGGAGTGGATTGCCGCCTTGGCGGCGGAGTAAATTGGCGCACACGGCAGCGGCGCGAAGGCGAAGGAGGCCGCGCAGCTTTCGGCCTCTCAGATCATGTCATTGGCGGCCGGAACCTACCTTGCGCACAAGGAGCCGGTCCTCTTCCTGGGTGACTGTGGCACCGGCAAGACCCACCTTGCCACGGGACTGTGCGTAGCCGCCTATCGTCAGCGTCGCAAGGTCCGGTTTGTTACTGCCGCCGGCCTGGTCAACGAACTGCTGGAAGCACAGCACCAGAACCAATTGGGCCGGGCGCTCTCTCGCTGGGCGCGCTACGATCTGGTCTGTATCGACGAGTTGGGCTATGTTCCATTGGCAGAACTCGGTGCGGAGTTGCTCTTCCAGGTGATCTCCGATCGGGCGGAGCGGGCGTCGATGCTAATCACCACGAACCTCCCGTTCTCCGAGTGGACGAAGGTGTTCACCAACGCACGGCTGTGCAAGGCGCTGCTGGACCGTTTGACCGATCGAGCGCACATCGTCGAGACCGGAAGCGAGTCCTATCGATTCCGTCGCACACTGGAGAGGCGCGGCGCCGGACTTGGGCAGCCTGAAGCGTCACGTGACGCTTCAAGAGGCAAGTGCTGATGCCACAGCCCAAAACACATGCGTCCGCGGCAGCACGCCAGGCGGCCTACCGCAAGCGATGCGAGCAGGCACGTCGAGCAGCTCTGGTTGCAAAGGGATTGCCGTCGCTTCCTGCAATCGCTAGCCTGCCCGGATGGAAACGTTGGAACGCCTCCTTTGAGGCAGCGCAGGAACTGATCGAAAACACCCTTGACGAGATGCGGGAATATTACGACGACCGCTCAGAAGCTTGGCAGGAGAGCGATCGCGGCGACGAGCATCAAGAACGCATCTCAACCGTCGAGGAGGCTCTTGATGCGCTCGGATCACTGCAATTCTAACGCCCGAAGTTAGAGGACGACGCGAAGCGCAGATTTTGCCTCCGCTCACAATCCCCGGCCCGATCGCTACGGCAAAATCGAATGGCCCGAGCCTATCGGGCCAATATCAACCTCAAAGAAAGGAGGCGTAACCAACCAATTCAACCGACAACCCAAGGTGGGCCAAAATTCGCCATCAAAGTGGGCCAATCCGGGTTGTCAAAACCAGCCCATGCCATGGAGGTTATCCCTGCCGTAAGGTTCTCTATTGAAGAGTTCGACGCGATCGTTCAGCCGCTTACCGGCACCTGCGAGGCTGTCGCCGAGGATGAGCTTCGTGCGCTCCTTGATCTAGCTCCGGAGGTCCGAACTACGAATCTCGCGGGAAAGCCTCTCATAACGGGCTGCATACTGGCTCGCAATGAGGGAGACAACATCGAGGGTGCGATAGAGTCGCTTCGGCTGTGGACGGACGAGGTACTCATCATCGACAATGAGAGCGAAGATGCAACGGTTCAGATCGCCCGGCGCTGTGGCGCCCGTGTGATTAGCGCTCCGCGGTCGAACAACTTCGACGCCGCGCGCAATCTCGCGATTGACGAGGCCATCTCTGAGTTCATATTCGTCGCGGATGCCGACGAACGAGTACCCGCCGGCCTCGGTATGATACTGCGCCGCATGGTGGAAGACAGCGGCGACTCATTCGAGGCGCTGCAAGCGCCGTTCAAGACCTACTTTTGTGGGCAGTGGATCCGCCACAGTGGCTGGTGGCCGGGATATACGCGCTGCCAGCTTCTGAAGAAGGGCCGCTTAACGTATGGGACCCGGCTGCGACGCAGGAGATATATGCACCTCTGTCCAATCCTCACTGGAACGTGCCGGCGGGCAGCGTGAGGTGGAATGGACGTGGGATCATTATGACTGGCGGTTATGTGCACATGTGGGAAACACGGGTACGGCTGGCCGCCCTCCTTGCGCCTCTTCTGAGCACCTTTATACTTTGCCTGAAGCTGCCTGTGTCGGCGCAGATGCATCCGCCCGAGATTCGGATGGTATACCCACTGGGCGGAAGCGCAGGTCTCACGACGCGTGTCACCATCTCGGGCGTCAGCTTTCGCAACGCCGGCGCCATCATCTTCGACCAGCCCGGAATCTCCGCAAAGATCGTTGCGCCGGACTTCTCCAAGCTGCCCGCTCCAACCCTCGATAACGACAATGCTCCCGTCGTCGTCGTCGATTTTACCGTGGACCGCGCGGCGCCCCGGGACATCTACTCCTTCCGAGTGATCTCCGACGCGGGCGTTAGCAGCCCCGGTCGATGGATGGTTGGACGCGAACTGCCGCAGATCGAGGAAAAGGAGCCCAATAACGGCCGATCGCAGGCGCAGAGCGTTTTTCTTCCGGTCTCAGTTAATGGGCATATCGCCGAGGCGTCGGATACCGATACATTCTCCGTGGACCTTGATGCGGGGAGATCGTTTGTCGCCGAGGTCGTCGCCGCGCAGGCGGGATCACCACTCGACTCGCTGCTGACTCTACAAGACTCGAGCGGTACGGAGGTGGCGACCAACGACGACTTCGGCGGACCCGACTCGATGCTCGCCTACACGCCGAAACAGTCCGGCCGGTACTTTCTGACCCTCTCAAGCTCCGTGGGAGAGGGCGGAGCCGAACACGCATATCGACTTAGCCTGGGTTATCTGCCGCTGGTAACGGGCACGCTGCCGGGCACGATCCCCCGTGGCAAGACCACCGAGCTCACGACCTTCGGCCTGAACCTGCCGGCCACGTTTCCTGTTAAGGTCCCCGCGGATTGGCCGCACGGCCTTGCGCACGTCCATTCCGCGGACGGAGTAACAAGCAACGGAATTATCGTGGGAGTATCCGACCTCCCCCTTGTGATGTCTGATGGCGCGAACACGGAGCTAGCTCATGCGCTCACAGTGGCGGCGCCCGGAGCCGTCAACGGTCGCTTCTACAAGGCTGGCGCAGTCGACGCAGCCTCTTACTTCTACCGGTTCCATGCCGACCCCGGAAGACGAATTCTCATCGACCTGCAGTGCCAGGATCGAAGCGGCACTCGGTGCGATCCACTCCTGACGCTTAACGATTCCTCCGGAGCGCTCATAGAGGAGAGCGACGACAGTACCGGCCGCGATTCGCACATCGACCACACCTTCGACAAAGGCGGCGACTTCGTGCTGCGAGTCAAGAATCTGGCCGGAACGAATTCGCCGGACCTTGTCTATCAACTATTGATAAGGAATCCCCCCGATCCTGGATTCTCACTGTCGACGGATCTGCGCGCGCGAGGAGTCGGCCAGGGCGGCTCCGCGGTCCTCGACGTGGAGGTAAGCCGCGATCGCTGGAAGGGGCCGGTCACGATCGGCGCCGCCGATCTACCATCGGGAGTGACTGCAAACACGGTCGTGGTTGCGGACGGCGTCGCGCATGGCCTTCTCGTGTTTAACGCTGCGCCCGGCGCGCCACTCGGTGGCTTTCCGCTGCACATCACCGGCTCAGGAGTCGTAGGCGGCAAGATGATTACGCAGAACATGACGCGGGCCGTCGATCGGATCTGGAACGGCGGCGAGATGAGCCTCCGGCCGGCTCCTGTCGATACCCTGTTCTACGCCGTAACGCCGCCGTACGAAGTCGCCGTCAGGGCCGATTCAACGATAGTCGCTTTGCCCGCGGGCGGAAGTTTGAAAATCCACGCGAAGTTTGAGCGCCGAGCCGGTTTCGACAAGCCGTTCACCTTGAATGTCCTGGGCCTTCCCGACGGCGTCACCGCCGCCGCGACGCCGATACCCAACGGTGCCATGGAGGCCGATATTGAGATCAAGGCATTGGCGAACGCGAAGCCCGGCGCCTATACGATCCTGCTCGATGCCATCACGTCCAACAGTCCGCAGGTGATGCTCGATCGCGTCTCGCAGCCGATCGTCCTGACTCTCCAGCCCCCAAAGCCTGTCGCGGTAAATCCTGGCGGCGACGACAGAAGGAGAGGAACCTGACCGGAGACCGAATATGGCAGTTCTCAGCAGCGAAATCGCAGTCCTTCGTCCCGATCTCCAGCGCATGATAGATCAGACGTCCGCCCTGAAGCAGGAGGCGAAGGTGGTTCTGGAAGCGACGTCGCCTCACCAGTGGGGCTGGTGGCCCAACCCAAGTGTATGGAGCATGGACTTGATCCTGGACCACCTGAACTCCGTCGGGCGGCAGGGCCTGCCTGCAATCGAAGGCGTCCTCGCGCAGATTCGGGCTGACGGCCGACTTTCGGACGAGATTCCGCGTTACAGTCTCTTTGAGCGGTTCTTCATTCGGCTATTGAGCCCGAACCCGCCGTTTCGCGTGCCCGTCCCTCCGATATACGCTCCGAACACCGCCCGCTACCCGGCCAGTGAAACAGGGCCTGCCTTCATCGAGACGCTCGACCGCCTGTCGGCGTGCATCGAGTCGGCGAACGGGTTGGACCTCAAGAGCCATAAGATGCCCTCACCGGCGAGTCCGGGCCTGCGCCTCACGGTCGGCGCCTGGCTGGAAGGGCTCGTTGCGCATAACGATTACCACTGGCTGCAGGTGCGCGCACTGCGCAGCCATGCCGATTTTCCGCGCGATTAGATCAGTCCGTTACGGAGCAAAAGATGATCATCGATCTCGATATTGATACGTTTACCTACCCCGACGTCGCGCTGCCGGACGTATGGACCGTCGAGCAGAGGTTTGATACGCCCGCGCTGTCAGCCGAGGAGATTGAAACGAGAACTCGCGATGCCGTGCGCGCGCTCGTGCGCGAGCGAGCACTGGAACACGGCGCTACGGTTGCGGTCGGCGTCGGCAGCCGCGGACTCGACAACCTCGTTCCAATCGTACGCGCAACGGTCTCGGAACTGCGGGCCCTGGGGCTGCGGCCGTTCATCGTGCCGGCGATGGGTAGCCACGGCGGTGCCACGGCGGAGGGCCAGTCGGAACTTCTTCACGATTACGGCATTACGCGCGAGGCGGTCGACGCGGAGATTCGCGCGACCATGGAGGTCGAACAGATCGGCGCTCTCGACGGCGACGATGCCGGCGACTTCGCCGGGCATCCGATCTATTGGGAGAAGAATGCCCTTGGCGCGGCCGCGGTCCTATTGATCAACAGGATCAAGGCCCACACGGATTTCACCGGCGACATCGAGAGCGGTATCGCAAAAATGAGTGTGATCGGCCTCGGGAAACGGCATGGCGCGGAGAGCATCCATCGGTACGGCGCGCGCGGCCTCCGCGAGCTGATGCCGCGAATTGGACGCTGGCTTGCCGGCCGGATGCCGCTGCTCGGCGGCATCGCCCTGTTGGAGAATGAGCTAGGTCGAACCTCGGAGATCCACGCCTTACCGTCTACGGAGATCGCCAGGGATGGAGAAAGGGCCCTGCTGAGAAGAGCACGCGCCACGGCGCCGAGGCTCCCATTCTCGCAGCTCGATGTCCTGGTGATCGACGAGATGGGCAAGAACATCAGCGGCGCCGGAATGGACACACACGTTATTGGGCGTGGGACGATGCCGTCGATCCCCGAGTCGACGTGGGGTGGTCCGGATATCCGGCTGATAGCGGTACTCGACCTGACCGCGGCTTCTCACGGCAATGCAACCGCGCTAGGGCTCGCCGACCTGACCACGCGCCGCCTCATCGAAAGGGTGGACTTTCAAGCAACTTACATCAACACTCGGACCAGCGGCGAAGGCGGAGTGCTTCGCGGACGGCTGCCGCTGATCCAACCGACGGGAGAAGATTGCGTGCGCACGGCAATCGCAACGTGCGGCCGGCCGAATGCGGAAAGCGTACGCTTCGCGCGTATCCGCAATACGGCCGACACAAGGTTCCTCGAGATATCGGGCGCCCTCGTGGAGGAGTCTCGCGCCAACACCGCTCTTCGTGTCTCCGAGAACTGCCGGCCACTGAACCTCTGCCTGCGCGTTGGGGAGGAGTGACCCCAAAGGAGACGGTCAGGCGCCACGTCCACCGTCTGCCGTCTGCCGTGTGATTCCTGCCGTCTGACTGCTACCCAAATGCCAGGCCCAGAGCGGCTCCAGCAGCGATCAGCCAGGTGGGATTGATAGCGAAGCGCAGCAGCACGAGAAGGCTTGTGCAGGCTATTACGATGGTGAGCGGCCCGATGAGCGCCGCCCTCGATAGCTCCCAGGTGACGGAGGCCATTAGCGCCAACGATGCCGCAGTTACGCCATCCAGAAAGGCCGCCGAAATCGGAGATTCTCGCGCTCGACTCATGAACGGACCGGAGATCGCCACGAAGAGGAAGGCCGGAAGGAAGATCGCCGCTGTCGCGACGATGGCTCCCGCGGGACCGCCCAGGATGAAGCCAATAAACGTAGCCGTCGTGAAGACCGGCCCCGGCGTCACCTGTCCCACCGAGACCGCGTCGATCAACTGCGCCGATGTCAGCCAGCCCCGTTGGGTAACGAGGTCTGAGCGCAGGAACGCGAGCAGCACGTAGCCGCTGCCGTAAATGACCGAGCCGATCTTAACAAAGACACAGAAGAGCGGCCCGAGGCCGAACCGCGTCGTTATGAAGGGACCGCGAAGCACGAGAGGCGCGACGGAGAACAGCGTGAGGACCGACGCTAACGCGAGCAGAGGGCGCAGACCCAACAGGAGCTCCTTCCGGGCCGGTTCGGACCTGGGCTGCGGGTGCTCGGCGGAACCCTCGTCCGGAGGTCCCGAGGGAGCTGGGCACCTGCCCTGCAGCCATCGTGCGGCCCCTGCAAGCAGGCCGGCGCCGAGAAGGATCGAGAGCGGGCCGGCGCCGAGCAGCGCAAGTCCAAGGGCTGCCAGGGAGAGGAAGGCAAGCGGCAGAGTCTTGATCGCGGTCCGACCGAGCTGCCAGAGCGCCGTAGAGATGATCGCGATGACTACCGGCTTGACCCCGGCGAGAGCCCGGCCAACCTGCGGCAGGTGACCGAATTTCACATATGCCCATGCGATGCCCATCACCAGCAGGAAGGCCGGCAGGATAAAGCAGATGCCGGCGAGCAGCAGCCCGATCGACCCTGCCAGGCGATATCCGATCAGTATCGCGAGTTCCGTGGAGCTCGGGCCGGGGATCAGATTTGCCGCCCCCAGCAGGTCCAGAAACTGTTCGCGATCGATCCACTTTCGGCGCTCGACCACCTCTCTCTGCATCATCGCGATGTGCGCGGCCGGCCCGCCGAACGCCGTCAGACCGAGTCGCAAAAAGAGGAGCGCTATCGCGGACAGGGTGGCCGACGAGTCGGGTGGACCAGGCAAAACGGAAACGGAAGGCTTGTTGAGCATGATCGTACAGCTGACGGGCGCGGTTTTGAGGACCGAGGCAAGCAGCGTGATCCTGGATGTCGGCGGCGTGGGCTATCAGGTATTCGTGCCGGTGACGGTGTTGAGCGCACTTCCGGAGCCGGGCGTCAAGACGACTTTGCAGACTCATATGGTCGCACGAGTGCAGCCGGACTTCGAGGTGGCTCTTTACGGCTTTCTCGATCCGCAAGAGCTGCAGGTGTTCAAGATTCTGATCAGCGTGTCCGGCGTGGGTGCAAGAGTCGGCCTCGCGATGATCTCATCTTTTCCGGTCGCCGAGTTGGCCCGCGCCATCTCGTCGGGCGACATTAAGACTATCACGAAGGCGCCCGGCGTGGGTCCGAAGCTTGCCCAGCGACTGTGCACCGAGATCGGCGACCGGATGGCGGCGCTCGCGTTCGAGCAGAAGGCCGACCGCGCGGAGGCCGGCCGGCTGACGGCCGTTGAGAATGCCGCCTACGAAGATGTGATCGAGGCCCTGATCGGTCTGGGTTACGGCCGCCCCGACGCCCGTCGAGCCGCGGACCGAATGTTTACCGCGGCGCCCGACCGCACGGACACGGCGGCGCTAATCGCGGCCGCCCTTCAGTTCCTCACCAGCGGCAAGAGGTAGGTTATAGGTTATAGGGCATACTCCCCCTTTTACCTAACTCTACAACCTATTCCCTACAAAAGCAGCCGCGTTCCTCTTGCCAGGAGGCTCAGCGCCGCGATTACTGGAACGGCGTTGGCGCCGCGACCCTCGACGACCACTTCGTCCTCGATTGTCACGCCCTCGTCGATGACGACTCCTCGCAATAGAACGTTGTTGCCGACCTTGACGTTATCCATGAGGATCGTGCTCTCGAGGCGCGACCCGTTGCCAATGCTGCAGTGCGTCCCGATTGCGCACTGGCCGTTGATCCAGGCGCTCGGCGCGATCCGCGTACCCTCGCCAACCGCGAGAGATGGGGTGGCCGTGTGGACGGCGCCCGACAGCACCGCATGCGTGGCGGTCATCAGCTGTTCCGCGCGGCCCACATCCATCCAGAATCCCCCGGGCGTGCAGCCATATACGGCGGCCTGATCCGCCAGCAGTTTCGGGTAGATGTCGCGTTCGACGGATGACGCGACACCCTGTGGAATCCGCGCGACGCACTCCGGCTCCAACACGTAGAAGCCGGCGTTGATGAGATCCTTACCGGTCGGCATCAGGTCTCGATCCACAGCCAGGGCCTTTTTCGTCTCCTCACTCGGTTCGCGCCACTCCAGCACGCGGCCTTCGTCGTTTAGAATGAGGACGCCGAACGGAGATGGGCTTGGCACCTCGGCGAGCGTAATGGTGGCCAGCGCCCCCTTATTGCGGTGGAAGTCGAGGACGGCGCCCAGGTCGAAGTCCGTCAGAATGTCCCCGTTGAATACTGCAACGGCCTCGCCTGGAAACTGGTCGGCCGCATTGCGGATGGCCCCACCCGTTCCTAGCGGGGTCTCCTCGAGAGCGTAACGCATTCGAACACCGAACCGCGACCCGTCTCCGAAGTGCGCCTCTATTTTGTCGGCCATGTAGTTCGTGGCAAACACGATATCGTTGATGCCGTGCTTCTTCAGCAGGGCGACCTGGTACTCCAGAAACGGCCGGTTGGCGAGCGACACCAGCGGTTTGGGCCGGTGATACGTGAGCGGCCTGAGCCGCGTCCCCAACCCGCCCGCGATAATGATTCCCTTCAATAGCACAGTCCTTTCCGATTCGGAACTCTCCACAGATTACACAGATTACACAGATTATCACAGATTTCAAGGGCGGCTTTAGGGCTACCGAAGGTGCGGAGAGGGGTTGAACTCGAGCGCACGTATCGAATTCGGGTCGGCACACATCGTCTATTGTCGCATTCCGGCCGCTTCTGCCAGGGATCCAATGAGTCCAGGTCAGCGCATTGACTGATTACTTCACATTCTCTTCATCTGTGAAATCTGTGGAATCTGTGGAAAAAACCTGCCATCTCTACTTCAGGGCTTCGTCGATGGCCTTCAGGGTGTCGGGACTGAGCGCGACTCCGGATGCCGCGGCGTTGTCCTCGACCTGGGAGGGCCGGCTTGCGCCGATGATGACGCTGGATACATTCTTCTGGCGCAGGCACCACGCCAGGGCCAGCTGCGGCATGGATAGTCCGGCAGACTCGGCGATGGGAGCGAGCTTCTGCACCTTTAGAAGCATGGCCTCGTCCAGCTTGCCGTTATTCAGAAACATGTTTTGCTTGGGATCCGCCGCCCGGCTATCGGTGGGCGGAGGCTGGCCGGGCTTGTACTTCCCGGTGAGAACGCCCTGGGCGAGCGGCGAGTAGACTATCTGTCCGATACCTTCCAGCTCGCAGACCGGTATGACGGCCTTTTCGGCGCCGCGGCCAAGCATGTTGTAGTAGGGCTGGCTCGAGACGAAGCGGTCCAGATTGTGCCGAGCCTGAAATTTTACAGCGTCGGAGATCTGAGAGGCGCTCCACTCACTGAAGCCGATGTAAAGGACCTTGCCCTGGGTTACAAGATCGTCCAGCGCTCTCAGCGACTCTTCAAGCGGAGTTTCAGGGTCGTAGCGGTGGCACTGGTAAAGGTCGATATAGTCCACTCCTAGGCGCTTGAGACTCGCTTCGCACTGCTCGATGATGTGTTTCCGGGAGAGGCCGCGATTGTTAGGCAGCGGGCCGTCGTTCATCTGAAAGAACACCTTGGTAGCGACCACGTAGGTATCGCGCGGGTACTTGCTCAGCGCCTTGCCGACGATCGTCTCGCTTGCGCCGCGGGCGTAGACGTTTGCGGTATCGTAGAAGTTGATGCCCAGCTCGCATGCCCGGTCGATACACGCCGTAGCGGTCTGATCCTCGGTGGCGTTGCCAAACGTGAGCCAACTGCCTAGACATACCTCGGAAACCTTCAGGCCGGACGCGCCGAGCCGTCGGTATTGCATGTGGTTTTGTCCTTATCGTGAGATTTATCGTCTGCCGCGAGATGCGGACGTAAGCTGCACAACCCACGAAAGCTGAGTCACATAGCCTGCGTTATTCTACCCGAGATGACCTGTGACGGCGGAAGATGAGCGGCGCGCGCAGGCGGACCAGTTCGTTGCAGCACGTGAAGACGTCGTACGAATTGCCGCCTGCATGCAGCGGAACCGCTCGGCGACGGCGGCAGCGTTGCCCTCCGTCGGCCGATCCGTGAGCATCGCGCGCCGTGCGGGCTGGTGTTTGACCAGGGACGCTTGAGAACTTACGTTCCTGGTCCCATTTCGGTACAATAGGATACAGATTGCCACCGAGGAGGTCCACTATAACCCTGAATATCGAACTTAGCCCTCAGGAAGAGGCCTGGCTAGCCGCACAATCGGCGCGACAGGGAGTTTCCGCCGACGAAGTCATCAAGCGGATGATCGACACTCAGCTTCCGTCCACAGTAATGCAGGAAACGACGCAAAGGCCGTCTCAAGCGGAGCTGGACGCAGAGAAAGCCGCTGCCATAGCTCTGCTTGACGCCTGGATTGCGGAAGGCGCTGGAGCCGACGAGGAAACGAGACGTCAGGCCGAGCAGGAGCTCGATGAGTTCAAGCGCAACATGAATGCGAATCGGGCCGCCACTGGCGAACGGCTCGTATATCCATGATCCGTCACATTCTACTCGACTCATCTCCGCTAGGCCTCCTGTCTAGTCCCTCCGCGGGCGCAGAAGTCATGGCAATCGCACAATGGACCCGGCGAGCCATTAACGCCGGGCAAGTCCTCTATGTTCCCGAAGTAATCGACTATGAGCTGAGGCGCGAGCTACTGCGCGCAGGAACGGCTCGGAGTATAGTCAACCTTGATAGTCTGAAGACCACGTTCCGCTATCTGCCAATCACGACTCCCGCAATGCTTCGCGCCGCGGACCTCCGGGCACACTCCAGGAGCCACGGCGTCCCTATGGGCGACCCGAAGAAGCAAGACCCTTCAGATAGGCA
>JBBQVV010000192.1:0-13091 GCA_038211235.1 Chthonomonadales bacterium | reverse complement strand
TGCCAGCTCTCCATGCCGCACATCGAGAAGGTGTATCAGGCGTTCAAAGACAAGGATGTCGTCGTTCTGGGCGTCTGCGTCTGGGACGACAAAGGGGCCTATACGAAGTGGGTTCCCGAGAAGCAAAACGTGTACCACTTCAAGTTCGCGTTCGATCCCGCCGGCAAGAGCGGCCGCAGTATCGCGGGCGACAAGTTCAACGTGAGCGGAATTCCGACCACCTACGTCATCGACCGTGAAGGCAAGGTGGCGGCGGCTATTGTGGGATACGATGAAGGCGATAAGCGGGTCGAAGAGGCCCTGAACAAGCTCGGCGTCACGACCACGGAATAGATCGACGTGGGCTACAGGTGGCTGTCGGCTCTCCAGGCGCTCGTCTGCCAGTTATCCAGCGCTTCCGGCTCGGAGCGCCATGCCGGAAGCGACATGAGCAGATGGTCCGCTAGGCCGGAAATATGAGGTTCGTATTGCGCTCGTAGTGCCGCAAGGCGCGCCTCCGCGTCTGCCCCGCCCGCAACTATCAGGCCGGCGGCTGCAAGGTCGGTTCGCAGCCTTTGGAACTCCTCCGCGGGGAGGCGCTCAGTCCGCATCGGCTTCGGGTCCACATGAAAAACGAGCGAGAGATCGACGATTGCGTGCCGGGCCATCGCGAATGTCATCCCGGCTTGCCACTTCAGCGCCCTGCTCCACGCTGCGTCGTTATCGAATCCCACTCCTACAAGCGCACATGCGTCCAGGATCGCCGCGAGCGCCGAAATCCAGGATTCCCGATCATGCTGCGATCGATAGTAGGCGACCACCGGATAGGATAGGTGGCTCTCCATCAGGTCCGATGTCCAGGCCTCGAACGTTGCCAGCAGCTGGACCAGAGCGTCCATATTGCCGCCGGCCGCGTGGCGCATCAGCAGCTCTCCCGCGGTCGGTGGAGAGCCGGCGCGCGCATCCAGAAGTGAGATTCCAACCTCGCGCCGTGAGAACGAGGCGTAGATCACGGGGACATATCCGATTACTACGGCCAGGAATCCTAGTCCAACTCCGGCTTCGCAAACGATGGCCACTTTTGCGATCGCTGTGGCCGGAAGCACGTCACCGAGCCCAAGGGTGAAGAACGTCGTGCCGCTCATGTATACGTCGACGGCGAACCCGGGCCGAGTTGAGGCAGAGATGACATGCGTTCCAAGGCCCCACTGTATGAGCGCAAATCCCAGAATGAGAGCTCCGACCCAGCAGAGGATAAGGCCGAGCAGCGACAGCGGGCCGAACGTGCTTAAGTACGACTCGCGCAGCGTGCCCATCGCTCTTGCTGAAGCTCCCGATCGGTAGACGAGCCATGTTATCATAAAATATACACGCGTTAGGCGCAGGTTGCGAACGATGGTGCGGGGCAGGACGATCGTTTCGAAAGTCTCCCACAGTACTGCGAGCACCAGGAGCACGCCTCCGCAGATTCCTACAATGCCCATCGTTCCTCCAGGCAACATCATCAAACGAACTGGCTAGCAGCGCCCGTCCGCACGTGGTCGTGCTGCACCCTCCCTGCGTCGGTCCTCAGAGGTGAGCGAACCGCATGGCGTGATTGGCCAGCCTCTGACGAGTCCACCACGTCCATTCCGTCCATGGATCTGAGCACTCCATGCATCACAATCGGCCAGCCTCTGTAAAATACCCCAAAACCCGTCTGAGCCCCGCTGTGGTAGAATAGCCAACGAAGCAACAAGGCCGGAGTTACGAGGACGACAGATGAGCGAAACCGTTTTGGACCAGGCGCGTCGGGCGAAGTCCGCGGCTCACAGGCTTGCGACCGTGCGCACGGCCACGAAGAACGCCGCACTGCAGGGTATGGCCGACGCGCTGGTTTGCCATGCGGCCGAGATCCTGGACGCCAACAGCACCGATGTTGCGGCGGGAAGGGAGCGAGGGCTTTCCGATGCACTTCTCGATCGCCTGACGCTGGACGCTCGCAGAATCGATTCGATGGCAGAGGGACTGCGGCAGATTGCGGCGCTGCCGGACCCGGTCGGGCAGATCATCGACGGCAGCCGGCGCCCCAATGGGCTCGAGATCCAGCGAATTCGCGTACCCCTCGGGGTCGTCGGCATCATATATGAAAGCCGGCCCAATGTTACCGTCGATGCTGCGGGGCTGTGTCTGAAGTCCGGCAATGCCGCACTGCTTCGGGGTGGGTCCGAGGCTATCCGATCGAACAGAGCCCTGGCGCGAATATGTGCGCAGGCCGCCGAGAGGGCGGGCCTGCCCGCGGACAGCATTCAGCTGATCGGAACGACGGACCGGGAGGCGGCGCTCGCCATGATGCGAGCCGAAGGCCTGGTGGACGTGCTCATTCCACGTGGCGGCGAGGCGCTGAAGAAGAGCGTGCTGGACAACGCGCGAGTGCCGGTCCTCACGTCGCTCGGAGGCAATTGTCACACGTTCGTCGACGCGACCGCGGACCTCGATATGGCAGCGGACGTCGCATTCAACGCCAAGGTCTCCCGGCCCTCCGTGTGCAACGCGATGGAGACGCTGCTGGTTCACTCGTCCGCCGCTGCGTGCCTGCTTCCCGATCTGTGCCGCCGCCTGGCGGCGGCCGGGGTGGAGCTCCGCGGCTGCGATCGGACACGGGAGCTGTACCCGGCGGCCCGCTCGGCCACGGATGAGGATTGGGCGACAGAGTTTCTCAGCTTGATCCTTGCGGTACGTGTCGTCGGCTCGCTCGACGAGGCTCTGGATCATATCGCGCGCTTTGGATCGGGCCACTCCGAAACGATCGTCACCCAGGACTACGAATCAGCGCAGCGCTTCACCGGCGAAGTGGATGCCGCCTGTGTCTACGTCAACGCCTCAACGCGCTTCACAGACGGATTCGAATTCGGCCTCGGCGCCGAGGTCGGCATCAGCACGCAGAAACTTCACGCCCGCGGCCCGATCGGTCTCACGGAGCTGACGACCTCGAAAACGGTCGTCCGCGGAACTGGACAGGTCCGTCTGTAGCCGGTCGCGGCGCTGCCCCCGCTGCTCTAGTCACCAGGAGATTCCCGGCTGCGTCCATCGTGTCTCGATCCTGCGAGTAGCCTGTCTTGCGCGCTCCCAGTTCTTCGCCAAAGCTAGCTCCCTGCCCGTTGACACGCCGCAACTCTTGAGGTATTCTATTCCTAGTCAAAGATGACCAGTAGTCAGAAATCGGGTGAGAATTGTGGGCACGAATCTACCTGGACCGAAAGACTCGAACCGGGCAGAGCAGTTCACGGGGACAGCATGCCCAGGTTCGCGCCGCGAGCGCAGGCGCGCGGAGACCCGCGAGAGACTATACGACGCGGCGGTGCATCTACTTTCCAGGCATGACTTCGACTCGGTAACCGTCGAGATGATCACGGAAGCGGCGGACGTTGGCAAGGGGACGTTCTTCAACTACTTCCCGAACAAAGAGGCCATCGTAAGTTACTATTTCGAGACCCAGCTGCGCCTGTTGACGGAAACCTTGCGGACTGCGGGGTCGCAGGCGCCGGTCCTGGTGTGGCCGGATCCTGAACCGGCTGGAGGCCATGAAGGCGGGCCGTTCTGGCGACGGATCATCGCGATCGTTCATGAAAGCGCTGAGCGGCGCGACAAGGAGAAGCACTTCACGCGCACACTGCTGTCGCTTTCGCTGACAAATCCACATGTGCGTGCGGCCAACCTTGAGTTTCGAATGCGTCTGCTCGAGGTCATGTGCCGGCTCATCGAAGAGGCACAGAGTCACCTTGAGCTGCGGACGGACGTTCCTGCCGCTTCGCTGGCGGGATTTATGTTCGGGACCTATCTCGGCGCGCTCTATATGTGGTCGCAGTCGGAGTCGGACGAGAGCCTGCACCACGCCATCGATAGGGCATACGCTCGCGTCTGGTCGGGCATACGTCATAACGGAGAATCGGTCGTCGTGTGCGTGGATGCTGCCGGCAGCTAGCCGCCACACAATGCGATGTGAGCATCGAATGTCCCGACGGTTGCGAACTCCAGCCTCCTTGCCATTCTCGTTAGCGGCGACAATGGATTTCTGAGCAGCGTTTCGATAGGGTGGAGATCACGAAGTTCATGGTGCCAGGACACTACGGTAAGCGCCGAAACGCGGGACTGACGCTCATCAAGGTAAGTTGCGTCGCGCTTCTTGGCGTTGCGCGGATTCCCGCGCCCGCCCAGACCACCGCGAACGGACAGACACGCCAGGCTCCCGGCAGTGGAACCATTGCTCTTCCCCAGGTCCCGCCACCCACCGGTCCGCAAGCGCCGCTCCCGGCGGCAGCCATTCCCGCTCCGCCTCCGGGCCGGCCCGCTCTCGTTTCGCCCGCTTTGAAGGATATTCTTGGCCGGCTTACAACCCAGCCTCTTACGATCGACGACGCGGTCTCCGTTGCGCTTGGTGTGAACCGGTCCATGGCGCTGGCACAGGAGAGCCTGCTTCGCGCTCAGGGCCGGACATCTGAAAATCGTGCCGGACTGATGCCGACGCTGGGAGCGAACGCGATATACACGCGGCTCGATCGGGGCCAGACCGTAAACATCGGCGGCAGCAATGTGACGCTCATCAACGCGGATCAGCCAACTCTGGGGCTAACTGCTACTCTGCCGATCGATATCGCCGGCCTGCTGCGGAGTGCCACGGATCAAGCACGATTCCAGGAGATCGCCGCGCGCCTGGATATCAACCGCACACGAAATCAGATTGTGCTCGATGTGAAGTCGGCGTTCTACGATGTGTTGCGGACGCAGGCGCTCGTCGCAGTCGCGACAGAGAACCTGCAAAATTCGCTCGATCGTCTCGACGACGCGAACAAGCGCTATCGTGCGGGCGTCGTGGCGAGATTCGACGTACTGCGCGCGGAAACGGACGTTCTCAATGCCCAGCAGGGCCTGATTTCAGCACGGAGCCAGGTTAACCTTGCGATTGCTAGCCTCAACAATGCCATCGGACTGGACATTAACACGCCTCTCGCCGTGACGGAGCAGGGCGCGGTGGCCGAGCCGCCCGGCGTGGCGCCGCCACAACCGGTTTCCGCGCCGGCCGGTGCCGCCAATCCTCGGGCGGATGAATCTGTTCCGACGCGTCCCCAGGTGCCGGAGCTCCATTTCGATACGCTAAACCTCGGGCCGGACTACGATGCCGTGACCGCGGAGGCGCTGCGAGTCCGTCCTGAAATCCTGGAAGCGGACGCGGACATTGCGGCCGCACGCAGAGGGATCGTACTCGCGCGGCGCAGTCAGCTGCCGACTCTCGGCGTTACCATTGGAGCGCTCTATAGTCCAACCGCCGCGGGATTCGCACCGAGAACGACCACGGCTCAGGGGGTTGTCTCGCTCAGCCTGCCGATCTTCGATGCCGGCGTCTCTCGAGCGCGTGTACAGCAGGCGCGCGCCGATGTCGCTACGGCCGAAACGAACAGGCGACAGGCTCTCGATACCGTGACTCTTGAAGTTCGCACCGCGTACCTGCAGCTCGTGCAGGCACGAGACCGTGTCGCGGTCGCCAACCAGGCGTTGTCCCAGGCTCAGGAGGCGTTCCGATTGGCGCGCGTACGGTACAATGCGGGAGTATCCGCTCAGGCCGGGATCTCGCCTCTGCTGGAGGTCAGTGATGCCCAGGCAGCGTTGACGCAGGCAGAGAATAACCGTGTAAACTCCTTGTACGATTACAATAACAGCCGCGTACGCCTGGATAAGGCGGCCGGCCGCTACTCGTTTGTGCCAGGCGGGCCGGGATACCCCGCGCCGCCTACGATCAGGAAATAGGGCTGCAGGCTCGATCCGCGACTGCCGACCGAGAAACTCATGATGAACCACTCAACGCTATTCCGTACAACTACAACCCTCGTCATTTGCAGTGCGCTCGCCGTGACGTTGGCGGGCGCCGGCTGTGGGCCCAAACCGGTGGCGTCCGACAGCAGCCCCGCACTGCAGCCTGCCAAGTCCCAGGCGGCGACGCAGGTGGCCGTTACACCCGTGGCGGTGCGCTCGATCACGCAGAAGATCGATGTCACGGGCACACTCAACACACTGAACGACGTGACCGTGGGCGTCAAAATCGCGGGCAGAATCGCGGCAGTTTATTTTCGTGAGGGGGACCACGTGCGCGCCGGGCAGATCGTCGCACAGCAGGACACCGCCGACCTAAAGGCTCAATTCGATCAGGCATACGCAAACTACCTGTCCGCGCAGAGCAAGCTGTTACAGGCGAGAGTGGCGCTGCAAACTGCCCAGACGACGGTGCAATGGACGCGGGACCAGACCGCGAGCGCGGTGAGTCAGGCGGAGGCTGTGCTGGCAGGGGCGCGAGAGCAGGCCGCGGTTGTCCGGCAGGGTGCGCGCCAGCAGGAGCGGCAGCAGGCGAGAGAAGCCGTGGAGGCGGCCCGCTATGATAGGGACCGTGCGAAGGCGGATCTCGATCGAGCGGCCGCGGAAAGGCGCCGAACGGCGGCAGATTTGAAGCGATATCAGGATCTGGCGAAGCAGGACGCGGTCGCGCCGCAACAGCTGGACCAGGCGCAGGCTGCGTCCGATTCCGCTGAAGCAGCGTACACGTCCGGCCAGGCCGGGTTCGACACCGCCGACGCCCGGTATCGCTCTGCGGTGCAGGCGCAGAGCCTCGTTCAAGAGGGCTCGCGACCCGAGGAGATACGTCGGGCCCAAGCGAGCGTGGATCAGTCGCAGCAGGCACTGACGGCGGCGCGCAGTAATCGCGACCAGGTCAGACTTCGCGCCGATGATGTTGAGAACGTCCGCGCGGGCATACGGACCGCCGAGGCGGGAGTCAAACAGGCTAAGGCCGCGGAGGACCTTGCGCACCAGGCGCTCTCTGATGCGTCGATTGTGTCGCCTATTACGGGTATTGTCGCGGAACGAAAAGCGGAGCCAGGTGTACAGCTAGGCGCTGGCAAGGACGTCATGAGAATTGTCGCCCTGAAGACGATCTTCTTCGACGCGCAGCTTTCGGAGACTCAGTACGCAAGCGTTCACATCGGCCAGCCGGTGGATGTCTTTGTCGATGCGCTGCCGGGAACCAAACTGGTCGGCACGGTCGGCAAGATCTTTCCCGTCGCCTCGGCCACGGCTCGAAGTTTCACCGTCCGAATCACACTGCCGAACGACAACAACAAGCTGCGCCCGAACCAGTTTGCGAGGGGACAGATCACGCTTGCCACCCACAGGGCGGCTCTGACTGTGCCGCGTGAGGCCGTGCTGGATGTCAATGGAGGGACAGGACATGTGTTCCTTGTAGCGGGCGATCATGCCGAGGAGCGAAAGGTTACGGTGGGAATCGATACAATGCGCGATATCGAGATCACGTCCGGCCTGCGGGAAGGCGACAAAGTCATCACCGTGGGCCAGTCGTCGGTTCAAAACGGCGACAAAGTCCTGGTTCCGGGCGCCGGTGCGCCGGCATCTCCAACCGGTTGATCGCAATCGCGACGTAACTGAAGACGACGACCACTTAGGCACAAGGCGCGGACTCCGCCCCGCACAGATTGACGATATTAGGCCGCGAGCCTCAATCCCTCACCTTGCTCCTCTTTGTCTACCATAATCATGCTGAGAAAGGCATCGACGGCTCTGGGATCGAAATGCTTGCCAGCCTGGTCACGCAGGTACTCTTTGATTCGCTGGTCCGGCCATCCTTTTCTATATGGCCGGTCAGACCACAGCGCGTCGTACACGTCGATGACTGCGAATAGTCGCGCCGCGACCGGAATCTCATCGCGCTTAAGGCCTTGCGGATAGCCCGTCCCATCCCATTTCTCATGGTGTCCGTACGGAATGTCAAGCGCGGGCCGGAGAAAGGAGATAGGAGCCAGGATCTCTTTAGCGATAGCGGGGTGGCGCCTCATTACGACCCACTCCTGCTCGGTCAATGATTCCGGCTTTAGTAGGATGCTGTCGGGGATGCCGATCTTCCCGATGTCATGAAGCAGCGCTCCCCAGCGAGCGTATAGCACCTCCTCCTCATTCATTCCGACGCTCCGGGCCAGGCGAGTCGTCAACTCCGTCACCCGGGCACTGTGTTCCTGCGTCTCCTTGTCCTTGATATCGAGGATCTTGCACCAACTCTCAATAGTCTTGTCATACGCATTGATGAGCCGCTCCTTGACGATCTCTGCAGCGGAGTTAAGGAGTCGATGCTGAATCGCCAGAATCTCCTGCATTATCATCGTATACGGCAGGCTGTTTCCGACGAAGAGCTCGATGTCCGTGGCTTCACTATCCGCGTGGATGGCACGGTTCCTTCCGCTCTGCTTCGCGTGGGCGAGGGCGCTGTCCGCGTCGGCGATCATATCGCATCCGCTCTGCATGGTCATTGTCAGCGTGGATATTCCTATGCTCACGGTTACACCGGCCGGCCGCAACGGCGCCTGTGCAATAACGAGGCGGACGCGCTCCGCTACGCTCCGAGCCGCCGCCGCGTCGGCCTCCGGAAGTATGACCGCAAACTCCTCGCCGCCGTAGCGCGCGGCGAGGTCGCGCTCCCGCATCGTCTCGCTGATAAGTGAGGCTATGGTCTGAAGAACGACATCTCCTTCCTCATGACCAAGCGCATCGTTCACCTGACTAAACCGATCCACGTCGACCAGAAGGATGGATAGTGCGGCTCCACGGCGCCTGGCGCGGTGAATCTCCTCCCGCAGTCGGTCGTGAAACGCACGATGGTTGGCCAGCTTCGTCAGCCAATCCGTCACGGCGAGCCTGGATACGTCAGCATTGGCTTCCGCCAGTCGGACAGACGCCTCCGTGAGCCTATCGTGCGCGGTGCGCAGTTGCGTGCGCAGAAAATCCATTTCCAGTTGCCTGCGTGGTGAGTCCATTTCGGCTAAATCCTGTGTTTGTGCAACCTCTATCCTCTATCATGCGAGCACCTGGGCATTATCGGCTAGGCAGCACTGCATCTTTTGCCGGACCGCAAGAAGTTTGATGTAGGAGAACCATGCGCGGTTCGAAGACCTGCCGGCAGAGCCTGGCAATTCGGGGAACCGGGCAGGTTCAACGGCCGTCTGTCAACAAGCTAACTTGTTGACACGCTAAAGGAGCGGAACAATGGCAGACTTGATTACGGGAATTTTTGACACAGAGGCAACCGCGGAGACGGCAGTCAGTCAGCTCAAAAACATGGGCTACGGGAAGAACGAAATCACGATCATCATGAAGGATCGTGACGCGGCGGATACGCTTGCGCATGAGACCGGTTCACGCTCGATGGAGGGTGTCGGGACCGGGGCCGCCATCGGTGGAACCATTGGTGCCATTTTGGCCGGGCTGCTCGCCGTGGGAACGGTGGCGATTCCAGGCGTCGGCGTGGTGGCGGCTGGAGCCCTGGCGGCAGTGCTTGCCGGCGCGGGAGCGGGTGGGATCACAGGGGGCCTGATCGGCTGGCTGGCGAGCGCGGGTATTCCCGACGATGTTGCTCCATACTACGAGCGCGGCTTGCAGTCTGGCGGCGTCGTCGTCGCCGTCGCGGCACATCCCGGGGATGCGTCGCGAGTCCAGCAGGCGCTTCAGGGCAGGGCCATGGCCTACGCGGGTACCAACATGCCGAGCTACGTTTCTCCTGAGTATCGAGCGCGCTACAATGACATTGGGAATCGCGTACCCGGAGTCCAGACTGGCGGCCGCGACTACGATGGAACGCCGGACACGCGCGGAATTGGCGAGAAGGTCGTGGACGGAGTCACTGGCGACCGCATCGACGACAAGACCGGCAAACCGGTCGCCTAGTCGCGCCCACCGGAACCTTTGATATCCATTGCGCGTTCAGAGTCATGAATTCGCGATCGACAGATCACGACGGCGTTCGAGCAAAGAGATGTGATCGAACGCCGTCGTGTTTCGTCACGTGCGGCATCGGCGCGCGCTCCGAGCCGTCCTGCCGACCAGTGTATGAGCCTGTTCCAGTGTGTGCCGACACGCAGACCTTCGACCCGTCCCGCAGCTGAATGGAGGGTTCCTCACCGCTTCGCCGCCGCCAGTCGAAGGAATACCCGCCCGCCATATCGAACGGAGCGGCATCATGTCCACATAGACCATAGAGCCCACGCGCGAGACGCTGCGCGGAAAGTTCTCTCGCGAATTTGCCCCTGTTCTGACCATCGTCCCTGGCGATACGGTGGTCTACCGGACGCTGGACGCCGGCTGGAGTGTTGAGCCGCGCCGTTCCACCATTATCAGCGATCGGCCGCGCAAGTTCGAGCCGCGTCGGGATGATGGCTCGGACGACGGCCACTGTCTCTGCGGTCCGATTGCGATTCGAGGCGCCCGGCCTGGAATGACGCTTGAGATCGGCATTGAAGAGGTACGTGTCGGAACATGGGGCTGGACATCCGCGACCGGCTGGCCGCATCCGGTGAATCAGAGGCTGGGCTTGGCGGACGGGCAGGAGGTCATGCACCTGTGGGATCTGGACGCCGATACCATGACCGGGCGAAATCAGTACGGTCACGAAATCAAGCTTCGTCCATTTATGGGCGTGATGGGAATGCCGCCCGACGAGTCCGGGATGCATCCGACCCCGCCCCCGCGTCCGACGGGCGGCAATCTGGACTGCAAGGAGCTGACGGCAGGGAGCACTCTATTTTTGCCGATCGCGCTGGACGGCGGCCTCTTCTCCGTCGGCGATGGACATGCAGCGCAGGGCGACGGGGAGGTGTGCGTCACGGGCATTGAGTGCCCGATGGACCGGGTCAGGCTGAAGTTCAACCTGCGAGAAGACCTACGGATAACAACGCCGCGGCTTCGCACGCAGGAGGCATTCATGACGCTAGGCATGCATGAGGATCTTGCCGAGGCCGGTTTCCGCGCGCTCGAGGCCATGCTCGATCTGATGAACGAGCAGTATGGGCTTGAGCGCCGCGATGCGCTGGCGCTCGCTTCGCTGGTCGTCGACATGAGAGTGACGCAGATCGTCAACGGAGTTCAGGGAATCCACGCCGTCCTACGGCACGACGCGCTCAAGATGGGCGGGCAGTGACAGGATCCGACCGGTGTTCGATCCGATAGCCTTCTTGAGATCCTCACCCTCCAGTCCAGCTCGGTTGTTATGCGCGGAGACGCCACCGGTTAATGCCTGTGCTCATTGGGCATTGCCGGACGTCGAACGAAGCAGCTCCCGAGCCGGAGCATTGGCATCGGTTATACTCCTGAGAAACTGTTCCGGTGTTGCCGGGGCCCGGTCAGCGCCTCGCAGCAAGAGGTCGGCGGCAGGCAGGTCGGCAATCTGCTTGTGAACCGGCGGAATATACCGAATGGCGTCCGCGACGGCATCGCACTCGCTCAAAGCAAAACAGAGCCCTGCCGAAATGAGAAACAGAATGGCGGTACCAACCAGAGCAACTGGGCCGAATACGAACACAAGCATCGGTGACATTGCCAAGACTGCAATGGACGCGACAACGAGGCCAAGGAGGACGGTCCCGAGCGCCCCGAAAAGGGCGGTGCGCCAGAGATATCGGCGGCGCCTTCTCAAGCGGCCCGTGAATGTCTCCAGGTTTGTCTCGTTCATGGTATTGCCCTCAGATCGGCACATCGCACTGGCTGCAGGTGAGCCCCGGCCGTTTCGAGTTTCAATCACGATCAGGTTTAAGTGCGAGAAGAGACTTGGATTCGGGACGCGCACTCTGCAGGAATTTGCGGACTTGCATCGACCGTGCACTTAGCGTACCAACAGGCGACGAGCTGCGGTTAGTTCCGCTTGCGCAGCCTTCCCATTTTATGCGTATAGTTACATGTATACCTTGACGATTCTACCTGACAATAGGTCAGTTCTCCGCCGCTTTCTTACTGATGTGCATGGAGAAACCTACTGCACATTGAGGACTGGAGCGACGGTACCTGTGGCACTATGAATTGTCACAGGTACCGCGTGAAAATGGAAGAACGGAGGGGAACACATTACCGTTAGCCGCGAACCCAAGACGGTCCATAGCGCGTGCGCACAAGGAACGGAGCGCAATGAACAAATCAGATGCAACAATTGAGGAGATCATCGGTGATCCAAGGAAGCTGGATGCTGAACTGCAGGGTTTTCGCAAGGATTCGGAGATTCTGTCGTCACGCAAGGCAGATCTAATGGACAAGTACCTCAAGAAGTGGGTTGCGATATATGACGGCAAGGTTCATGCTAATGCACCGAGTTTGAACGCCGCCCTAAGGGAAGTAGATAGACTTGGCTTGCCGCGCGAAAACATCGTTGTTCGGTTTGTCGACAAGAACGTCCGACGGATGATTCTCTGAGATGCTAACCTGACGCCTTGGCCGTACGACGGGCCGTCCCTATTTGGAGGGACCTCCTACGGAATTCATGTGCCTTGGCCCCAGATTCGCCAAGCCGGGCACGTTACCATTTACCAGCAGGATATGTGCCGGAATATTCTATTTCGGGATAGGCTCCTAGGACACCGAAAAAGGCAGCATCATCGCTGGACAACCAGGAGGGCGGACGCGCTACGCGCTGGGTTGACCCTGCTGAACACCAACGGCGGGCGGACGCCATTCGTGAAGCGGCGCGGCGCAGGCGCGAACAAAAGCAACCTCCAGAACCCGCGGACGGCGAGGCGGGAGGGCCTGACGGTAAACACCGGCGGAGAGCTCGCGAGGCTGTCAGGATCGGCAGGCACAGGGGACGATTTGAGCATCGGAAGGACGGCCATGACACTAACGATTGAATTGACGCCGGAACAGCAGGCTACCCTCGAGTCTCAGGCGACTGCACGGGGACTGGAACTGCCGGAGTTTGTCCGCCTGCGGTTACTTGACGAGCAGCCGAAGCGACGACCAAGAGGGCGCGGAATGTTGGCGCATTTGCCCAGCGGTTCGGACGCGTTCGACAGAGAGAAGCAGGAAGAGATACGGCGCGAAGAGGCGCGAGCTTCCGGACAGACCATACCGGAGTTCGTGCGACAGACGATTATGGTTTCCTCGCCACCTAAGAAGACGGGTGCGGAGCTAATCGCCGAAATCAGCGAGCTGCATTCGTCGACAAGCTCGCGGCTCGTGTTCCTTGGACACCGTTCGCAGCTCCGACGCCAGCTCTGGCACCCGCCGACGATGACGATGATGTCGGCTTCGCGGACGACGAG
>JBBQVV010000191.1:0-13092 GCA_038211235.1 Chthonomonadales bacterium | reverse complement strand
TCCTCTGTCGCGCGGTTCGGGCGGGCAACTCCCTCCGTTCGTGATAGACAGATCCGTCCTCGGGCAGGGCCATCCGCCTTCCCAATAATCCACGATTGGTTCAAAGATGCTGGACTTCTATGGAAAGACTCGTTATACTGTCGGAACATCTTAGTTTGGCCGTCCCGATGCGGCGTACGAATCCCCGATGAGGCTGCTGCAAAGCAGGACTACGTTCCGATCTTGCATTGTCTCCGAATGATTTTCTAATCGCTCCCAATCCCTTGGCAAAGGTCAGGTGCAATCGTGCAACTTCCACGTAGATTTCGTACCCATTTCATCGCCAGCATCTCAGCCCTTCTTGCGGTCACTCTGCCCGGCGTTTCCGGCACGGCTGCGCGCGCGCAGGACGCCGGATCGATCGCCAGTGGCGACGCGCCCAACCACCTCGTCCCGGTTCATCTCTGGGTAGCCGGCAGAACGCTGCCGCTGCGCACGTCCCCGGTAACGGACTCCAAAGAGACCTATGTGCCGCTGACGGCGCTCGCGGCAGTAGGCGCAGACTTCCGTCTTCTGCTCGGCGGAAATGGCGTCCATGTGACCGCGCGATCGAATCGCGAGCAGGACATACCACTCGTTCGCATCAAGAGCGTTGCGATGCTCCCTCTTTCCACGCTTGCAAAGGTGCTCGACGCATCGATCGGGACCTCCGACCAGTGGCCGGGAGACAGGCCGACTTTCCGTAGTGCCGACACGGTCTACCTTCTGGCACATGTAACCGGCGCCCGTTTCGAAAACGGATTGCTCCACGTCCGAACCAGCTTTCCAGTCCCGTTCCACACCCGAATGCTCGCCGAGGTGAAGCCCGTTCGCGGCTATGTGGACTGCGTCGGCGCCGAGCTGTCCGATAGTTTCCGCCCGTCTCCGGCCACGGGTGGGCAGGGCGTGGTGACTCGCCTCCGCGCCGCGCAGAACAGCCCGACAATCGCGCGCATCGTCGTCGAACTGGCTGACGGCGCGCAGCTGCAAACCGGGGACTCCGGGGCATCGCAGGAGCTGACAGTTACAACGATCGGCGGCCGAGCCATCGCTTCCGGCTCCTCCGGCCCACAGCGGATCGCATCGACCCAGTCGCCACCAGTTCCACGACCGCTTCAGTCAGGGAGCGAGGCGGCTTCCGATACATCTGGAAGGACACCGTTTCGTACGGACACTGCAGATCGCGGTTCAAGCGACAGTGAGCGCGCGCCGGCGAACACGTCCGGCGACGCTTCGCGTGAATTGCCCGCACAAGACCCGAATTCGAGCGCTGGAACGACATACGACCATCCTGGCCCGCGGCCGATCGAGGTGCGGGGGATCGACATCGCGCTGAACAGTCCCTTTATCCTGCGATTCGAGGTAATGACCGGCGCAAGGGTGCGTCCAATCGTACGATATTCGCCGGGCACGACGCAGATGCTGGTCGACATTCCGAACGCTCAGCTAGCACTGCCAGATGGAGACGAGCGTGAACGCGCCCTGACACACCCGCTGATAAGCGGTGTCCGGATGGAGACCATTCAGGGCTCCGGAGCGCCGACAACTCGGCTCACTCTCGACACCGCGCGAATCCTGGGGTACTCTGTCAACGTAGAGCAAGGATCGTTTTCGTTGGAGCTTCGCGTACCCCGAAACGCCACTGGCGCGCTTGCAGACAAGCTCATTGTGGTCGACGCCGGCCATGGCGGCTCGGCCACGGGCGCGCGCACCGCCGGAATCTGCGAGAAAGACTGTACGCTTGGCATCGCGCTTCGGCTGCGCGCTGAGCTGGAGGCGTGCGGCGCGCGCGTAATCATGACGCGTACGAACGACATCGACGTTTCGCTGAACGAGCGATGTCGAATGGGTAACGAACTAGGTGCAGACCTCTTCTTGAGCATTCATAACGATTCCAACGAGAGGTCGAACAGCGCCTCCGGCACGAGCACCTACTTCCATGGCAGTGAGTCCAGTTCGCGAGCCCTGGCAACGTGCGTTCAGCATGCCGTTATGGCGATAACAGGTCTGCCGAGCCGCGGAGTCCTCTCAGACACCGTGATGTACAACAGTGGATTTGCCGTATTGCGCGGCAGCTCGATGCCTGCCGTGCTCTGCGAGGTGGCTTACATCAACAACCAGACCGACCGCCGAAAGCTCGTCGACGCGCAGTTCCAACAGCGGGTCGCCAGGGCGATGTGCGATGGGCTGCGAAGCTACGTGGAGGGTTCGCCCAGACGGCCGGCTCCGGCGTTTGCGCGACCCATGCCGGCTGAGACGCCGTCGGGTTCCGGCGATACCGCGTCCGGTTCACGCGGCAGCTAGGAGCTATTCTGAAAGCAGATCTTGGCTTTGTTCCCCGCGCCCGCGGGAGATGCACGCACTCCGGCGAGCAGCCGCGGGACAGTAGGCGTGTCCGTCCTATCCAGCGGGAATGGATGGCGCCCTTCTTCAATCGACGCAATCCGATCGCCCTTTCCGTGTCTGTCCTGTTGGTGTGTTTGGCAACGGCTTGCACGCCTCTCCAGTCTCCGAACGGGCCGGTGTCACCGTCTGGCGCCGTGGCCGGCCCGGCGGTAACGACGCCGGACGCAAGTGCGCCGGTGCAGGAGATGAGCGACACGTCAAAGGTGGAGGATGCGATCCAGCAGGCGATCCAGCAGCACCCTGCCGCATTCCCCAAGGGTGCGCATCCGATCACCGTTGCCGTGCGCGGCGGCGTCGCCACCGTGGACTTCAGCCCGGAATTCAATCAGCTGGCGAATATGGGAGACTCTACAGAATCCGCGGCGCAGAAGCATCTCAGGGCGGCGATGGCGACATTCCCGTCAATTCAGCAGATGCGGGTCACCGTCGACGGCAAGGCTTTCGATAGCCAGGTTACAGACTGGGACACGCCTTTTCCCGTTAGGCCAGCGACAGACGAGCGCGACGAGGCAGCCGGACACGGCCCGCCGAAGCGCCGATCCGGAGGCGGCAGATAGTGGATTCGCAGCGGCCCGGGGCGGCCATCGGCATCTTCGACTCCGGAATAGGCGGGCTGACAGTCGCACGCCGCATCCTCGGATGCATGCCGAACGAGCGTATCGTGTATGTCGCGGATCAGGCGCACGTACCCTACGGCGGGCGGGAGTTGGACGAGGTCCGAAGTTTTGCGTGCGGCATAAGCGCCGCGCTTTTCCGGTACGGGTGCAAGGCCGTTGTGATGGCCTGCAACATCTCATCGGCGGTCGCGCTCGACGATGTGCGGCGGGCTTATCCGGATAGCCCCGTGCTCGGCGTGATTGCGCCCGGCGCCTGCCGGGCCGCACGCACAACAAAGAACGGCCGAATCGGCGTGCTAGCCACGGCTGGGACCGTCCGAAGCGGAGCCTATTCGCGGGCTCTATTCAGCCTAAATCCCGAGTTGACGGTTGTGGAGGTAGCGTGCCCCAAATTTGTCCCACTGGTCGAGGCGGGCGAAGAGGCATCGGAGCTCGCCCAAGCTTCGGCCGCCGACTACCTGGAACCTATCCGCGAGGTCCAGGCCGACACCGTCATCCTGGGCTGTACACACTATCCGTTTCTGCTTTCCGCGCTTCAAGGGGTGTGGGACGCCCCCATATATATCGACCCCGCTGAGCAGGCGTCGCGTGAGCTGGCAGAGCAGTTGGCCTCTGCTTCACTTCTTGCGCTCTCTCCCGGCAACGAGAGCTTGAGCCATCTTCTGGCGACAACCGGCGATCCGTCGTCCTTCCGAGCCCACCTTCATCGGTTCCTGCCAGACGCCGCCGCCTCGTCAACAGTCATCAGACTCTCGTGGCGACACTCTTCTCTCTCGCTGATGACATGAAGCGTTTCGCACTTCATATGGCGACGGCGCTCGCGCTCTTCGTTGCCTTGCCCGCCGCCTCCGACACACTTCCCACTCTCAACGACATACTAAACACGTCTCAGCTCGATGTTCGATCGTCCTCAACATTCCCGGCGACAGCAGACACGGCGATGCTGGAGGTGCGGGCCGAGTCGCCGTTGCGGCAGATGTTCCGGACCGGCGATAACGTGACTCGTCTGGCCAAAGTCGCGGTCTGGGTCTCCGATAACGCGCAGACATGGACGCCGGAAAAGTCGCTCGTACTAAGGATCTATGCCGGACAGGACTTCACGCATATCCTGGCACAGGCGGAGGAACCTTTTGCCAGGACCATCTGGGGCGGGCCGCTTCACGTCTTTACGCTCAACTGCCCGATCGCGCCGCTTTCGGAGTACACGTTCGAATTAACGGTGGGCGGAGGCAGCCGGCTGACCGGCGCGGCGCTCGCACGGCTGCCATACGATACCGGCGTCGGACCGCTGTCGAGCAACGGCGAGACCCTGAGCGGCGCGCTCTGGTTTGAGACCCTGGTGAAGCGTCGATCCGATCTCGACGTACTGTACTCCCAGGTCTTTTCGCGGTTTGACCTGATCCGGGCAGATCTTTCAGTTGTGAAACGCGCGGTTGCGCAACGCGATTGGGCCGGAGCGAAACAGGCGCTCGTGGCCCATTTCGACGGCCGTCCAGATGCCGTTCCCCACATGTCCGCTCAATCGAAGCTGTCGGACGCGTCTCGCAGATCCCTGCTAGCAGATGCGAATCTTGTCACCCAGCATAGGCTTCGCACGGCCGACGGAGTCGTCGATCTTGGGCCACGGTGGAATTGGTACGCCTGCTCACCCGCCGACGCAATGGTTCAACGGACGGAAGGTCAAGTTCGCCGGCTGCTCGCCGAAGCCTACACTCAGTATCACCGGGAGAGTTACGCCCGCACGTTTGACGAGATGCTCCGCTATGAATTCGAGGACTTCCCGTCGCCCTTGCGCGGACAAGCTCGGCCTCAGATGCCATTCGGCGAATCCGACTCGGCACGCGAATCGACCTGGTCGCCCGGCGCGATCGCCGCTCAACTGCAAAGAGGTCTAGCCGACTATAGAGCGTTCCGCAACTCCATCAGCTTCCGTCTCGATACGAGATTTGCGTTCATTGCGAATCTGGCGGAAATGAGCGACGTTTTCAATAGGGCGTTTGCGCTGCGTGGTCCGTCGGCACAGAATCGAAGTGTACTATTCGAGATCGGTACGGCGTTTCCAGAGTTCCGCAACCTTGCAAGCGTACGTGCGCCGGCGCTGGTTGATGCACTGCAGGAGTGCGTTGACAGCACGTTTCCGGACGGACCGCTCCGAGAAGAATCGATCGCCTCTCATCGCCGTCACCTCGATCGCTACCTGAGAGTACTGGAGAGCGCGGCACGAAGTCCGACGTTGAGACGGCGCGTAACCGGCGCGGCCCGCGACCGCGTGGAGCGGATGAGCGACTATCTCCTATACTCCACCATGCCGAACGGCTGGCTTCCGAGTTGGGGCGATACCGATCCTCCGCAGGGCTCCGCCAGTCTGCTCCTGCGCAGTGCGAACCTTTTTGGCCGAAACGACATGCGATGGGTCGCGACCGGCGGAAAAACGGGCGCGCCGCCCAACGAGGCGTCTGCAGCTTTTCCCGACGCCGGATACTTCTACATGCGATCCGGCTGGAGCCCGGATGCGGCCTTCATCGGATTGCATAACGGGTCCAGCGTCGCCCACGGGCATAACGACGCTAACGGAATCGTGATGACGGCCTTCGGAAATGAGCTGCTCATCGATCCCGGTGCTGGAATTGACGGATCGACGTCGACACGCCTGCTCTCCAACTCCGTGTCCCACAACACCGTGACGATGGACGACCAGAACACCGTGAACGCGGCGGGAGAGTCTCTATGGATAAGCGGCTGGTGGGGCGACATTTATGACGGCTCAAATGCCGGATACGAAGCCAGCGACGACGCGAAGGCCCGCCATCGACGCACCGTCGTATTCGTCAAACCTTCGACGTTCTTCATTGTCGATAGCGCCGCAGGTGATCGGCCGCACGACTGGGCGTTGAGGAGTCACTTCGCGCCGGGAGCGCTCGATACGGCTTCGACCGGGGCGTCGCTGACATTCCACGCGACCTCCAATCCGGCATATCCGGGCCGGGGACGTGGGGGCCTTCGCATCTGGGCTGCCCCCACGGATGATAACCATCTGACATCAACTCCCGGACCCGTCTCGGGTGGTGCGGAGCGACAGATCGAGGCGCCGGTCGCGGTCTGGTCGCAGTTTCAGACAAGGACGGCTACATGGGCTCAACTGCTTGAGCCGTTTGCGGTCTCGCCGTCTCCCCTCGCGTGGGACGTGCGGCAGGACGGTCACGGCACAGCGATGGCAACCCAGGGCGATAGCCATACCCGTCGGTATCTGCTGATACGGCCGGGAAGCGACGCACCGCTGCCGGATGCCTGGGTAGAATCGACCGGTTTCTCGACGGACGCCACTGTGTCCGTTTATCTGCACCGGACCGCAGACAGGGCAGGCACGGATTTCCGCCGGCTGATACTGACGTCAGCATCGCTGTTCCTCCAGACCACGGCCGAAATCCCAGCTTTCGTTCACGCCGATCAGCAGGTAGTCCTTCTCGAAGTAACATGGCAAGGCGATACCATGACCGTGCACCGCGTCGGCGGTGCCGGCATCGCAGTGCGAACGTTTGGCGCGCGGCGACTGGTATTGAACGGGAAGAGCCTGGCCATCGCTGCGGGCCGGCCGATCGTTCGTCTCCCCGACTCCACTCCCCGGTGACGGAACAGCTCGGCGCAGCTGGCCAGGGCAGGCGGGTCGGACCGGTCAGACGAGCCGGAAAGTCCCCGAATATGCACGGATTATGTGGAACAACCGAGTACAGATGAATTGGGGTGCCGGAAAGGATTCCCATGCCGCGCGATCTCCCCTTGTGTAACGGCAACCTGCTCGTCGCCTTCGACAGTCACTACAACCTTCGAGAGCTCTTCTATCCGCACGTTGGCCAGTACAATCACACGCTCGGCTACCTGTGGCGATTCGGCGTCTGGGTGGACGGCAGGCTCTCCTGGATCTCGGACGATGGCTGGGAGCGTTCACTTCAGTACGAGGACGATACGCTGGTCACGAATGTGCGCCTCGTACATCGTGAATTGGGAATTGCGCTCACCTGCAATGACTGTGTCGACTGCAGTCTGGATATCTACCTGCGACGAGTCGAGGTCGAGAACCTGAACGGTGGAGAGCGGGACGTCCGCCTCTTCTGGCACCAGGACTTCAACATCGGCGGTTCGCGTGAGGGAGACACGGCATATTACGATCCGGCTCTGCGCGCACTGATCCACTACAAGGGACGCCACTGGTTCATGGTGAGCGGCGCGAACGGCACGGAGTGGGGACTCTCGTCCTACGCGACCGGGATCATTGGTCACAATAGGGCGCAGGGCACCTGGCGCGACGCTGAAGACGGCTCATTGGGCCGCAATCCCATCGCTCAGGGCAGTGTCGACTCGGTCGGACGCGTCATGGTGAAGGTTCAAGACCGGGCAGTCGCCTACTACTGGATCTGCGCCGGTTCCGACCTGGCGAGCATTAAGGCTCTCGACCGCGAGATCCGCGAACTCGGCCCGGAGTCGATCCTCCAGCGCGTTCGGACCTACTGGCAGTACTGGGTGACCAAGGGAGATACGCCCGCTGACCTGCCGGACGATCTGATTCGCTTTTACCGGCGCAGCCTGCTGATTCTCCGGACGCAGATCGACAACCGCGGCGCGATCCTTGCCGCCAACGACTCTGACGTGCTCCAATACAATCGTGACTCGTACTCCTATTTATGGCCTCGGGACGGCGCACTGGTCGCGCGTGCACTGGATCTTGCCGGTTATCACGAGGTGACGCGCCGATTCTTCACGTTTTGCGCCGGCGCCATCGATCCGAGCGGATACTTCTGGCACAAGTACAATCCGGACGGGAGCGTCGGGTCTTCATGGCACCCCTGGGCCGATAAGGACGGTAACCCGCAACTGCCGATCCAGGAGGATGAGACGGCGCTGGTTCTCTACTCGCTGGGTGAGCATTTCGAGCGCTGCTGCGACGTCGACTTCATACGTGGTGTGTACCGGTCGATGATCGAACCTGCAGGCGATTTTCTGGCGAATTTCCGCGATCCGATAACTAGGCTGCCGGACATGTGCTGGGACCTGTGGGAGGAGCGGAGGGGAATTCACACGTTCACGGTAGCGACCGTCTGGGCAGGGTTAATTGCAGCGGCTCGGTTTGCCTCCATCTTCGGCGATGAAACCCGAGCGCGCCGCCTAACATTTGCGGCGCAGGATGTTCGCGAGGCGGCCGACGCGCATCTCTTCGATGTGCGCAGAGGGCGCTTTCTGCGCGGAGTTACCATAGTCGATGGGAATATCCGGCCGGATGAGACGATCGACGCGAGCCTGTGTGGACTGTTTCTATGCCGCTTTCTCGGTCCCGACGATCCACGTCTCATCAGCACCATGGAGCAGATGGAAGCGCGCTTATGGGTCCGGACGCATGTGGGCGGCATGGCCCGCTACGAGGGCGACAGTTACTACCGATGCACCGAGGACCTGCATCATGTTCCCGGCAATCCCTGGTTTCTGTGTACGTTGTGGCTGGCTCAATGGCATATTCGGAGAGCTCAGTCACTGACAGAACTTCACAAGCCCGTTGAACTGCTGCGCTGGTGCATTGCGCACGCGAGAGAGTCCGGCGTCATGGCAGAACAGATCCACCCCTATTCCGGCGAGCCACTCTCAGTTTCTCCCCTAACCTGGTCACACGCCACTTATGTCGAGACGGTCTGTCTCCTCCGGGATCGGCAGCGCGCCTTGCAGCTCCGTGGCGCCGTAGAGCTCCCTCGTCCGGTCGCGGTCCGGGCATCCGAGATGATGACGCTCAGGTAGCTTCCAGCACCGTGCACTGCGGCGATCGTACTGCGCGTGACGGATCCGGACGATCCGACCGACGGTCCGAGCCGATCGGACGAACGACCTTCGAGACTCCAGCATTGGTCCGCTCAGATTCAATGATTGGCGGCTCTCCCGCGGACCTTCCCTCGCAGGAGAATAGGTCCCCGGCGTCGAACTGGGGCGCGTCGCGCCAACCCGGAATATCCCCAGGCGTTTCGTAGCCAACATTAAGGACAATCTCATGCCAAGAGTCGATGGACGCGGCAGCCAGCAGATGCGGCCGGCAAAGATAACCCGCGGATTTATGCCTAATGCGGAGGGCTCTTGCCTGATAGAGATGGGCAACACGCGCGTAATCTGCACCGCGTCCGTCGAGGACAAGATCCCTCCTTTCCGCAAGGCCGAAGGCCTACAGGGCTGGCTTACTGCAGAGTATGGAATGCTCCCGCGCGCCACGAACACGCGTACCCAGCGCGAAACCAAAGGCGCGGGCGGCAGAACCATGGAGATCCAGCGGCTGATCGGCAGAAGCCTGCGTACGGTGGTGGAGATGCCGGTCCTGGGCGACAGAACCATCTGGGTGGACTGCGACGTCCTGCAGGCAGACGGCGGAACTCGCTGCGCTGCGATCACAGGCGCTTATGTTGCGGTCGCCGAGGCCTGCCGAAAGCTTGTCGCCGGTCGCCAGATCAACCGCCTGCCACTGACCAGCATGGTCGCCGCTATCAGCGTAGGCGTCGTCGGATCTGACGAGCTACTGGATCTCTGCTACGAAGAGGACCACCGCTGCGCCGTCGATATGAACGTGATCGCGACCGACAAGGGCCGGTACATCGAAGTGCAGGGAACCGGCGAGACCATGCCGTTCGATCGCGCTCGCCTGAACCGCCTGCTCGATCTTGCTCAGAACGGCCTCGATGAGCTGTTCAGGCTCCAAAAGGCCGCCCTTGACGGGACCGTTTGATCCACGCATTTGCGCATGTGAAGGCTCAATCCATCGCAAATGACGATCCGCCTTATGGACGCAAGCCCATTCCCGGAATAACTTCATCGGAAAGGATCGCGTTGCGTAAACTGCTGGTTGCCACGACGAATCCGATGAAGGCGGGTGAAATGGTCGAAATCCTCGCTGGAGCGGGTCTGGACCTCGATATCCTCACACTTACCGATTTTCCAGGAGCGCCTCCCGTGGACGAAACGGGAGAGACGTTCGAGGACAATGCCCGGCTAAAGGCCCGAGCGGCTGTAGCGCATTCCGGCCTCGTCGCCATCGCGGATGACGGAGGGCTCGTGATCGATGCGCTCGATGGCGCTCCAGGCGTCCACTCCCACCGGTTCCTCGGCGAGAAGACGACGTTCATGGCTAAGATGGGCCACATACTGACGCTGATGCAAGACGTTGCAGAGGAGCGGCGAACGTGCCGGTTCGTCTGCGCCGTTGCGATCATGACTCCCGACGGACGAATTTTTGATTTCGAGGGGACCTGCGAGGGCCGGATCGGTCACGAGATGCGGGGTACGGGCGGGTTCGGCTACGATCCTATCTTTCGCCTGCCGAACAGCAACATGCACATGGCGGAACTCACCCCGGAGCAGAAGCATGCAATCAGTCATCGCGGCAAAGCCCTCGACCGCGCCTCGAACTGTCTGCGCACCGTCTTTAACTAACAGAACCGATCGGCGCAGCGGTTCGTCTATCATCCAAACCACACGTTAATCCGTTCCGCACCGGTCGCATCCTAGAAAGGGATCGCCATGCAGTGGAATCGAGAGCCTGGTCGCTTCCGGTTCAGCGCGGTTGCACGCCGCTTCTCCAGCCGCGACACGCGATCGTTGTGGCTGGCTACGGCCGTCGCACTCGTAGCGCTCCTGCTCAGCGTAACGGCGACACACGCGACGGATCCACTGAGTCGCGCCTTATCCCCTCGCGTGCTGATCGTCGGAGGCGGGCCCGATCTGCGGAACAATCAGGTGGCTATCGAAAGCAACGTTCGTTACGTCGGCAAACTACTTCCACAGGATGCACCACGGATCACGCTTTTTGCGGATGGCAATGTGAACAGTGCCACCATACTCTATGACGATTCCCCCACGACGCCGACAGGAGAACGTGTCTTCAACCTTCTCGTTGGCGCGGGCGACGCGGCCGACAGTGCATCCGGTCATTACCGGAAGCCACGCCTCGGGGTGAGGTTGGACGGGGCGTCGCGCAAATCCGAGATTCAAAAGGCGTTTTCTCAGCTTGCTTCCGACAGCGACGAGCCGGCACGGCCCGTGGTACTCTACTTCACGGGCCACGGCAGTCGAAATGGAAACGACCTGGAGAACAACCAATACGATCTATGGGGCGCTCATAACGCGATCACCGTACGAGAACTGTCCCGAGAGATCGCCCGTCTGCCCGAGAGTGTTCCCGTCTGCATCATCATGGTCCAGTGCTTCTCGGGCGCGTTCGGCAACCTGATATTTGAAAATGGTGATCCACAGGGCGATCCTATCCGGCGAGATTTCGCAGGATTCTTCGCCACGGTCAAGGAGCGTGTTGCAGCCGGATGTACTTCGGCCGTGAACGAGGCCGAGTATCACGACTTCACCTCCTACTTCTTTTCGGCGCTGACGGGCCGGGATAGAGTGGGCCGGCGAGTATCCGGGGCCGATTACAATGGAGACCGGCGAATAGGCATGGATGAGGCTTACTGCTACACCCTTATTCACGACGATTCGATTGACGTGCCGGTCTGTACGTCCGACGTCTTCCTACGGCGGTATGTCCCGCTCAAGGACACCGAGGTGTTCCGCGCTCCGTATAGCTCCGTCCTCTCCTGGGCCACGCCGGCGCAGCGGGCCGCGCTGGAGGCGCTCTCGTCTAGCCTCAACAAGCACGATGAAGACAGACTCAGCGTCTCGTACGATCAAATGGTACATGAATTGGGCGGGGCGGCCAACATGCGAAGGTCGTTCCGAGATGCGACACAGAAGTTCGAAACACTGCGGCGCGACGGCCGGCGAGCCCTGGTAGGTCGCTGGCCCGCCCTCCGCAGGCCCGGAACGGACGACTTTGTACAGGCGCGTCGCGAGGCCGTGGCCCAACTCGGCCGCGAAGCGGCAGACGGAAAATGGAGAGATCTGCAGGATGCCGGAGACGCCGTCGACAAGGCAGATGAGGATGGCGAAGCAGAGGAGATCGCGGCTTCTCGCAACCTCCGATTTGTGCGGCTCGGCAAGACCGTAATTATCGGCCATTGGCTTAAGGCGCACGGCACATCGGATTTGAAGACGCGCTATGCTCAACTGATCGCAGCCGAGGCGAGGAGCCCGATCCCATCGTATGATCGATCGGGCCATCCGGATCTGTCGGATGGAGCTCAGACTTCGTCCTTGCAGCTGTTGGCTCCCTCCGATCGGCGAGCGGACTCGTGCTGCACATGGGACCGATCGCCATTGCTCCGCGATCCGTTCGCGGACTAGCGCCTCACCTATGACCCCACCCGTTCGAATTCTGCGCGCCGCCTGGGTGGTGCCTATCTCTCAGCAGCCCATCGCAAACGGCGAAGTGGTGATCGAGCGGGGTCGAATCGCCGCGGTTCGGCCGGCATCTTTTGCGACTGGAGATGAGGTTGATGACTTTGGGGACGCGATCCTCCTGCCAGGCCTCGTCAACGTTCACACCCATCTTGATTACACGGTGATGCGCGGCCTCCTGGAGGATCTGGAGTTCTTCCCCTGGATCCGGGAGCTGACGGCCCGGGCCCCAGATCTCAACGAATCCGACTGGCTCGCATCCGCGACGTGGGGCGCCGCGGAAGCTCTTGCCGCCGGCGTTACGACTATTGGCGACTGTACATTTAGCGGAGCGGCCGCGGCGGCCGCCCGCGCCATCGGGCTCGACGGCACGATCTATCAGGAGGTGTTCGGCATCGATGAACTTCGTCCAGTCGACGAGATCGTCGCCGAGCTGCGGCAGAGAGTCGAGAAGCTCCAGAGCGAATGCGCGGGCACGCGACTGCAAATTGGGATTTCGCCGCACGCGCCCTATACCGTACGTCCCGCGCTGTTTCGGGCAGTCGCCGAGTATGCGGCCGGTTCGGGCCTTCCCATCTGCATTCATGCGGCAGAGTCGCAGGCCGAGGCGTCGCTTCTGGCCTCCGGAGCAGGGCCGTTCGGCGACATGTATGGGCGACGTGGAATCGATTGGAAGGTTCCGGATCGCACTTCTGTCGCCTATCTCGATGGCCTCGGAATCCTTGGCCGGCGCACGCTGCTT
>JBBQVV010000190.1:0-13188 GCA_038211235.1 Chthonomonadales bacterium | reverse complement strand
CCCATGCGATGATAGCATGTGGCGAGTTGTGCATCGACATGTGGTACGTCTGAGCGCAGATGGCGAACCTGAAGCCAGGCGTCGGCGGCCTGTTTCCACATCTGCTCGGATGAATAGGATTGTGCGAGAAGCTGCCAGGCGAATAAGTTGTCTGGCTCAAGTTGAACCGCGGCGCGCCACTCCCCAAGAGCGCTCAGTCCCTCGCCCCGACCGGCAAGGGCATTGCCCGCCTCGATATGGCGTTGCGCAGGGCTGGTATGCATCTGTAGGAATGCGATGACTGCCCAGGCCGCGATTGCCACCCCGATAAGGACAATCGCGAGCCGGGGAGACAGCCTCTTCGAGGAGGACGTTGCGGACATACGGTGACCGTCTCCCTGCCGATTTACCTGCTGACGAAACGCGGAGAACGAATTGCGCTCACTGTGCATCCTGCTAATTCGCCAACCATCCGCCGGATTCCCTTCTCATATCGACCCGCGAACATTAGTTGATGGAGTTCTACGGATAATAGTGCCTCAACTGTCTACCCGCCAGCCCACCGGAACTGTCCATCTGCACGCCATAAAGCCTCGATGGGACATTTGGAATTCACCTACATGCGTAATGAACATACCAACAAGCGTCGGCTGTTCATTCATCCTTGGGACGGGCTTGCCCGATGGTACGCTATTCACGAACCATTCGCCCGTACCAACGTAGCGTCGGGCTTGCCCGTATGGGCCGCCGTGCCCGTAATGCATAATCCGAGTTCATTCTGGGCCGTCGACAGCGATCCGGCACCGACTTGGGAAGGTGCTCAATAGACTCCATTTTCATCGTGCGGAACGCAGGGCATTGGTTACGAATGTCGAATGTACCCGAAACGGAGAGGTCTGGTACGCCGCAGTTTTCAGAGCTATCTCGGTGAGGCCGGAAGAGGATAACTACGACCCATGAATACTCAGTTTCAGTTTTCAGCCGGGGTTTGGAATCTGCATCCCGGCGCCGACCCGTTTGGACCGCCCGTGCGGCCGGATCTCCAGTTCGCCGAGAAGTGCGGGATTCTGCAGCGCCTTGGTTTCACCTATGTCCAGCTCCACGATGACGACGCAGTGTCTACTGACGTGCCGGCATCCGGGCTTGCCGTGGCTTGCCGATCGCTAAAGGCTATCTGCAGCGACCACGGACTTGCGGTTGAGTTCGTCGCCCCGAGAATATGGGAGGATCCGAGATTTGCCGACGGCGGCATCACGGCCAATGACGTGACGACTCGCGAACTTGCGCTCGACAGAGCGAAGCGGTCCGTCGACATCGCCAATGAGCTGGGGACGGACCGCCTGGTACTCTGGCCCGCACGCGAGGGCACCTACATCCGCGAGGCGAAGGATCCGCGCAAGGCATTCGATTGGCTGCTGGAGTATTGTAACGCAATTCTTCGCTACGATCCAAATGTTCGAATTCTCGCGGAGATGAAGCCGAACGAGCCAATGGACGTGATGTACCTGCCGACCACGGGCCATATGCTCTCACTCTGTTATAAGACGATCGATCCGGCGCGAACCGGTGTGCTCATTGAGGCGGCGCACTGCATTCTGCTCGGGCTCGATCCCTCCGATGAAATGGCCTTTGCGCTCTGGCACGGAAAGCTCTGGGGCGTCCACCTTAACGATCAGAACGGGCTGAAATACGATCAGGATAAGTCGTTTGGAACCGTTGATATCAGACGCGCTTTTAACATGGTAGACGTCCTCGTTCGTAATGACTACGGCATAAGCGGCGAGGTCATCGGCCTGGACGTGAAGGCGATGCGGACGCAGCCGGCTGAGATATCGTGGAAGCATCTCGCCAATAGCAAAGAGATATTCGAGAGGCTCGTTGCAGTCTCCGCGGGAATCGACCGGGAGGAGTGGGCCGCCCACGTTGCAGCGCTGGACTATGAGGGCCTGGAGATGTTCATCATGCGGCAGTTTCTAAGGTCGTGACCGCTTAAACAGAAGGACAGCGACCGAGTGTAACGCAATGACCTAAGCTCGGATAATTCACGAGTATGTCGTTTGACCGGCAGTAGGGCGGGGCCTTAGTTTGCCCGTAGGGTCCCCCGCCGACGGAGTTCATACGAGCCGGACCAAAGGCCATCCGCGCCGATCTCACGATTGTCAGACAGGCGCTGTCGTGCTATACTCTGTGCGGTCCGATCGGCGTCGGCAATGGTTTCCAGCCGAAACGAAGTATTAGAACGAGGTTAACTTCATGGGGCTTTCGCGGGACGAGATCCGCAAGGTCGCGCTCCTTGCGCGCCTCGATCTGAGTGACGGCGAGTTGGACGAACAAGCGCTGCATTTCAACGATCTTCTACGCCAGTTTGAAATACTACAGGCCCTCGACGTTACCGGCATTGAGCCTACTTCTCACTCATTACCGCTTTCAAATGTCTTTCGAGAAGACGTGGTGGTGCCATCGCTTTCCCGAGACGAAGCTCTGGCAAATGCTCCGGTTAGCCGCGATGGCTGTATCGTCGTTCCCCGCATAGTAGAGGTCTGACAGGGAGTGTACGCGTGTCTGACCTGATGGAAATGACCGTGCGCGGCGCGCACGAATTGTTAAAGCAGTCATGGATATCGGCTCGGGAACTGGTCGAGGAAGCGCTCAAGAGGATCGAGAGATCCGAAGATCGAGTACGCGCGCTCCTGACGATTACCGCTGAACAGGCTCTGGCGTCGGCGGACTCGATCGATCGGAGACGATCCGAGGGCGAAACCCTTGGCCCGCTTGCCGGAATCCCCATCGTACTCAAGGACAATCTTTGCACCTCCGGGGTCAAGACGTCCGCGGGATCGCGAATCCTCTATAACTTTGTTCCTCCGTACGATGCAACGGCGGTCTCTCGTCTGCGCAACGCGGGCGCCATCTCGCTTGGAAAGGCCAATATGGATGAGTTCGCCATGGGATCGTCCACGGAGAACTCAGGGTTCCACACGACGCGCAATCCGTGGGATCTCGACCGCGTGCCGGGCGGCTCGTCCGGCGGATCGGCCGCGGCAGTTGCCGCTCGACAGGCGCTGTGCGCGCTCGGCTCGGATACCGGAGGCTCGATACGGCAGCCGGCCGCACTGTGTGGCGTCGTCGGAATGAAGCCAACTTACGGCCGTGTCAGCCGCTACGGACTGATTGCATACGCATCGTCTCTGGATCAAATTGGCCCGATCGGCAAGACCGTGGATGACTGCGCCCTCCTACTTCAGGCCATCGCCGGATACGATCCCCTCGACTCGACCTGCGCGGAGGTTCCGGTTCCGGACTACGGCGCCGGCCGGTGCTCCGTGAGCGGTCTGCGAATCGGAGTGCCTAGAGAGTACTTCGGCACGGGCGTACAGCCGGATGTCGCGGGCCTCGTCCGCGCGGCGGTCTCAACGCTAGGAGACCTGGGCGCCATCATCGAAGAGTGCTCCCTGCCCTCGACGGAATTCGCGCTTGCTGCCTACTACATCATTGCTCCTGCTGAAGCGAGCAGTAATCTTGCGCGCTTCGACGGCGTCAAGTACGGATTGAGAACGTCCCAGATTTCAGGCCATATCGGGCTAACGGAACAGACAAGGGACGAAGGATTCGGAGCCGAAGCAAAACAGCGAATCATGGTCGGCACGTACGCGCTCACGGCAGGATACTATGACGCCTACTATAAGCGAGCGCAGCAGGCGCGGACGCTTATTCGGCAGGATTTTGATCGTGCCTTTGAGCGATTTGACGTACTGGTAACCCCGACCTCGCCGACGCCCGCGTTCAGGATTGGAGAGAATGCGGATCCCATCGCCATGAAGTTGGCCGATATCTGCACGATCCCGATCAATTTAGCCGGCCTGCCGGCAATCTCCGTGCCTTGCGGGTATGTCAACGGCCTGCCCGTGGGCCTTCAGATCGTCGGCCGCCCGTTTGAAGAGCCGACCATATTGGCGGCGGCTGCCTGCTATGAGCAGGCAACGGATTGGCGCCGCGTTCCGCCGGTAGCGGCGCAGCAGTAAGTCAACCGTAAGGAGCAGGAAGACGCATGCCGGAATACGAGCCTATCGTTGGAATGGAGTGCCACGCGGAGCTTCTAACCGATAGCAAGATGTTCTGCGGCTGCCGGAACGCGTTTGGCGGCGAGCCGAACACGCGATGCTGCCCGGTCTGTATGGGCATGCCAGGCGCACTGCCGGTGATGAACCGCAAGGCGGTGGAGCACGTTATTCGCACGGCGTTGGCGCTGAACTGCACAATCAACCCGCACGCCAAATTCGATCGTAAGAACTATTTTTATCCGGATCTGCCAAAAGGCTACCAGATTAGCCAGTATGACGTGCCCATTGGCGTCGGCGGGTGGCTCGATATCGAGGTCAACGGGTTCGCAAAGCGCATACACATCCGGCGGGTGCATCTCGAGGAGGATACAGGCAAGCTGTTTCACAGCCCTGCCGGAGTGCGCGAGAGTTTCGTCGATCTAAACCGAAGCGGCGTCCCGCTGATGGAGATCGTTACCGAGTTTCCCCCGGACATCCGATCGGCGGATGAGGCCCGCGAGTATCTTGTGAAACTCAGGGCTATTCTGACCTATATAGAGGTATGTGACGGCAAGATGGAAGAGGGGTCGCTTCGGTGCGAGCCCAACGTCTCGGTGCGCTTTCGCGGCACGGATGCTTTCGGTACCAAGACCGAGATCAAAAACCTAAATTCGTTTCGATCCGTTCAGCGTGGCGTCGAGTTCGAGTGTGCTCGGCAGGCCGAGCTGCTGGAGCACGGTGAGCGCGTTCTTCAGGAGACGCGAGGCTGGAGCGAAGCAAAACAGGCCACGTTCTCTCAGCGATCCAAGGAGGAGGAGCAGGAATACCGATATTTCCCAGATCCGGATCTTGTGCCACTCCACATCTCGGAGGAGTGGATCGACGGGGTTCGCGCGGAGCTGCCGGAGCTGCCGGACGCACGCCGTGCCAGGTTTGAGACTGAATACGGGCTTTCGCCCTACGATGCCGCGCTCCTGACTGATACACGCGATCTCTCGAGCTATTTTGAGGAGGCCGTTAAGGCATGCGGCGATGCAAAGTTTGTTTCGAACTGGATGATGGGCGATTTGACTCGGCTGCTGAACGGAGCGGGCAAGGCCATTGAACAGAGCCCGGTCAAGCCTGCCTATCTCGCAACGATGATTAATCGGATTGTCGACGGAACAATCAGCGGCAAGATCGCGAAGTCTCTCCTGGAGGAGATGTTTGCGACTGGCGAGCAGCCGGACGCCATCATCGAGACTCGAGGATGGAAGACCATTCGAGACAGCGGGGCGATCATGTCGATCGTCGAGAGGGTGATCTCGGAAAACCCGACAATCGTCGCCGAGATACGCGAGCAGGGATTCACGCAGAAGAAGGGATTTCTTGTCGGCCAGGTGATGAAGGCCACACAAGGGAAAGCCGATCCCCGGGAAGTGAACCGGCTTATCGATGAGAAAATAAAATAAGGAGAAGACGATGCCGACCATTCAGCAGCTCGCTGCGAAGCTAAACCACGAGGCCGTAAATGGACTCATTCGCAATGTCAGGGCGATGCCTGAGGATAAGGTGAATTGGCAGCCGCTGGAGAAGGGGCGAACCACACTGAGTCAACTGCAGGAGTGTGCCATTATCTGCGGATTTAGTATCTACACCCTGACGAACCACGCGCTTCCTCCCGACTTTGAAGGAGCGTACGGAAGGGAGCTGGGCGACGTGGACACGGTGGATAAGGCGATTGCAAAGCTTGAGGAGCGGTCGGCGGCACTCGCAAAAGTCATAGCCTCCGTTCCTGATACGGATCTGGAGATGACCGTCAAGATGCCCTGGTTGGAACAGCCATCGACTCTCGCCGAGCTGATGTTGATGAACTATTGGAACCTTGTATACCATATCGGGCAAGTCAGCTACATTCAAACGCTTTATGGCGACAATGAGATGCACTAGCCTCTCGATATCGATCTGCCGTTCCGTCCCGACTACGATCCAGCTCGCGATTCTCGGCGTGATCCTGGCGCCCGGCACTACCGCGCGAGCAGATCAACTGGGCGATTGGACACGAGGGCTACGTTCGCCTAGTGTCGCGACTCGGGCGGATGCGGCCGAAGCGCTCGCAAAGGAGACTCAGACCAGGCGGGGTCAAACAAGCTGCCGGCCGGCTTACGGCGCGCTTATGTCGACGTTGAACGATCCGGTCGAGTCCGTTCGAAAGCAGGCGCTTCGAGCGCTGGCGTCACTTAGCCGTAAGTCAGATGTCCCGGCGCTAATCCGGCTGCTTGGCGAGCCGGCGTCGCGCAGCCGCGAATCTGGCGCTATACTGCTCGGCATCGTAGGAGACCGGCGGGCGAGCGAAGCGCTCGCCCGCGCGGTACGGGACCCTGACGCCTCGGTTCGCGCCGCGGCGACGGGGGCCCTTGGCGAACTGGGAGATCCGAGGGCTGTTGCGGCGCTGCTCCCGCTGCTCTTGGATAAGAACGCGCGGGTGCGTGTGAAAGCTGTCACGGCCATCGGGGCGCTGAGGGAGCGCTCAACCGCTCCGGCAGTCCTTCCGCTGCTTCGTGATCCGGACCGCGGCGTTCAGAGAACCGCGGCGGTTGCCCTTGCAAAGATCGGCAATCCCGCCGTCGCCCCGGAACTGATGCGAATCGTAGGCGAGAAATCCGCGGGCGATCGATTTGGAGTCAGATTCTATGCCGCGTTTGCCCTTGGCTCGCTCGGCGATCACCGAGCCGTGCCCGTCCTCATTGGTGGGCTGACCGATCGGGATCGCGATGTGCGAGTTGCCGCCGCCGCGGCGCTCAGCCAGCTGCGAGATGCCGTTGCGGTCCCCGGCCTGCTCACCGGCATGAAGGATCCCTCGGACCTGATGCGATGGACATGCGCGCAGGCGCTCGGGAACGTTCGAGACCGGCGCGCCGTACCTGCGCTCATCCGTGGTCTCAAAGATCGTAATGAGGACGTGCGCGAGCAGTCCGCGAAGGCCCTGGGTAAGATCGGCGATCCATCCGCGGTGCCGTCCCTCGTAGCGATTTTTGCGGATGCTGACGATGCGATACCCAAGGCCGCGGTGCTAGCACTCGGACGCATCGGAGATCCGCGTGCCCTCGGACCGGTGAAGCGCCTGCTGAGCCATAGGGACTCCGCAGTTCGGCTCGCGGCCGCCGAGGTCGTAAGGACGCTGGAAACATCATCGACGAATAGACACCCGTAACGTATGATCAGAGAGGGACGCGCCGCACTTCTCCGTCTGAGGCGGATGGATCGCTTCGGGGGAAATGTCGATGCCATAGTCAGGATGGGTACGAATGAACATCACGATGGACCGAATAATAGCTGCCTGCCTGTGCCCGGCGTTGGCCCTTGTTGCGCTTACGCTCGCACTTCCGGCTCACTGCTCACAGGCCACTCCCGCAAAGCCCACGAAGCGCTCGTTCTCGAATCCGGCGCGTGACGCGGATGCGAAGTCCGCGCTTCCCGCCAACCGGCAGGCGACACAAGAAGAGCTGACGGACGCCGTATTGGGAGATACAATGCGTGAGCTTTGGGAACAGGCGGACGTACATGGACATCAGGGAGAGTACAACCATGTGATCAACTTGTGCAGAATAGTAGGACAGGGCGATCCCCACAACGTGGAGGCGTTTGCTACACCAGCGTATCTCTTCTGGAGCACGGGCCGCAACGACGATGCGGAAGCCATCCTAAGAGATGGAATCGACGCCAACCCGTCCACCTACTACATGTACAACGAGATGGGCAGATACTGGCAGCTGGAGCGTAAGGACTACAAGGCGGCGGTCCCGTACTATGAAAAGGCCGTCAAGTTCGATTGCCCGTTTACGACCTGGAACAGCCTGGCTAACTGCTACGAGAGGACTGGCCAATTAGAAAAAGCCATTGCCGCGTGGGAGAAGGCGACACTCTTTCCGGACGATCCTGTTGCAATCGTACGGCTTAAGAGTGCGCGAGCTAAACTCGCCAGGCAAAAGCGTGGTCAGTAAGGGGAACTGCAATGTCGCCTGAAGTCATAGTGATACTGAATTGGGTGATTACCGCACTTGTCGTGCTGGTTGTTGCCGAGGTCATCATCTCAAATCTGCTGGCATTCGGCTCGGGCGTGTCGCCATACAACCCGGCGGTCCGAATGCTGCGTCGTATCGTGAATCCTATGCTGGAGCCCTTTCGGCGCCTGCTTCCGCCTTCGCGTACGGCCGGCTGGGACTTCTCACCCGTTTTCGTAATGATCATTCTGTCGGCAGTTCGCGCCATGCTGAATAGAGCGCACTGATTCGTGCACGACGATCCCTCGCCCGGTCATCCTCACGTGCCGCCCCTGCCCGCTTCCGCCCTCAGCTCTTCTCGCCGGCTCGTTCCGGCCTGGGTGGCCGCGATCGCGCTGACGGTCCTGTTGGGCTTTGTGTTGGTCCGCAACTTCATGCACGATCGCCGGCCATTGGCGCTTGACAGCTCCGAGTTCATCCAGAAGGAACAGGCGGCGATTGCCGAGACGAAGACCGCGTTTTCCCAATACTACTCGAATCGAAAAATCGTTTATATCTCCTCTGCTGCCGAGAGCCTTCGTCAGTCGCCAGGACCGAACGGCGCGCTGCCCGCAGAATCGCACCCTGCCACGGCGGGGTCAGATTCGCCCCATGTCGTTTCGAAGCGCGGACGAGGCGCCGTGGCGCCGGAGCGGCCCCACCTCGGCGGCATCGCGCGCATGGTCGGCGAGAAACTAGCCGACGATGCGATAAACGATTGGCGCGAACTTTCGGTATCGCCTACTGCACGCGCGGGCGCCTGGAGGCGGCTGGGTATCGCCCTGTGCCTGTTTAATCGATCGGGAGGCATGGCGGCCTTCAGGCATATTCCACACCTTCCTCCACCAGCTGCGATTCCGGTTGCGAAGCCTGGAATGCCAAAAAGGATCCGAGATCAAATCGCGGTCCCGGATGCCTCGACGCTTCCATCGCGCGACGAGCAGGCGCTCTGGGCTACGATCTATGGGCCGACTGCCCCGCATCCAGGCGATACCGTTGTCCTGCGCGCACAACTTTCCCGATTGCGGCTTGGATGGTTCGAGGACGTTGCTGCCGCGCAGATGTATAACCGAGCGGGCATGCAGGCGGAGGCTGCCCGCGCGGCCAGGCAGGCGCATCGTTCCGCGGACTCTCTGTATGGGCTGCTCATGGTCGAAGGGGCGCTCCGGCTGTTGGGGCTGCTCCTGCTGATTGGTTACGCCATCCTCTGGACGGTCGTACGAATCGTCCGAGCAATTGGCGATTCCACCGCCGCAAATGCGATCTCCGGACGAACTGGTCCGGACAACGTCCTGGCGGCTGAGTTGCTCGCTGTGGCGCAGGCAGGCACGTCCGCGCCGGAGTTCTCTTACCGTGCTCGGCTGTTAGCGTTTGTCGTCTATTTCGGATCGTACATCCTCATCGCCTGGCCACTGCAGTTACTGACTCCGCTCGTTGCCAGGCTGCCGGATCAGGTGGCGTTGAGGCTCGATCTCGCCATCGACCTTCTTGCCTATGTTCCGATCACGGGTATCACGCTGTTGGCGCTAAAGACGATTGCAGGGCGAGAGCAGCGACGACGGATCACCTGGAGGGAGACCTGGCGCGCCCTGGGATTCGGACGCGGCCGATACGGTCGCGATCTGGTCACGGCAGTCGTCGGATACACCATGACGGTACCGGTGATACTTCTCGCAGCTCACGTGTCCGAAGTGCTGTTTCGACACTTTCACACGCCGATTCATCCGGTAGATCTGATCATCCTCCATACTCAGGACGGAGTGACGCGGTCGCTCGTTCTCGTACAGGCCTGCATATGCGCGCCAATTGTCGAGGAGATGATGTTCCGAGGTCTGCTGTTCGATGCGCTTCGAATGAGGTGGGGACTGTGGTGCGGCGCGATTCTATCGGCGACAGTCTTCTCCCTCGCCCATAACACGCTGCCGGGGGGCTTCTTGCAGCTCTGGACACTCGGATTCGTGTTTGCGCTCGTGTTCCGTCGCAATCGTTCACTGATTCCGAATATACTCATGCACGGGATACACAACGGGCTGGTGACCTTCATTATGTTCGCCGTCTTTTCGAAATGAGAGGTTCCCGCGAGGTCGTGAATACTGGACCTCAATCCCTCAGAAGTAGGGCGGGGTCCAGGACGGATCCGTAGGGACCTAGTTTATCCATACGGGTCTCCCGCCGACCCGGTTCACGAATAAACCAGGCCCGTAGTCCCCTTTTCAGGAGCGATCAAGGCGCTCATCGGCGCGACGAACGGCTCGCACAAACTCCGTCATCCTCTTGTGGTCTTTGCGACCTGGCTTGGCCTCTATTCCGCTCGAAACATCGACTCCGTACGGCGTCGTCACAGCGATCGCCTCCTCCACGTTTTCGGGAGTCAGTCCGCCGGCTAGAATGAGCGGGAGGGAAAATCTCCGCTTAGCTTCTATCGCCAGATCCCAGTTGAACGTCTCCCCGGTTCCTCCAAGCCGGTCACCAGCGTACGTGTCGAGCAGTAAGGCGGTCGGGCGTCGCCGTCCGGAATCCAGCGCATTCGCGATCTCGTCGAGGGACCCTGTGTCTCTGACCCGAAACGCGCGCACTAACTCTTTGCCCGAGTATCGCTCTATTTGCCAATCGTCCGAGAACGGTTGAGATCCTCCCTGTCCACCCGTGGGAGAGGGCCGGGGCGAGGTTAGAGATCCTCCCTCTCCCCCTGTGGGAGAGGGCCGGGGTGAGGGGGTCTCAACCTGCCAATCATCGGAATAATATTGAAACGTGGACAGCCGGCTGACAAGGGTGCTGGGAACTTGAGACGGTTCGAAGCATACTCCCACGCGGCCGACGAACGGCGGCAATAAGCTCAGGATCTCCGGGACCTCGCCTTCGATGTCGACATAGCGCGGACTCTCCGGGACGAAGTTAAAGCCCAGCGCGTTTGCACCCGCCTCAACAGCGGCTCTGGCGTCCTTGGCGTTAGTGATTCCGCAGATCTTTATTCGAGTCATCCGTGTATCTCTCGGCGTTGGAAAAGAAGGATTCCGATGCACAATACGGCAATGATGTAGATCAATACGTAGGCGACATCCAGATGGGCGACGTGGAGGTGCATCTGTCCCCAGCGCTGAAGGAACCGGGACGACTCTACCGGCGCCCTGCCGAGGGGATTTGTCGCAACCTGTTCCGTCGCGTCTCGTACCCACCAGGCAACGTATCCTTGCGGCATGAGCAGACAGCTGATATCGGCGGTTACGTGCAGGGCCGGCACATTGAAGTAGTCGCCGAGGAAGTTGAAGACGCCGTCACACCAGGATATGACGGCCATCACGAGCGTGATAGACGGGCCGAGCACGCGCTGGAACGTCGTCGAGAACGTGAGAGTCAGCGTGCATGACATTACTGCGTAGAGGCACAGCAGCGGCCCAGCCGAGAAGAGCTGATTGATCGCCAGACCGGTTTGAAAGCGCAGCGAGAACCATACCATGGCTGTCCAGGTAAGCACGCTTCCCGCGGCGACCAGGTTGAGGCCGAGCCACTTTCCCGTCAGGATCTGCCACCTGGGTACTGGCTTTGCGAGGATGACGGCAAGCAGCCCGGCTTCGATCTCGCCTGAGATCGCTCCTCCCGCAAGGAGCAGCCCGAACAGTATCCCAAGGGTCCTGATGAAGAACAGACACAGCAGTGTAATCATCGCGCGCGCGTTAGGATATTCCGTTGCGAACCGTTCAGCGTTCCAGCCGCGCTCATGCATCGCTACATTGTGAGCCATCCTCGCCTTGATGAGAATTAACAGCAAGGAGAACGCAAGTACCAGGGCGCCGAGTAGCAGCGCGCCGAGAACGGTTCGCTTGCGCCATGCCTCCTGCAGTGTCAATCCAACGATGGTCCAGGTCGCCATGGGAATGGAAGTACTCCTAACGCGATGCCGCAAGCTGCGCCGCGACTGTCAATTCATCGAAACTATTGTACAGGCATGGAGTCGGTGCGTCAAGGGTACGTGGCCCCTACCGACTCCAGTCAAGGTCTTGTTTTCCCGCAGCAATCCCAATGTAACCTGAACAAGGTTTTGCCGTAGATATATTGAGTGTCTATCACGCCGCGTACTTGTGGGGCTGCATCGTGAGACGCAGCCAATTGGAGGGAGACCTAACATGGGAAGATGGAGCCGCGCAGCGCTGCTTCTGATACCGCTTGCATTCGTCGGCCTGGCATGCAGTCAGCAAAGTACGCTGCCCGTATCGCAAGCGCCCCCGATCGGCGCGGGAGCTCAGATGCAGGCGAATGCGATGCAGGCGCCCGGCGGAGCGGGAGTCTATCAGTGGCAAGACGTTCCGCTAAACCAACACGTTCCGGTTGTGCGCGCCGTTTTTGACCAGGGTGGGTATCAGATATTCGCGCAGTCCGGCGAAACGATCGTGGTTCCCTTTGCAAATCAGAATCTCTACGTTCTGAAATTCGGTCAGACTTCCGGCGGCCCCTACTTCTCCAATGAGGGCAACGCGCCCGTGCTGTACCTGTCGCCAGGAGGGTATGTGGAGAATGCTGCGGCGCAGGGAGCCAGGTGGTATCCGTTCGCTCAGAACTACGCCTATACTCAGCCGGTCTACGTGGGTCTTGCGCCAACCTGGGCGGACTACATCGGCATGGGATGGTATCCGGGCATGCAATACTACGGCGGCCTATGGGGCGTATCTCCGTATCATCCCATGTGGATGCCTGGCTTCTACATCAGCATTGGAGGAAGTCGTTACAGCAACTATAACTCGTACCGCAGCTACTACACGACTCATACCAACTATGTGCCGCTCCGATCTGTATACAACAATTACGGTGTTCGGTCCACCGGATCGTTTGGGGCGGGACGAGCGGCGAGCGGCTTCCGTAACGGCGGCTCGACAGGGTCGTTCGGCAGCGGCCGTCGCGGGTTCGGCGGTGGTTTCGGCAGCGCTTCCGGCTCAACAGGCTCGTTTGGCGGCGGTCGGTCGGGCAGCGCCATCGGTGGCGGCTCGTTCGGTGGTCGAAGCAGCGGTTCGGCGTTCGGTGGCGGCACGGCAGGTAGAAGCTCCTTTGGCGGTGGGAACTCTGGTTTCAGCAATACGCCGCGGCCATCAGGCGGGTCCTTTGGCGGCGGCCGATCGTTTGGCGGTGGCGGGTCGTTCGGCGGCGGCCGCTCA
>JBBQVV010000189.1:0-13219 GCA_038211235.1 Chthonomonadales bacterium | reverse complement strand
ATTACGACCTGGAAGTCGTTGCGAATGGAATAGCCTCCGCGATCAAGACACTCACCGTCGGCGCATTGGCTCCGACGGCCAAGGCACAGAGCGTCAGCGCGGGCCACGATACCGCGGCCGCCATTGCCTTGACGGGTTCTGATCCTAACAGTCCGGCCCAGACGCTGACGTTCGCGCTTGGAACCGGCCCGGCGCACGGTGTGCTGAGCGGATTCAAGGCTTCAACCGGCGCCGTGACCTACACGCCGAACACGGGATTTCACGGAGTCGATAGCTTCAAGTTCACGGTCACCAACACGTCGGGATTGACGAGCCCCACAGCTACGGTTACCATCACCGTAGCGGTCGCAACGCCTGTCGCCAATCCTCAGACGGTAACAACCCAGCAGAATACATCAGTCGGGATCACTCTGAGCGGTACCGACGGAGACGACAGTCCTCCGCTGCCGCTGATCTATGTCATTTCTCAACAGCCCGCGCATGGAACTCTTTCCGGAACGGCGCCAAACATTACCTACGTTCCCAATACCGGATATGCAGGTTCGGACTCCGTTGCGTTTACCGTGGGAAATGGAATCAAGACGAGCGCTCCGGCGACGATCGCTCTCACGGTTAACTCGGGTGCGACGGACGTTTCGAGTCAGATGACCGTTGTCCGCGGCCCCATCAGCTACAACAACACGACCATGCAGTTCGTAGGGCTGGTCCAGCTCACGAACACCGGCGCAACCCCGGTCAACGGTCCGGTCTCCCTTGTCCTGTCGAGCCTGCCGCCCTTTGTTGCCCTAGCCAACAAGACAGCGGACACCAGCGCGTTTCTTCCTGCAGGACGGCCATACATCGATCTGCTGGTTGGGAGCCTGGCTCCAGGAGCGACCACGACGATAACGCTGCGGTTCGACGATCCCACCAAGACTCCGTTCACGTTCACAACCCAGGTCATTGCGGGAGCCGGACCTCGCTGAGCGGCGCGGCTCCGACTTAGAATAAGGCGTAACGATTCGTTCGAAGGAGAGGTTAGAATGCGATGCGCCAGTATCCATTTGAGCTGCAGATGGCTCTCGGCTCTGGTCCTGCTGCCGCTCATGTGCGGCTGTGGCGGCGTTTCGACAGGTGGTTCGAACCTTCACGTCGGCGCCGGCGGAACGGCATTGAGCCGTAAGAGTAAGATCACGCGCTTCGACGTGAACGTGGCGACCGGCAAGGTTAAGATTTCGGCTAGCGATGCGTATGGCAGGGCCATTCTCACCGGCGGAGCCGTCACGTTTTCCAGCTCAGATCTGCTGACCGTAGGCGGCGACAGCGGCAAGCGTCACCTGGCGCTTGCAATAACGAACAACTCCAACGAGGCGTTTTCATCGGGGCGAGTGGTCATCGGCGGCATTTCGAACGTGACTACCAACGCTGTCAAGAGCAGCGTGATCGCTTCCACCACGGCCGGCAGCGGCGCAATCGGCCACGCGGACGGCGTGGGATTGGCGGCGACATTCCAGAATGCAGTCGGAATTGCGGCTGGAGATGGTCCCAGCCTCGGCTCCTATTTCATCTCCGACAGCGGAAACTCGACGATCCGTCAGTTGTTTCCGGACGGCACGGTCACGACGTTTGCCGGCCTGGCCTTGAATCCCGGCGGCACAGACGGTAACGGATTGGCGGCGAGATTCAACAAGCCCGGTCAGGTCGCGGTGGACGGCTACGGCGACGTCTTTGTTGCCGACACGGGCAATCATACAATCCGACGTATCACGCCGCTCGGTGAGGTCAGCACGATCGCGGGTATCGTAGGTACCGCGGGCCATAACGACGGCGCGGGAAACGTAGCGACGTTTTCCAGTCCCTCGGGTATCGCGGTCTCCTTTTTCGGCGACCACATCTACGTCAGCGAGTCAAATGATATACGCCAGGTACTACTGACCGGCGCCGGACCTCGAAACGTCGCGGCATCCTATACAACTGCGCCGATCGCAGGCAGCGCGTCACCCGGATTTGTCGATGCGAACGCGTCCGCGGCCAGGTTCAACAATCCCAATCACCTGGCCTTTGCCGCCAACGGCATCTCCGCGGGCATTGACCTCTTCGTTACCGATACGGGCAACAACGCCGTCCGACGCGTGCAGGACCCCGATCTCGCCGGAGCGCCGGTCACAACGATCGCGGGCGGGAACGGCGCGGGATCGACGGATGGAGCGGGATCGGTGGCTCAGTTCGACTCGCCTTCCGGTATTGCCGTCGTCCCGCCAGCGGCTATAGGAGGCGATTTTGCGCTGTTTGTTGCGAATAAGAACGGCGGCCTGATCCGCTTCATCACGTATGTCGCGGGGAATGGACACGATGAGGCTGGGAACTATAACGTCACCACGCTTACGAGTGGCTCCGGATACCATGACGGCGACGGAAGTCTCGCCAAGTTCGCCAACCCATTCGGCATTGCGGCCGTGGAACTCCGCACAGCGGGTCCAGGCCCTTCTGCTACTCTGGAGATTGTCGATCAGGGCAACCAGCGAATCCGCAAAGTGAACCTCGCAAACGGTGGGCTGACGTCAGGCGGCGTCTCGAGTTCAGTGACGGAGCCGGTACGGGTCCTGAACTGGGATCAGGAGCTGCCGAATGGCAGCAGTCTGACCGTCGCATGGGCGAAGAGTTTCCAGAACATTCAGAACGGAGTCGATCTACAGTTCTATGTTCCCGCCGGCGTGTCGGGTTTCTCCTTCACCGCCTATATCGAGGCCGACACTCAGCTGGTCAATCTGCCCGGGGTCGGCGCATCCTACATGACCACGCTCGCGGGGAACGGCACGCCAGGTGACAGCGACGGCCCGGGACGACTTGCCCAATTCAACGGCCCATTTGGCATTGCCGTTGCGCCGCCACCGGCTTTCAGCGCCTTCCGTGCTGTCGTGGCCGACCAGCAGAATCATCGAATCCGTGCGTTGGACGCCCGCGGAGGACTGTCGACGATCGCCGGAAACGCCGCCGGCTTTCTGGATGGGCCGGCGAACACCGCGCAGTTCAATGGACCGCGCGGGATCGCCGCCGGCCTCGATGGCAGTCTCTACGTCGCCGATGCCGGCAATCGCCGTATTCGAAGAATCGCATCCGTCGGCGGCCAGCTGGCGGTCACGACGATTGCCGGCACCGGTACAAACGCTGTAACGGACGGCGCCGGATCGATCGCGGCATTTTCCGACCCAGCTGGCATCTGCGTGGACGGAGGAGGCAGCATCTTCATATCGGAAGTGACATCGAACGTCATCCGCAAAGTAACCTACGTGACCGGCGACCCCGGTCTATCCGCATCTTACGTTGTCACCACAATCGCCGGTGCTGCTAACGTGAGCGGATCTATCGACGGCGCCGGCAGCGCGGCGAGATTTAACGGTCCCTTCGGTCTCTATGCCGACACGGACGGTAAGACGTACGTGGCAGATACGAAGAACGACACGATCCGTGTCATTGCGAGATCCGGAGCGAATGCCTACTCCGTAAGTACGCTGGCGGGCACGGCTCTTAGCACCGGGACGACGGATGGGACCGGCGCCGCTGCCCGCTTCAGCCTCCCAACGGGCATCTGCGGCGATACTGTGCACAACCTGTATGTGTCCGACTTCTCAAACAATCGGATCCGGCGCATAAGCCCTCAGGGTGTAGTCGTCACTCTCATTGGCACCACCGCAGGACTCGTCGACGGACCGAACGGGCAGTTGAACCATCCGATAGGGCTGACAGTAGACTCGTTCGGGAATATCCTGGTTTGTGACACGAACAACAATGCGGTTCGCACCGTCCAGCGTCTTATCTCCGATGGGCAGCCGCCCTAATCTACCAGATCCTCGAGTTTGGCGTCCGGCGTAGCGCAGTACTGGGGGTCCAGACCGCTGTCGCCAAGGATGAACGCTCTCCCGAGGTGACTGAGGAATTATCTGTTCATGGACGAAGAGTCGTGCCTGAAGCTGCTGAATGCGCTGCTCTCTAACGAGGGTCCGTTTCAGGCTGATGTGGAAAACACCGTCGCGGAGCTCTGCTCGAATAACCGGCAATCCTACCTGAAGCTCATGTCCGAGATCAGATTGATACGCTGTTTTGGACAGCTGGACAGCCTCGCACAGATAGTAACCGGCCGCGATATTAACGATGTCATCGTTCACATCGCGGCCGAAGTGACCGCCCTTTCAGAGAAGCTGGCCGAGCTGGAATAGGCGCGCAAGTAGGGAGTGCAATTGGTTGCTGGATACATGCAGCCGTCGGCGACCCCCCATACGGGCCGCGCGGCCCTCCTACCGACTTGCGGTCTTTCCTTGAGCGGGCGACGTCTCTGTGAGGGCCATCACCGCCCACGCGGTCCCGGCGAACGAGCTAAACTGCGATTGTCCATGCGGGAAGCCTGCGTTAAAGTAAGTGTTTCCCGGCATACAGCGTTTGTTGACGTACCAGGAGCCGTCCTCGTCCTGGGTGCGCAGCAGGAACTGAACCCCGCGAGCAACCGCCGGCTCGGTTGCCGGCAGGCCAGCCGCCTTGTGCAGAGCGTAGACAGCCATCCCGGTTACGTAGGCATCGCTGGTCGTCGACGGCGTCTGAGACCAGCCGCCATCCGGCCTTTGCAGTGCGACAAGCTCCCGCGCGCAGCCCGAAACCTCGCCCGCGGAAGCGCCCGCCTCCTGTAAGGCAAGCACCCTAGCAGCCGCAATCTCAGCGGTCTCGGCACGAAACCCCAGCAGGAACGCCCTCGCTTTCACCCTTGCCTGCTCGATCATTGGCGCGGCTTCCGGTGGCGCGTATGCGTTCATCGCCTTGAGCGCAAAGAGTGAGATCGTCGCAAAGTTCGACTGCATCGGCTCCCGATGGAAATAGTAGCGCCAGCTTCCATCACGCTCCTGATTTTGCGCGATCAGCATTGCCGGTCCGGCCAAACCAGGATTACCCGGCACACCTACCGCATGCATTCCCGCGAAGATGTAACCGCTACCCGGAGCTAAATCCCCTATGTCGTAGGCGGGAGCAAGCTTCGCGATCTCAGGATTGGCCGGAATCTGTGCGAGGACAGGCCCAAGATTTTCAGAATCGGAACCGATCCTCTGCAGCGCCTCCTCTATTACCTTGCCGTCCACGGCGAAGCCGCGGTCCTTTGCGGCGCCGAGCGCTACCAGCGCGAGGCCTTCCTGGTGGCATGAAGCGCAGTTCGTCCGCTGCTGGAACGCCCGGATACTCGTTTGGATCAGGCCTATGCTGTTCTGAATCCGCCGGCTGACGGAAATGGGATTCGTCGCCCGAGCCTGGGCGAGCAGAGCGGACGGCGTTTTCGCGCGCAGCATTGCAGCCGCTTCATCGTACCTACGGGAGCTTGCGAGCTTCCAGCCGCACTTACCGGACGCGTCCACATCGGCAGCGCTCGCTCCCGCATTGAGAAGGGCGCGTATCACACGTTGGTCTCCGCTATAGCGTGCAGCCAGCAGCAGCGCAGTGGCCTTGCCCTGATCCCGGAGCTCCGGTTTGGCGCGATGCTGGAGCAGAGTGGAGACCACGGCAGGGAATCCATTCATCGATGCGTACATCAGCGGTGTTCGACCGTGGCTGTCGGCGAGATCTACCTTTGCTCCTGAGGCGATCAGCGCTTCTACCATCGCGGACTGATTGCGCCTCGCTGCCCAGATCAGAGGAGTCGCTCCATCGCGATCCTGTTGGTTGGGGTTGACCTTCATTGCGAGCAGCCGCAAAACGAGCCGGCCCTGCCCGTCGGCCGCGGCAAGGGACAACGCAGTGGCGCCATCTACTCGCTGCTCGTTCGGAGACGCGCCCTTCGCGAGCAGAGCGAGAGCAAGTTCTTCGTGGCGGCCGACTACGGCGCACGTAACGCAGTTTCCATAGGGACCAGTCTGGTTCAGCCTCGCGCCCGCTGCGAGAAGTGTTTCCACATTGGCGCGAGTGCTGGCCAACGCAGCCCAGAGGAGCGGCTGCGCGGTGATAGTGCTGTTCGTGCAGTTCGGATCGACCCCTCGCTTGAGAGCAGCCTTTACGCCCTCGGGATCTCCGACCGTCAATGCGTGAAACAGATCCGCCTTTCGGATCTCGTTCTCGATCCACTTCTGATCGTGTACGGGCGCCTGCGCCCATACCGCACTACTGCCAAGCATAACAACGCACGTCGCAAGAATTACTGAAAGTTTCAAAGCGTTCTCCTAAGGGCCGCAGAGCCGTCGGACGAGGCACGTCCATGACGTTGTGGAAACGCATGTGGGCCACTTGTTGCTCACGTTATCAGGGCGCGCAGGAATCGAGACCGGGCGCCGGATCACTGGCGATAGTGCGAGGTAAAAGTCGGGTCGTTGGATCGTTTGCAGTAAACCGTGCCTTGCCTCGGTGGGCGAGCAGTTCGACGAGTAGTATTGTACCCGCTAACGCATCGCCGCAAGTATGGCCACGACAACAGTGTCCGAAACCAATAGACTGGCGCCCATCGTGTCGATACGTCCGTCAATCGCTCAACACCACCCAGGTCGTTTTGGTGGTCAGCGGCACGATAAATGCCCCTCGCTCGCTCGTGAGATTGCCGGCCGGCCGATAAGTTCCCACGCCCGAAATATGCGTCGGCTGCTCGATGCGAAGCAGAGCGCGCGGCGTGAACGTCGATGCAGTTGACAAGCCCACTCGCACGATATGAGTCCGTGTTTCGACCTCCACACGGTCGAATGTGCCGGCATCGAGCGTAAGCCAAAGGCCTCGAGGGGCGACATACACGCGCATTCCGAACGAATCACGCGGCCGTACACTCACCCAGTCTCCGCGCGTTGTTACGTCACCGCCAAACGACTGCCAGCCGAACTCGGGATGGTGAATCACATAGGTGGCGGCATTCAGTGCATGTCCAAAGAAACCCGTGCCGTAATCGCCTGAGTAGGCATCCCACTTCAACGTTGAAGGAAACGAATGGAACGCGGCGGAGGCAAAGCCCTCCTGATCTATATTAGACAGCGCACCCATCGTCCCGCCGAATCCGACGCGCAGGAGATAGAAGTCATCGGGATGACGCCGGTACTCCGCCAGGACCGGAATGGCGTTAATGCCGGAGCCGTAGTGGTGAATCTGGCGCTCGATTCGGCTCAGCTTGCCGCCGTACAGGAAGTCCCAGTATCGCCGTGCGTTACCGTTGTAGCCCCAATGCGGCAGAGTCGGCATATATCCCAGAATCGAATCCAGCGAAACCCGGGCCTTTTCGTCGTATCCGAAATATCTGCACCAGGCGTAGACCTCTTCCTGGCCAGTAGAATCCCAGGCCATCTCGCTCCCGAAGGGGAACGCCTCTCGGCTCCAGCGATCGGTACGCTTCTTCATCCTCGCCTCAAGCTCATCGGCCTTCTTGTACCAACCCTCGCGCTTCAAGTCACTCAACAGCATGACGAAAATGTCGCCTTCCATCAGGCCGGTGTTGAGGTAGCCGACCCTGGGTCGGCCGTCCGTACCCGAGCTTGTAAGGAAACTGACCGTCTGATAGGCGTGGTCCAGATACCAGGCCCAGGGATGGTGAGTGACAAGGCCCGGATGGTTGCGCGCAAGGCGATAGAGCGACCAGTATGCCGCGACGACGTGCGGGTAGTTGTAGGCTCGATCGATGGATTCCGAGGCCGATTTGTTCCAGCTTGTCCAGGAACCCCAGAAGAGCGACCTGTCGTATTTGAAGCCCGGGACATCGGTTGGTCCATAGAAAAACAGACTCTTACGTACGCCATACTGGTCGTGTCCAGTGCGATATTGGATACCTCCCCATAACACCTGGTCTACGAACTCCTCGAATTTGGCGATTTCAGTGGCGTCCGGCTTGCCGAACTCCTTCATGGCGGCGGCCAGCCACGATCCGGATCCACCTTCGTCGCCAAGGCCCGCGATCCAGACCCGGCTGTCCTGCTCAACCGTTCGGTTGGCCTCTCGATCGTAGCTAATGACGGACGGGCTTCGGTGGAACGGATCGTGAGGGTCTACGAACCACTGTTTGGAGAACAGGAATCGGCCAAGGTCCGACACGGCCTCTGCAGCCGGCTTAATCACATAGTAGTGAATGGATTGCTTCTCGTCGCCCGCATACGTCACAGTTATTCGAGCTCGCCCCCATGCCTTGCCGCGCAGCGAGTAGGCAGTCCAACCTCCGGAAGCGGTCCTATCCGCTTCGATCGAAATCGCACCCTTCGGCTCGACTTCGATCCGCTTTACCTTGTGCGAGGAGTGCAGAAACAGGTGGCCGTGCGACTCCATCGGCAGAACGTAACCAGGAATTCCAATAGCGACTGGTCGGTTGTTCGCCATAAGTGTCTTTTCGATATCCCGGATCTCGTTTGCCAGTACAAGCTTCACGCCGTACCTACGTGTTTCACCCGGAACAAACGTAACCCCACTCGGCGGGTTCCATGGATTAACGCGCTTCCATTCGGTTTCCGCATATGCCTGGCTATGAACCATCCATGCAAAGGAGCCTTCGAATGTCTGGTTGGGCCGTGTGGGTTCACTTAGTGGCTGGTACGCTTCAAACGGCGTATTGCCTAAAGGCAGTACGAGCAGCGCGGGACCGTGTCCGTTTAAACGAGTCACCTGCAGGTATCCGCCGTCCTGGCCGACGTACGGGTCAAAGAACGAACAATTCTCGTGGGCTTGCGCCAGCGACCTGTCCGAAAGGATATTGTTGAATATCATGGGAAGGCAGAGCGCGCCGAGCCGAACCGGCTCGGAAACCACATTCCTAAGGTCGAATAGCAGAATAAGGCTGCCGTTCTCACTTGCCCACGTCCGCGTGACCTTCAGAGGACAGTCCGCGGGCAGCGTTGGCGTCAAATCGGCGGCTGCCAGAACGCTGCCATTGGCCGGGAGCGCAATTACTGGATGCCGCCCTGCCGCGGAACTAAAATCGCTCCAGCCACCCGACTTGCTCCGGCGGACGCGCATACATATGTCACCGAGGTGGTTGTATCCGTTGCTCGCGCGTGCCTCGAGCCGATCCGCCGGCGTAAAGGAGAACCCGGGCGTCGACCTAGGCTGTAACATGGCGACCGTTTGGGATGCTCTAACGAGCTTGAGGATGAAACCTTGAGTCTCGATAGCGATGACGCCCTGTTCCAAACCGAGCGTGGGTAGAGCAGCCGCGGTCGCGGCGCTCCTCGTCACCGGCCTTGCTTGTGCGGTCCCTGTCTGCCAAGCCGTGGAGCCGGCGGTGCCGCACACGGCGATAAGCAAGGCAAGAGCCGTCGTGCGAAGGATGCGGACGCATACTGAGACGGTTTTGCGGACCAAATAGACTCTCCTCGAAGCTACCTCGTAGTTTCTAACGGCGCGGCTATCGCGCGACAATCGTATTGTGGCGATTATAGTATTGCGCTTCGACCATGTCAACCGTCTCATCCAGCATTTCGTAGAGGTGCGCGGCCGGCTCCGAAGTTTGCGGTATTTCGGGGAAAGGTCAGGAGAGGGCTCCGGCGGTTGTTCCACCGCGCGCTCAGCATTCCCACAGTTATCCTTAACCAAACCTTAGTTAAACCTTAACACCATCTTAACGCGAAGGCCACATACTTGCGCAGTATGGTAAATACGATTGGGCAAAGGAGACCCGCCGGATGAAACGCACCGCTTTCACACTCATCGAATTACTCGTCGTTATTGCAATTATCGCCATTCTCGCCGCTATTCTATTTCCCGTGTTTGCCCAGGCGCGTGAAAAGGCGCGCGGCATCTCCTGTCTCAGCAATTTGAAGCAGGCGGGGCTGGCATATGCCATGTACACTCAGGATTACGATGAGGTTACCCCTCTGCAGAATTCTCCGTCGGTAACGGATACGAACGGCAACTATGTCTCCGGAGGATACTGGTATCGGTTGATTCAGCCGTACGTGAAGAACTGGCCGATGATGCTCTGCCCGGATCGCTCCTTGACGACCACAAAGACCGGTTCCAAATACCCTGCTGAGTTGGGTGGGAAACTGTTAGGCTACGGCTATAACGACGGCTGGGTCAGTGACAGCGGGTTCGGCCTGACCCTCCAACTGCCGAACGGTTCGCGGCCAGGCAGATCGATCGCGGCAATAACGGCGCCGGCAGACTGTGTCGCATTCGGCGACACTTACGACACGCCGGGCTACTCGATTGCCATGGACAATATCTTCAGTGGTGCGGACGGGCCCGTTGCAACTCACGGGATTCGCCATCTGTCGAGCCTCAACTACTGCTTTGTGGATGGTCATGCCAAGATCATAAGGATGCAGGCTGGACAGTATACCGGCTATGGCTTGACGGCAAGGCCGGCGAGTGAGACGGACGCGCTCAAATGGTGCTACGATCCCAATGCTTCATCTGATTATGCCGCGCTCGGCGGCGTGAGCGGATATCCGGTCCAGTCCGACACGGAAACCTGTCAGCACGTGGTGCACGACTATTTCACCGGCTTCTGGACGGAAACGCCGTAGTCGTCCTATCTTAGTTCGGCCTAAGAATCCGTACACGGCTATGTCGACTACCAGTGAACTGGAGGACAACGTGCTTCGCTCTATTTCAATGCGCGGCAAGGCGTTATTCGCCGGTATACTGACGATACTTGCTCTATCGGGCTGCCAATCCTCGCGATCGAACGATGGTGTAAACTCCGCGATGACGGAGAAGCAAAGGGCCGCAATCATCGCCCACAAGCAGAGGCAAGACCAGGCTCCGTAATTCAGCAGGAGTTTAGAAACAGACGGAAGGATCGACCAGATCGTGGATCGATGGATGATACGATTGCGCCTTGCATTTGTGGCCGCGCTGCTCGGCGGAGGGATGCGCGTCAACGCATCCGGGATCGATAAGGGTCCCTACCTCATGAACCCGACGCTGACGGGAATCACGGTCTGCTGGGCAAGTGAACGACCGGCAACAGGCATTGTAACCGTTACGGGCAGTGCCGCGGTTGTCAGGGATACCGCCGAAGCGACCATGCATCGCGTCAAGCTGACCGGTCTAAAACCCTACACTCGCTACGCTTATACGGTAGCTTGCATGGAAGATGTGAAGTCCGGTAAGTTCGTGACAGCAGCCCCCGCCGGACAGCCGTTCCGATTTGTCGCCTATGGCGACAATCGGACGCAACCGAGCGTTCACGCCGCGGTTCTTGCGCGGATGAGCCGGTTTAGCCCCGATTTCATTGTGCAGACCGGCGATCAGGTGGCGGATGGGACGAACGAGTCACAGTGGGACGAGTTCTGGCGGATCGCCGGCAAGGCGCTGAGTGAAACCGCATATTACCCCAGCCTGGGAAACCATGAGCGCCACGGCGATCCGTACTTTCGCTACTTCGCGGTTCCAGCGGAATACTCTTTCGACTATGGTAATGCACACTTCGTCGCGCTGGACAGCAATAGACCACAGGCGGAGTATGAGGCGCAAAAGCAGTGGCTGCGCAAAGATCTACAGGAGCATCAGAAAGCCATCTGGAGGATCGTTTTCTTCCACCATACGATCTACACTTGCGTGGACAAGCCTGGCCGTCGAATGGAATCCGCCGAGCGTGCCGGCCGGCTCGAACCGATCTTGCGAGAGGGCCGCGTTCAACTGGTTATTAACGGCCACGACCACGACTATCAGCGGCACGAAGCTCATGGAATTACGTACATCGTGACGGGCGGAGGCGGCGCGCCGCTGTATGAGGTCACGCCGGACACCCCCTTCGTCATCAAGGCCAAAATGGCGCATCACCATTGCGAACTGATGGTGAACGGGGGCACGATATCCGTGCGTGCAATCCAACCGGATGGCGCGGTCATCGATGAGTTCGCGATTCACGCCGAAACCGCGGCGAGGTAAGAGGCTCGTCGAAGCGCCGCTCGAGATCTTGCCAGTGCGCAAGGTCTACGATATCGACTTCGGATTTGAGAAAGCAGACGGTGCAGGAACGTGGATATTTCCGGGCCGGATTAAATCGCGTTTAGGAGCTCGTCCCGGGTAAGAGTGGCTACTCCGTGTTTCCGAACAACGCATGCGCCCGCAAGGTTCGCGAGCTCGCCGGCTTCCACGACGGATGCTCCGCTCACGAGTGCGAGCGCCATCGCGCCGATCGTAGTGTCGCCGGCTCCAGCAATATCCGCCACCTCGACCAGGTGCGCCGGAATACGATAATACTCTCCACCGCGCAGCCACAGGCAGAGCCCGCGCGCGCCCCGCGTCACCATTAGCGTATCGGTGTCCAGCGTTTCTGACAGACGCTCGCCGAACGCGCGCAATGCGCTATCGTCGTTCGGCAGAGTTGTGCCGGCCAGCTCCTCGGCTTCGATCTGGTTCAGCGAAAGGACCATTGACCCTCTAAGCCATGGCGCGCTTGCAGGCTTTGGGTTGGTGATGAGCGGCTTGCCCGCCGCTTTCGCCAGGTCACACAGCGTGCGCGCGAGGGCCTCGGTGAAGGCGCCCTTACGGTAATCGGAGATCAGCAGCGCATCGACGAGGGGCAACGTACGCTCCACGTATTCTGACAGTCCGCGACTGACTTCGATTGCAATCGGCTGCGTCTGTTCCCGATCGATCCTCATTACCTGCTGGCTCTGCGCCACGATCCGTGTCTTCCGAGTTGTGGGCCGCGTTGGATCCCTGGCAATCCCATCAATGTCTATTCGCAGATTCGTTAACTCCTGGCATAGCAGGCGGCCGATTTCGTCATCGCCCACTACGCCGGCAATACAGACTCGAGCGCCGAGACCTACAAGATTGTTTGCGACGTTGGCTGCGCCGCCCGGTTTCAGCTCATCTGAGACGACCTCGATCACCATGACCGGGCCCTCCTGCGAGATGCGGCGAGCCGCTCCGTGCAGGTATTCGTCTACCATAAGGTCGCCGACTACCAGGATCGATCGGCTGCTGAACTGTTCGAGGATCTCTGCTCGCCTCTCGGCACTGAGTCCCTGCTGCAAAAATTCGCCTCCTCACACCATCTTCATCATCTTGTGAGTCTGGGGAATTACCCGCACCTCGTTTAGGCGTCGTGATGCGCGTGCGTGAAGACGAATCAGCGCCGCAGCAGAAACATCCAGTGGCTCAAAGCCGAACGGCGTCACCGGCTGGAGGATTAAAGGGATGCTGTAATCAACCGCGGCGATCGTATCAACGATGGCGTCCAACTCCGACTCGGTAGTTCCGGGCGTCACGACAAGCTTTCCGTACACGTTGACCGCACGGGCAGTTTGTAGAAACATTCTGTGGCGGAGAAGCGTCTCCTCCGCCGACATAC